>JBFIPU010000033.1:0-25860 GCA_041609995.1 Acidimicrobiia bacterium
GTGGTCGTGGGTGGATCCGGTCGGTACCGACAGCTGGTCGTATCCGCTGACAGGCCTGGCTGACGGCAGCTACCAGATTGCCGCCTGGTCGTGGGACACGAGCAACAACATCTCACCCATGCACAGCACCACCTTTACGGTGGGGTAGGAGAGCGGTAACCGTTGTTCTCGGCAGGTCGGGGTCGGGGTTCCGCTCGAGTCGGGTCAGTGCTTCTGCAAGACACCATTGCGGTAGAGGCGTGCTTGCCCATGTGGTGCCTGGAAGCTGTCGGCGGCAATCGCTTCGGCGGCAATCGCTTCGGCGGCGGGTGTCGCGGTTCCCACGTCATCTTGCGGTTTCGTGCGGGTGTCCCCGACGGCGCTCGGGCGTAGTATCTCAACGACGGGAGGAGGTGAAATGGGAAAACGGTACGAGCGCTTGACCCACCCGCTGATCCGGGAAGGCGACGGATTTCGTCAGGCCGGCTGGGAGGAAGCACTGTCGGTGGTCGCCAGCGGGCTCCAGCAGGTCCGCGACGATCACGGCGCCAAATCCTTCGGGATGTTCAGCTGCTCCAAGGCGACCAACGAGATGAACTTCTTGGCACAGAAGTTCGGACGAGTGGTGATGGGGAGCAACAACCTGGACAGCTGCAACCGCACTTGACACGCTCCTAGCGTCGCCGGTCTGGCGGCAGTGTTCGGAGCAGGAGGCGGTACCAGCTCATACGAGGAGATGGAGACCACCGATTTCATCGTCCTCTGGGGCTCGAACGCGCGCAATGCCCACCCCATCTTCTTTCACCACGTCCTCCAAGGCATCCACAACGGCGCCCGCTTGTACGCAGTCGACCCCCGTCGCTCCGAGTCGGCGCAATGGGCCGACGTCTGGCTGGGCATCGACGTCGGAACCGACATACCGCTCGCCCATGCGGTCGGTCGCGAGATCATCCGATCCGGATTGCACAACCGCGAGTTCATCGAGCGGGCCACCACCGGGTTCGAGGAGTATCGGATGGCGGTCGAGCCGTGGACACTCGAGGCCGCTGAAGAGGTCACCGGTGTGCCGGCCGAGGCGATTGGTCAGCTGGCCCACGAGTATGCCAAGGCGCCCCGGGCCCAGCTGTGCTGGACGCTGGGCATCACCGAGCATCACAACGCCACGGACAACGTCCTGGCGCTCATCAACCTGGCGCTCCTGACAGGGCACGTCGGCCGGTACGGTTCGGGGCTGGTGCCCATTCGGGGCCAGAACAACGTGCAGGGAGGTGGCGACATGGGGGCGCTACCCAACAAATTCCCCGGGTTTCAGGACGTCGAGAACCCCACGATCCGCCGCAAGTTCGAGGCGGCCTGGGGCAGCCGGCTCCCGTCCGAGAACGGCTGGCATCTCTCCCAGATGTTCGAGGCCATGGACAAGGGCGAGATGCGCAGCCTCTACGTCATCGGAGAGAACCCTGCGCAGTCCGAGGCCGACAGCGCCCACGCCGTCGACGTCCTAAAGAGGCTCGATTTCATGGTCGTGCAGGACATCTTCATGACGAAGACCGCCCAGCTCGCCGATGTGGTGCTGCCGGCGGCGGCCGGCTGGGCCGAAACCGAGGGGACCGTGACCTCCAGCGAACGGCGCGTCCAGCGCGTACGCAAGGCCCTCGACCCGCCGGGAGAAGCTCGCGATGATTCTCGGATCTTGTTGGACCTGGCGCGAGCCATGGGTCACGAATGGGGCAACCCTTCGGCTGAAGAGGTGTGGGACGAAGTGCGCTCATTGTCTCCAATGCATGCCGGTATGTCGTACCGGCGCCTCGAGGAGCTGGGAGGGATCCAGTGGCCCTGCCCGGATGAGGATCATCCCGGAGAGCTGTTTCTCCACTCCCGGTTGTGGGACGATCCGATCGGGGGGCCTCCCGCGCCCTTCTCCGCCGTCGTCCACTCGCCTCCGCTCGACGAACTGGATGAGGAATTCCCGATTCGGCTCACGACGGGAAGGCGGCTCGATTCGTTCAACTCCGGAGTGCAGTCGATCGGCTACAGCTCCCCTCTGCGCAGCGAAGAGACACTCGACCTCGCCCCCGAAGACGGAGCCGACCTCGGGGTGGAGGAAGGCGAACGCGTTCGGATCGTGTCGCGACGCGGCGTGGTCGAGGCGCCGGTGCGATTCGATCGGGGGTTGCGTCCGGGTCTTGCCTTCATGACGCCGCATTTCCCCGACGACGTCGATACGAACGTGTTGACCTCCGACGCCTGGGATCCAAAATCCGGCACCGCCGAGTTCAAAGCAACTGCGATCCGCGTCGAGCGCATCCGGGTTCCCAGCCAAGACGCCGACCGCTGATGGATGTCAAATTCATGACGGCGGAGGCCACCGCGGCAGAACGCGTGGCCATCTACAGCGTGCTGGGCCCCGCCGCCTCGGGCTGGGAAGGGGGCAACCACACGAGAGCGGACGAACGCGTCGCCCGCATCGGTCGCCTCGCTCGTGAACGTCGGGACGAGCTGCTTCCGGCACTTCACGCGGTGCAGGACGCCATCGGCTGGATCAGCCCGGGAGCGCTCAACTACATCTGCAAGCGGCTCAACGTCCCCCCGGCCGAGGCCTATGGTGTCGCCACGTTCTATGCGTTGCTGAGCGTCCAAGAACGGCCACCCATCGTCGCCCATGTCTGCGACGACACCGCCTGCCGTGCTGCCGGGGTCATGTCGATGATCGACCAGCTCGTGGCCATCACCGGCCCCGCCGGCCGGCCCAACGGCGACTCGATGTGGCTGACGAGCCCGTGCCTTGGCCAATGTGAGAAGGGTTCGGCTGTCTTCGTGCAGACGGCCGGGGGGCAGAACCGGGTGATCGCGCCCGCCGCCGCCGCCACCGTCGTGTCGGCCCTGAGTGGCGAGACCGGTTTCGCCGCGCCGGCACTGGGTGCGCCCCAGCAGGGGAATCCAGACCTGCGGTTGTTGCGCCGGGTGGGCGTGGCCGATCCGGCCGACATCGACTCGTATCGACGCCACGGTGGATACGAGGCCCTCCGGCTGGCAATGGAGCTGGGCCCGGCCGCGGTGCTGCGCGAAGTGAGCGACGCCTCGTTGCGGGGTCGGGGAGGTGCAGCGTTCCCGGCGGGGATCAAATGGCAGGGCGCAGCGGCCCATCCGAGCCGTCCCAAATACGTGGTGTGCAACGCCGACGAGTCCGAAACCGGTACGTTCAAGGATCGGGTGATCCTGGAGGGCGACCCATTCGTCGTCATCGAGTCCATGACGATTGCCGGCTACGCCATCGGGGCCGAAAAGGGATATTTGTACATTCGCGGCGAGTATCCCGTGGCCGAGGCCTTGCTCGCCGGCGCCCTCGAGCAGGCCCGGGCGAGAGACCTGCTGGGGGAAGACATCCTGGGAACGGGCGTCAGCTTCGACATCGAGATCCGGCGAGGAGCCGGCGCATACATCTGCGGAGAGGAAACGGCGCTGTTCAACTCCATCGAGGGATACCGAGGCGAGCCGCGTTCCAAGCCTCCCTTTCCGACCGACGTCGGCTTGTTCGGCAAGCCGACAGTCATCAACAACGTGGAAACCCTGGCCAACGTTCCCCTCATCCTGCTCGGGGGAGGTCTGCAGTTTGCCGCCTCCGGCACCGATGGTTCCAACGGTACCAAGCTGTTCTGCCTGTCCGGGGCAGTTACGAATCCGGGCGTGTACGAGGTCCCGTTCGGAACCACCATGGAGGAATTGCTGGACATGGCGGGCGGCGTGTCAGGTGAGCTGCGTGCGATCCTGATGGGGGGCGCCGCCGGGCGTTTCCTCCCGCTCGATCGGCTCGACGTGCCGCTGACGTTCGAGCACTTGAGCGAGGCGGGGGGGACGCTGGGATCAGGGGCGATCATGGTGTTCAACAAGAGTGCTGACATGGGGGCGGCGGTGCGTCGGGTGGCGGCATTCTTCCGCGATGAGTCGTGCGGCCAATGCGTTCCGTGCCGGGTCGGAACGGTACGCCAGGAAGAGGCTTTGGCGCGGATGGAGGCGGGCTCGGATGAGCGTGAGGTGCTGGACGACCTGGCAATGGTCCTGCGCGACAGCTCGATCTGCGGCCTCGGCCAACTCGCCGCCGAGGCGGTGCAATCAGCTTTCGAGGTGGGAGTGCTCGACACATGACCACCTTTGACACCACTACCTGGACCCACGTCGGTCCTCCCGCCCGCAAAGTGGAGGTTTCGGTCGACGGCAACACCGTATCGGTGAAAGAGGGCTCGACGCTCCTGGACGCCTGTCGGGAAGCCGGTATCGAAACCCCCACGCTCTGCTTCGGAGAGACGTTGACGCCGGTGAATGCGTGCCGGGTATGTGTGGTGGAGGTGGAGGGCAGCCGGACTCTGGTACCCGCGTGTTCGCGAAAGGCAGAGGCCGGGATGGAGGTGAGCACCGATTCGGGGCGGGTGCGTGAGAATCGGAGGCTGGTGCTCGAGTTGCTCGGCTCGTCGGTGAACATGGAGCTGGCGGGAATGGACGAGTGGATGGCCCGCTACGAAGCCGATCCGTCCCGGTTTGGTCCGCCGGCGGGACCGGCCGCGCCCGGTGAGCGGGACGCCGCCGAACCCGGCCATCACCATGGGACCGACGGCACCGAGGCGGCGACGGTGGCCGAGCCGCCACGCATCGACAACGACCTGTACATGCGCGACTACGCCAAATGCATCCTGTGCTACAAGTGTGTGGAGGCCTGCGGGGAGGACGCCCAGAACACCTTCGCCATCGCGGTCGCCGGCCGTGGATTCGATGCCCGCATCGCCACCGAGTTTGCCGTCGAGTTGCCCGAATCGGCCTGCGTGTTCTGCGGCAACTGCATCGGCGTGTGCCCCACGGGTGCCCTCATGCCGATGTCCGAGTGGAAGATGCGATTGGCCGGGACCTGGGACGAGGAAGCCCAGACGGTGACCCGGACCGTGTGCTCGTTCTGCGGGGTCGGGTGCAATCTCGACCTGCATGTGCAAGACAACCGGGTCGTCAAGGTCACCTCACCGGAGGACCACTCGGTTACGCGTGGCCACCTATGCATCAAGGGACGATTTGGGTGGGAGCACATCCAATCGGCAGATGACTGACGCCACCCGTCCGGTCGATGTCACCCGGGTACGCGGTGGCGTCGTCTCCTCAGTCACCGATCAGGTCGTGGTTGAGCTGCCAATCGAGTTTCGGCTGGGCAAGGTGCCGATCGCCGTCTTGATGCGGACGCCGGGTGATGATGAAGCGCTCGCACTGGGCTTTGCCCTCACCGAGGCCATCGCCATCCACCCACATGAGGTCGAGGCCATCGTGCCCGTTCCCGGTGACGATCAGGGTGATCGATACGAGATTCGGTTTGCGCAGGGGATCTCGGTCGACCCGGAGCAGTTCCGTCGGAACTTGTTTGCCTCGTCATCGTGCGGGGTCTGCGGAAAGGCGTCGATCGACGCGGTGCGGCTTACCGCGGCACCGGTATCCCAGGCGCCGGAGCTGGATCACGAGCTCATCATGAGCTTGCCCGGCAAGATGCGGCCCGCCCAGCGCGCGTTTGCGACCACCGGAGGACTCCACGCCGCCTCGTTGTTCGAGTTGGACGGCACCCGGGTCGTCACCTGCGAGGACGTCGGACGGCACAACGCAGTCGACAAGGCCATCGGGAGCCTGGCGCGGGAGCGCTGGCCGCTCGCCGACCTGATTCTGATGGTGTCGGGCCGGGTGTCGTTCGAGATCGCGCAGAAGGCTGCCGTGGCCGGAATCCCGGTCGTGTGCGGGGTGTCGGCGCCATCGTCACTGGCCATCGAGCTGGCGGCCGAGCTGGGAATGACCGTGATCGGTTTCCTGCGCGACGAGGGCTACAACCGCTACAGCTGATCGCGGTCCCGGCGGGCGTCGAGCCGGTTCACGATCATCGACACCACGATTGTCAACGCCACGCTGCCGACGATCGATATCTGAAAGCCCAGAAAACGGCGCAGGACCAAAAGAATCAATACGAACACGACGAGGTTGCGAACGCTACTGAACGGCATGACCTCTTCATCGTACGGGAACCCTTCGGGTTCCCAGCCGCCTCGACCAAACCGGTTTCCCCTCTTGGGAACCCTGCGGGTTCCTTGCGAGATTGGGAACCCTTCGGGTTCCCAATCTCGTGGGAACTTCCGTCGTGGAGGCCTCCCTCGAGCTCGTTCTCGTGTGTGAAGGGGCTCCCCAAATCGTGCTTCGCTCTACGTGGCTAATTCGAAGAGAAGTGCATGTAGTCCGGGAACCCTGCGGGTTCTTTGCGAGATTGGGACCGTTCGGGTTCCTTGGTTTGGAGCGCCAGAGCCGCTTCAACCTCGTGTTCGCGTTCGAGAGCCGCTTCAACCTCGTGTTCGCGTTCGAGAGCCGCTCCAAACTGGTCTTCGGCCCCTCGGGTCAGCGTCCATTGGAAGAGAAATGCATGTAATCCTTGAGGGTGCGCCAGTTGCCGCCCCACACCCAGCCGATGTTCTCGAACTCTGTCACCGCCACCGAGTCGGCGAACAGCATCCCGGGCAGTGCCTGCTCTCGATCGGCGTAAGCGGTCGCCAACTCCGGTAACACCAGTTCGCCTTTCTCATACGGGTTGTGGAAGGGGTTGATGTCGACGGCCAACCCGAACGCGTGCATCGACCAGCTGCCCTCGCCGACTGCAGTACGGCAGGTGAAGCTGCTCGTGTTGTTGCCGTCGCCGGTGGGGAGCGCCTCATCCATCTCGACGGTCACGACCTGCATTTGTTCGATCGGATAGCGCTCCTCGTGGAGGCGGCGAAATACGTGCTCGATCTCCTCCGCCCATGCTGCGTTGACGATCAGCTCGCCGGTATGGAACACTCCGTCGAATCCGAAAAAGCTCACCGTGAGGTAGCTGAGCTCCTCCACGCCCACCGGGCATTCTTGATTCCAGGTGGAACGGGCGAGGACGTCCTCGGGGACGGGACCGATCGTCGAGTGGAAGCGGTCGTCTGCCGGGGGTGGCAGCAAATCGACGGTGTGGAAGCGCCGGTCGAGCAGCTCGGTCGGGGTTGGCTGGGAGATGCCCTCGCCGTTCTCGTCGAGCGGGACGACTCGCGTCCCCAGCCAGGCGGGAGCAGGTCTGCCCAGCAGGGTCGTGGTCGGCGCCGGGGCCGGCGTCGTGGCCGGGGCTGTCGTCGTGATGGACGTCTGTTCCGGCTGGGTAGCAGTCATGGTTTGTGCCGTTGACGTGGCCGGCTCGGACGAGCGGACCGTTTCGGCCGTGTTGGCTGCGCACGAAGTCAGCGCCAGTCCGGCGGTCAGGCAGGCGGCGAACAGGTGTTTCGGTAGCACGCGCTACAGCCAGACCGCGGCCCCGATGACCCCCAGCGCCACGACGAGATTGGCGCCCTGGAGGGCTCCCCGGGCGGCGCCGGAGGCGCTGCGACCGAACGTCGAATGCACGAGGGCCAGCACGACGGCGACGCCGATCAGTGCCAGCTTGACGAGCAGGCGCCCCACGTAACCGGAATCGTCGGTCGGGATACCTCCTGATTGAGCAAGTCCCAACACGCCGGTGATGATGGCGACGGCGGTGGCACCCCACCACAGACCGCGGAAGGCGTGGGCCATTGCGCGCAGGTCGTCGCGGTGAGCCCCCGATCTTCGGAGGGCGCCCACCAGCACACCGAGCGTGATCAGTCCACCTACCCACACGGCGGCTGACAGGATGTGAAGGAATCGGACGATCTCCGACATCGGAAGGATCGTAGCTCCGACGCGCGCCTGTCGGCTGGCCGGAGGCATCAGGCCACGCTGCTCACAACTGATGACAAAGCGGGCAGAGGTTGGTTGAATGAGGTCGGGTAAACGGAGGTTTGGGAAATGCGCTGGATCAGGCAGGTCTTCTTCATCGCGGCGGTGTTCATCGCGGTCACGCTGGCGGGAACCGCCACGGCGTGGGCTGCCGAGGCCGATGGGGTCGGCATCTTCGATCCGAATACGGGGATTTGGACGTTGACCCATCCCAACGGAGATGTCGACACCTTCTATTACGGCAATCCGGGTGACGTGCCCATGATGGGAGACTGGGACTGCCAGGGAGAGGCCACGGTAGGAATGTACCGACCGGTCAACGGCTTCGTCTACGTGCGCAACACCAACGACTTCGGGGTGGCGGACTATGACTTCTTCTACGGCAACCCGGGTGATGTGCCGGTGGCAGGCGACTGGGACGGCGATGGCTGCACCACCCTCGCCATCCACCGGGGCGGCACCCTGTACGTCAGCAACAAGCTGGCCACCGGATTTGCCGATTTCGAGTTCTCCTTCGGCGACCCGGGACACGTTCCGTTCGCAGCCGATTTCAACGGAGATGGGAAGGACTCGATCGGATTCTTTGACCCGCTCACGGCCCGGGTGTACTGGCGGACGACGTTGACGGCGGGCCCGCCCGACGTCGACACCTACCTCGGTGTCCCCGGCGATCAGCTCGTCGCCGGCGACTGGGGCCAGGGATTCGACAGCAATGCCGTCGTGCGGGCAGGGGTGCTGCACTACCAGACACCGGATGGGATCGTCGAATGGGCGGTGGCCGGAAACGGCGTCGCCGTAAATGGCAAGCTGGCGACTCCGCCGGATGACGGTCTCGTGGAGATCGTGCCAGTCGGCGATTCGATCACCGAGGGCAATCCGGGCGAATACACGTACCGGTTCTTTCTTTACAACGATCTCGTGTCAGACGGATTGAAAGTCGATTTCGTGGGAACCCGTACCGGTGTCTGTTGTGACGGGGAACCGGCCGACCCGAACTTCGACCAGGACCACCAGGCGTGGAGCGGAGCCAGGAGTGGTGAAATCGCGGCCAGAGTCACCGCCTCCGAGGCCGTTGTGCGCCCCGACATCGCCATCTTGCACGTCGGGACGAACGACATCTGGGGGCCGCCTCCCCCGGGGGTGGTGGGCGCGGATCCGTCGGACCCGAATCCGGACTACGACGTCGAGGTCTCCCGCCGGCATCTGGCCGACCTCGTTGCCAGCCTGCGCCGTTCCAACCCCGACGTCGGCGTGGTGCTGTCTACGCTCATCCCTTGCGATCTCGGGCTGGTCTGCAGCGAACGCATCCCCGAACTCAACGAGATGATCAGGGGCCTGGCAGGCCAACTGACCACCGAGCGGAGCCGGATCGCCCTGGTAGATCTCGATGGGGTCGTGGCGCTCGGCGATCTCGTCGACGGCGTGCATCCGGGCAAAGACGGGCAGGCCGCCATGGCCCGTGCCTATCGACAGGCGGTCCTGGGCTTGCTGGCCCGATCACCGCTGCCGGATCCGATCCCACTGCCGGATCCCATTCCTGATCCCTACCCGCTCCCCGTTCCGATTCCGCCTCGTCCGGAACTCGGGGGGCCGCCGCTCGTGGAGCAGCTGGCCCGGCGCCTGGACGACATCGACGTCAATGGGCGGGCGGCACGCCACGTGAGGCGGGCCCGGGCGCAGTTGCAGCAGGCGCTCGACGATGAACACTGGGACGGGCTGCGGGCAGACGATGTGCAGATCATGCAGCGATTGTCGAAGGCGGCCGAGGAGACGGAGCGGGCGGTCGAAAGAACGGACAGGGACGCCGTCGACCTGGATGAGCTGAGCGACATCGAGGCCGACGTGCTCGGTGAGGTCCAGGCCCAGGCCGCTGTGGAGTTGGCAGATGCAGCCTTCGCGGTAGGGCTCTGTCGCGGAACGTGTCCCCCGGCCGCCGAACTGCTCGCCGAGGCAGAGGCCGCCTACGCAAATGGAAGCGCAAGCGCGCAGTCGGGTGATACGAACGAGGCAGCTGATCACTTCAGCCGGGCCTGGGCATATGCCGACCAGGCCGGGGACGAGGCTCTGGCCTAATCTCGTTTCATGAAGGTCACCGGCTGCGAGACGTTTGTAGTCGCCAACCCGCCGCCCCACTTCGGCGGGCGGTATTTCATCTTCGTCAAACTCGTCACGGATGACGGGATCTCCGGCATCGGGGAGGCGTATGTGGCCACCGTCGGGCCACACATCGTGGCATCCATGATCGAGGATGTGGCGGACCGTCACGTGATCGGCCATCGGCCCTCGGACATCGAGGCGATCTGGCATCGCATCTATGGGAGCGGTTACGCCTCCCGGCCCGACATCACGCTGCTGGGCGTGATCAGCGCCCTCGAAATGGCCTGTTGGGACATTGTCGGCAAGGCCCTGGACCGCCCTGTCTATGACCTGTTGGGGGGTCGCGTTCACGAGCGGCTCCGCTCCTATACGTACCTATACCCGAAACCGGGGGACCCGGCCGACGTCTACGCCGATCCGGATGTGGCAGCCTCCCGTGCGGCCGAAGAGGTCGAAAGAGGCTTCACGGCCGTGAAGTTCGATCCGGCCGGCCCCTACACCGTTTTCGACCCGCATCAACCGAGCCTGGAAGACCTGGACCGATCGGAGACGATGGTGCGACTGGTCCGCGAAGCGGTCGGATCCCGGGCCGACATCCTCTTTGGAACGCACGGCCAGTTCACCGCTGCGGGCGCCGTGCGACTTGCCCGCCGGTTGGAGCCCTACGATCCGCTCTGGTTCGAAGAGCCGACCCCTGCCACCAACCCCCGTGAGATGGCGAGAGTGGCACAGCAGACGAGCATCCCGATCGCCACCGGCGAGCGGCTCACGACCAAGCACGAATTCGCCGACGTGCTGATGGCCGGGGCCGCTTCGATCCTGCAACCGAGCCTGGGGCGGGCCGGCGGGATCCTCGAAGGAAAGAAGATCGCGGCGATCGCCGAGGTCCATCACGCCCAGATCGCCCCCCACCTGTATTGCGGACCGGTGGTGGGTGCTGCCAACATTCAGCTGGCGACCACCCTCCCCAATTTCCTGATCCTCGAAGGCATCCTCGATTGGAGCGGATTCCACGCCGAGCTACTGGAACAACCGATCGAATGGCAGGACGGCTACGTGATTCCCCCGACCGCCCCGGGTCTCGGTGTGGTGCTCGACGAGCAGGTGGCGCGGGCCCATCCCTACGACGACGAGGATCTACACTTGCAGCCGGCCGAGAGTCCCTACGACCCCCCCTCGGGCTGAACCGTGCCGTTCCCTGGCTGGTTGGCGTCGTTCAACCGTCGATACACGAACCGATGGATGTTGCCGCTCACCCGGTTCCCTCCACTCGCCCGGCTCTCACACGTTGGCCGCTCCACCGGACGCCGCTATCACATTCCCGTCAACGCCTTTCGGCACGAGGACGGATTCGTGTTTGCCCTCACCTACGGAGCAGGAACGGACTGGGTCAAAAACGTGTTTGCGTCGGGAGAAGCGACGATCGAATATCGGGGCCAGACCCACCAACTGACCAATCCCGGGCTGATCGACCGCCGCGACGCACGTCCGGCGTTGCCTCTCGTGATTCGCGTCCTGCTGCGGTTGATCCGCGTCAACGAATACCTGCGAATGAGGATCGCCGAATAGCCCCGGTATCGGTCACAGCCACCGGCTCCCGATGGCCCTATGTGTCCGCTCACGTATCGTGTGAGCTGTACTGGTCGAGCGCCGACGGCCTTGGCCGAATGGGCAGGTACCGCGGGGGCAAACGCGATAGCTTGGGTCCGACGATCAGGAAGGGAGCCGCTGATGGATGAGACGTCGATCGAGAACCTGCTCAAGGAGGAGCGGACCTTTCCTCCCGCATCCGAGTTCACGGCGCAGGCCAACGCCCAGCCCGGCATCCACGAACGGGCTGCGGCAGATCCACTCGGATATTGGTCTTCCGAGGCCAAGTCGCGGGTCAGCTGGTTCAAGGAGCCATCGGTGGTGCTCGACGACTCCAACCCGCCCTTCTTCAAGTGGTTCACCGATGGTGAGCTGAACGTGACCTACAACTGTCTCGACCGGCACATCGAGGCCGGGCACGGCGGCAAGGTTGCGTACTACTGGGAAGGCGAGCCCGGTGACACCCGCACCCTGACCTACCAGGACCTGGCCGACGAGGTCGGACGCTTTGCCAACGGCCTCAAGTCCCTCGGGGTGGAGCGGGGCGATCGCGTGGCGATCTATATGGGTATGGTGCCGGAGCTCGCCATCGCCATGCTGGCGTGCGCCCGGATCGGCGCCGCTCATTCGGTCATCTTCGGAGGCTTCTCCTCGGACGCCATCGTCGATCGCGTCGACGATGCCGATGCCCACGTTCTGATCACCAGCGACGGTGCCTGGCGGCGGGGCGGAATCGTGCCTCTCAAGGAGGCGGCCGACACCGCCATGGAGCGCACCGATCGTATCCGTCATTGCGTCGTCCTGAGGAGGACCGGCAATGAGGTCGACATGCAGGAAGGGCGGGACGTCTGGTGGAACGACCTGATCTCCGACCATTCGACCGACTGTCCGGCCGAGTCGATGAACGCCGAAGACCTCTTGTACATCCTCTATACCTCGGGCACCACCGGCAAGCCCAAGGGCATCATGCACACCACCGGCGGATACCTGGTCGGGGCCACCTCAACCCATAGTTACGTCTTCGACATCAAACCCGAGACAGACGTCTATTGGTGCGCGGCCGATATCGGGTGGGTTACCGGCCACACCTACATCGTCTACGGCCCCCTCGCCAACCGGACCACGAGCGTCATGTATGAGGGCACCCCGGACTTCCCCGAGCGAGACCGACTGTGGTCGGTCATCGAGAAATATGGTGTCACCCAGTTCTACACCGCCCCCACTGCCATTCGCGCCTTCATGAAGTGGGGCGTCGAGCATCCCCAGAAGCACGACCTCTCCACGCTCCGGGTGCTCGGGACGGTGGGCGAGCCGATCAACCCGGAGGCCTGGATCTGGTACCACGAGAACATCGGTTACCGCAACACCCCCATCGTCGACACCTGGTGGCAGACCGAAACGGGTTCCATCTTGATTTCGCCGCTGCCAGGGGTGACCACGACCAAGCCGGGTACCGCCACGCTGCCGATGCCGGGCATTCAGGCAGATGTGGTCGACGACGACGGCAACTCCGTGCCCAAGGGCAGCGGTGGCTTTCTCGCGATCCGGGGTCCGTGGCCGTCGATGCTCCGCTCGATCTGGGGCGACGACCAGCGCTACATCGACACATACTGGTCGCGGTTTCCCGGCCTCTACTTCGCCGGTGACGGCGCCAAGCGGGACGAAGACGGATACATCTGGCTGTTGGGCCGTACCGACGACGTCATGCTGGTGTCCGGGCACAACATCTCCACGATGGAAGTGGAGTCGGCGCTCGTGGCACACCCGGCCGTTGCGGAGGCGGCGGTGGTGGGCCGCAAGGACGAGTTGACTGGCCAAGCGATCGCCGCCTTTGTCAGCCTGATCGGCGGCGTGGAAGGCGACGAGAACCTCATCGCCGAGCTACGGGATCACGTCGCCAACTCGATCGGGGCCATTGCCAAGCCCAAGAGCATCGTGTTCACACCCGACGTGCCCAAGACCCGGTCGGGAAAGATCATGCGACGCCTGCTGCGCGACATCTCCGAGAACCGCCAGTTAGGTGACGTCACCACGCTCGCCAACGCCGACATCGTGGCCGACATCGCCGAGATGGCGGCTGCAGCCCCCCAGGAGGATTGACGTGCGCCGAAGGCTGTGGTTGCTGGCGTTCCTGGCCCTCGTGCTGGCCGCCTGTGCCGCGGGGTCGGCTGAGTTCGAGAGCCCGCAGCGCCCGGCCAACTTCTTTCATGGCATCTGGCACGGCTGGATTGCGCCCATTGCCCTCATCTGGCAACTGTTCGACGGCGACATCCGTGTCTATGAACCGAACAACACCGGCTGGTGGTACGACCTCGGGTTCTACATTGCCGTGATCAGCGGTTTCGGGAGCATTGCCTTCCGGCGCAAGCGGCCCAAGCAGAAACCAGCGCCCCGGCAGGACGGCTGGGTGGGCTGAGAAGGGCTGGGTGGCCCGGTCAGGGGCGGTGGAACACCTCGGCCAGGTGGTCGATGGCGTGACCCAAGCCGGCCAGCCGCAGCGGCGTGATCGAAATGAATCCCTGCCGGGCGGTGTGGACGTCGGTGCCGTCCGTCTTGCCCCGGTGGTCGATGGTGTTGGCGGTCCAGTCGTGCCGGTAGAGGTTGTCCCCGTGGCGCTGAAACAACGAGGAATAGCGGGTGTCGGCGAGAGCGGTGACGCGGCGAGGCGTATCGCTGGTCGCGTGATCCGGCATGTTCACCGAGAGCACATCGGTCTCCTCGCCCATTCCATGCTCGAGCACGTCGGAGACGATCTCCCGGCTGACCGCGGCCAAACGGTCCCATATGGTGACGGATTCCGGATGCCGCATCCGGGCCGCCCAATCTCGAAACGGTTCACCTTGGCTGGTTGCGGACAGGGCAATGGAGGAAATGCCGGAGATGGCGGCCTCGAAGGCGGCCCCCACGGTTCCGCTCCCCATCGTGAAGGCCGAGCCGTAGTTGCTGCCGATGTTGATGCCGCTCACCACCAGGTCCGGGC
The DNA here is from genome assembly GCA_041609995.1 of Acidimicrobiia bacterium. Taxonomy (GTDB): domain Bacteria; phylum Actinomycetota; class Acidimicrobiia; order Spongiisociales; family SHLN01; genus JABDOU01. Next base: position 14,426 of record JBFIPU010000033.1, read on the forward strand.
GGCGGTCGAACAGGTTGTGGACTCCGAGCTGAACGCTGTCGGCCGGGCTGCCAGATGTCGCCGTCATTCTGATGCCTTCGATGGTCACTTCCCGGACACGCACATCGTCATGGCGTGTGATCGCCTTGCTGATCCAGCTTCGCTCGCCGTCCGGCACGACGACTTCCACCCGGTCGGCGACGGGCACGAGGGCTCGGACCAGAGCGGGGAGCGCGGGCGAATCGATCCCGTCATCGTTGCTGATGAGAATGAACGTCATGGCGCCACCCTATCGGAAGTCGATTCCGGTCATGGGGGGCTTCACCGTCGGCTGAGGCTGTTCGCCTGCCGGCCTCCGGTCAGGATTTGAGCGGATCGTGGCCCCAGTTCATCAGGGAATGCCGCCACGGCGTGTCTTCGACGTCGCCCCCGGGCCGTTGGGCCAGGTGCCGCCGGATGTAGCCGACCACTTTCTGCATGTGCTCGTGGTCGCTGTCGTCGAGCTCGTCGACCGTTCGCCGTTTGATATCGACGATGCGCCGGCCCGAGGCGTGTCCCGTGCTCTCGCCCTCGTCGGCATCTCCCACCGATTTCGACTCCTCGGTCTCGAGCCACTGCTCCAGCTCAGCCGGCGCCATGTTGGTGGCCTCCCGGAAGCGGTCCCGGATTCCCATTCGTTCTTGCTCATCCATGCGGGGCTGGTACCCGTTCGTTGACAGGCCGAAACCCACCGGGCCGGAAGTGTCGGCCCAATCCCGTCGGCGCGCCATACTTACGCCTCATGTCCCCCCTACTCGAGGCCGATCGACGCCGCACGTTTGCGATCATCTCGCACCCGGACGCCGGCAAGACCACGCTCACCGAGAAACTCCTGCTGTATTCCGGTTTGTTGACCGCAGGCGCCGGCGCGGTCAAGGCCAAGCAGGGGCGGCGGTCGGCCACCTCCGACTGGATGGAGATGGAGCAGGAGCGCGGCATCTCCATCACGTCGACGGTGGTTCAGTTCCCATACCGGGATCTCGTGATGAACCTGCTGGATACGCCGGGACACGGCGACTTCTCCGAGGACACGTTCCGCGTCCTTTCTGCCGCCGATGCCGCCATCATGGTCCTGGATGCGGCCAAGGGCATCGAGCATCAGACGCGGAAGCTGTTTGAGGTGTGCCGGGATCGCGAGATTCCCATCGTCACGTTCATCAACAAATGGGATCGCCCCGGGTTGGATGCGCTCGAGCTCCTCGACGAGATCGAAGAGGTGCTGGTGCTGGAGCCGGCCCCCATCACCTGGCCGGTCGGCTACGCCGGGAACTTCAAAGGGGTGATCGATCGCCGCAGCGGTGAGTTTGTTCGTTATAGCCGCACGGACCGCGGCGCCACCATCGCCCCCCAAGAGGTCGTCCCGGCCGATGCGGCGGCGGCCGAGGAGGGGGACGAGTGGGTTTCGGCCTGCGACGGGGTGGCCCTGCTCGACGCCATCGGCCGCAGCTTCGACCGAGACCGGTTCACGAGCGGGTACCAGACCCCCGTGTACTTCGGCTCGGCGCTCACGAACTTCGGCGTGGGGATGCTCCTCGAAGGGCTGGCGGAAGTGGTGCCGGCTCCGTCACCCCGGCCAAACCGGGCCGGCGACATCCGTCCGCTCGATGCTCCCTTCAGCGGCCTCGTGTTCAAAGTGCAGGCGAACATGGACAGATCCCACCGGGACCGGATCGCATTCATCCGGGTGTGTTCCGGGCGCTTCGAGCGGGGAATGGTGGTGACCCACGGCCCCACCGGCCGCCCCTTCGCCACCAAATATGCGCATACGGTCAAGGGACAGGATCGTCAGACCGTGGAGGAGGCGTGGCCGGGGGACGTCGTGGGGCTGGTGAACGCAGCCGATTTCAGGGTGGGCGATGCCGTCTACGTCGACGCTCCCGTGGTGTGGCCCGAGATTCCCGGTTTTGCCCCGAACCACTTTCAGCTGGCGCGGGTGGCCGACACATCGCGTTCAAAGCAGTTCCGCTCCGGAATCGCCCAGCTCGACGAGGAGGGAGTCGTTCAGGTCCTGCGGCGAGAGGCGGTGGGGGACCGCGAGCCGATTCTCGGTGCCGTCGGCCCGCTCCAGTTCGAGGTCGCCAGCCACCGTCTCGAGCACGAGTTCGGCGCCGCGGCCGTCCTACGGCCGACCGCGTTCAGTCTGGCCCGGCGGACAGACTCCGATTCGGCAGTGTTTCTCCAGCGACGCCGATCGGCTGAAGTGGTCGAGCGGCGCAATGGTGAGCTGCTGGCGCTGTTCGAGAGCGAATATGCCCTGGCGGCGCTAGAGCGTGAGTTCCCCGAATTGATGCTGGAAAAACTCGTCGCCCAGGGCTAGCCGAACCAGCCCGACCACTGCAGCAGCCACAGCGCCACCATGCCGATCACCAGCATGAGGGGGATGTTCTTGGTGCGCCACGTCACATATCCGGCGACGAGGGAAGCGAGCAGACGGGGATCGGGTGTCCAGAGCCGGGCGACTCCGGCATCGCCGAATACCGCCGGCAGCACGATGGCGGCAAACACGGCCGGACCGACGTAGTTGAGCGCCCGGGCGACCGGTATCGGCATCCGTCGGTCACCCAGAATGCCGATGAAGCTGAAACGCATCAGGTAGGTGCCCAATCCCCCCAAGATGAAGGCCAGCCACGCCGTCATCGTTCCTCCCGGCGTTCGAGCAGCCACTGCGCCAATCCCCCGGCCGCCATGCCGCCCAACCCGCCGAGCAAGAGACCGAGACGGCTGGGAAGAGCGTCGCCGGCCACCGCCACGAACCCACCCACGAGACCGGCCACGATGGCCGGCCGGTTGCGCAAGCCGAGGACCAGCAGGCCCAGAAACAAGAGCGGTACTGCGAAGTCGAGGGACCAGTCTGCCGGTATCACGTTGCCGGCCAGCACCCCGATGGTCACCCAGATCTGCCACAGGAGCCAGGTGAACACCCCGGCCCCCATGTGGAACCAGGTGCGATACTCCGGGGTGGTTTCGGCGGGGAGCGGATCGGCGACGGCGAACAGCTGATCCACCAGGACATAGGGCCCGGCGAATTTGAACCAGCGGGGGGTCTCCCGATAGCGGGTGGCGAGGGCGGCCGAGTACATGACATGGCGGGCGTTGACCACGATCATCGTGGTGGCCGCAATGGCGACCCCTCCACCGGCCTGCAGCACGAGGATCCCGGCGAACTGGGCGGATCCGGCGAACACGATCCAGCTGGAGGCCCAGCCGGCGAGGTTGCCGACCAGGTCCGAATCGGCGATCAGAACGCCGAGCACCAAACCGAAGGGGATCCCCGGGACGATCAGCGGCGTGATCGCCCGGATTCCATCGAGGATGGCCCGGCGGCGCGCCGGCCGGTCGAAGGTGGCTTCCATGGAGCCGACAATCTATCGACCCCGTAGGCCACCCGTGTTCACGACCCCCTAGGGCTACCCGTGTCTAGCCAGGCACCAGGTTGCGGGGAGCGAAGGACATCGTCTCGGCCAGATCGGTGGTACCGATCTTTTTGATTCGTCCTTTGCCGAGTTTGAAGTTGTATCGCAGGTTGATCGGCTGCAGGTTGCTGTCGCCGGGCGTCACCGAGTTGGCGGGCTGGCCGGGATACAAGAAGTACGAGTAGGTCACCCCGTCGGGAACGATGTCCGACACGTAGGCCACCGCCGTGAACCCGCCCGTCGTCTTGTTGCCCAACTGGTCGATGACATTGTCCGACTCGATGGAGAGAAGATCGCCCGACACGACGCCGCGAGCGTTGGCGTCATTCGGCGAGATCTCGAGGAAGTTCATCGGCCAGCGATCCTGTGAGATCCGACGGCGGACGAAGTCCGACAGGTTGTTCCACAGGGCGTTCACCCGCCCGTTGGTCACCCACAGCTCGTCGCCCACGGGGCCGACGATGGCGTTGCGCTCCTTGACCGCCTCCCAATCCGCCAGCACGAAGTTCGCTTTGCCTGAGTCCGAATTGAACTTGAGATCAGCGTGCCGGCGAACGGTTTCGACCAGCTCGCCTCCCTCCAGCGACAGCGGCGTCTGCAGGCCCGTGTTGCCGAACGTGCGCAGCAGGTCATGGCCCCTGACGCCGTCGGCCTGGGCCTTCTCCACCAGTGCCAGGTAGTCGCGCCGTCCACCGCTCGAGCGGGGCGCCGCCTCCTCGAAGATCTCGTTCGTGTCGGCCCAGTCGTATCCCTCGAAGCCCATCGCTCGGCCCACTGCGGCAAAGATCTGCCAGTCGGGCTTGGCCTCGCCGGGGGGATCGGAGATCTTCTCGTACAACCGCAGCCGCCGCTCGGCATTGTTGCGCGCATAGTTGTCTTCGCCCCAGGCCCCGGCCGCCAGAATGATGTCGGCGAACGGGGTCGAGTCGTTCTCGTAGATCTCCTGGTGGACGATCACGGTCCCGCCATTGTCCATGCGGGCGGTCAGTTCCTCGAATGCAATGTCGGGGTCGGTGGACGTGACCGGAGGGCCGACCGAGGTCAGCTCTTCGGCCTTGGCCGCCAGGGCCCGGGCCGAGCCCATGGCCCCGATCCAGTTGGTGCCGACGACCCACCGGAAGCGGGTCTTGCCTTCGGCGAACCAGCGCTCGGTGTCCATCTCCACCTTGTTGCCCTTGTATTCGTGGGGGGACTTGTCCATCGGGTAGCCGGCGCCCTTTTGGCCACCCCGCTGATGTCCTCCCATTCGGCTGATGGCCCGGCCCGGCCGGCCGCTCGACCCGATCAACACCGCCATGCTGCCGATGGCAGCTGTGTTCTCATAGTTGTGCGACCAGTACACGCCCTTTTCGAAGAGCACGGTCGTCTTGGGACGTTCGCCTGCCCCGCCCGTCATCATCTCGGCCGCCGCCCGGATCTTGTCGGCGGGAACGCCCGTCTCGCGCTCGGCCCCTTGCAGGGTGAAATCGTCCGACGAGAACAGATAATCGCGATACTCGTCGAACGAAAGACCGAACATTTGGCGCCGCCACTTGCCTTCCTGATCCAGCTCTGACCGGCTGGCGGCGTTGGCGGCGACGAACTCGGAGTCCTCCCAGCCCTGGTCGATGATCTCGCGGGCGATAGCGTTGTACAGGCAGGTGTCGGTGCCGGGCATGAGCTGGAGGTGGATCCCCCCGTTGGCCTCGGCATAGGCAGCCGTGAACGTCTTGCGCGGATCGACGTAGATGATCTTGGCCCCGCCCGGTTGCTGCCAGGTCGTGAACCGGACGGTCTTGGTTTCGTAGGGATCGGAGCCGGCGATGAAGAGAACGTCGGCTTCCTTGTCGTCTTCGAAAGCGGCGCTGAAGGCGTCGATGCCGCAATCGGACAGGCCGGGGACGTCGTCGCCGTCGGCCGGCGCGTGGTGGGGCGAGTAGTTCGGGCTCCCGATGTCGCCCAGCGCCAGTTTGGAGGCCACATAGACGTTCTCGTAGAACTGGTAGGAGTAGATCTTCATGCCCCAGGCCAGCTCGTCGAAGTTGTCCAACGTGTACTGGGAGAGCCGGGCAACGAGGTCGATGGCGGCCTCCCACGAGATGGGGACCAGGTTCCCCCGCACCCGCAGCATCGGGTAGAGGAACCGGTCGTTGGTGAGGCCGTTCGGGTTGTAGAGTTTCTTGGCCAGAGCCCCGCCCCGGACCGAGTGCGTTCCGCCCACGTTGACCACTGTGCTGTCACCATCCGGAATGACGATGACGTTCTTCAGCTCGCCGTCGACGATGGTGGTCGTGTGCATGTTCTGCGATACCCACTTGCCACTCAGCAGTCCAGACGGGAAATCGACGCCCAGGGCGTTGTCGTCCGCCGCCGGCCCTCCCTGTGTTCCGAGGTCCCAGGTGTAGACCTTGTACCCGCACGCGACCGGGCAGTACTCACAGCAAATGATGGACTCTTTGGCGTCGGCCGGTGGCAGAGGAATGAAATCGGGGGTGGCGCTCATGCGTTGACTCCTTGGTCCAGCGTGTTGGCGTATCCGTAGACGAGACCGACGACGGCGTTGGCATTGATGGCGTCGCCGTCGACCGAAAGCAGGATCTGGGGCAGGTTCTGTGTCGCCTGGCCCAGCACCACCTGTCCGCCGTGGATCAGATCAAACGTGCTGAAGTGGCAGGGGCACGGGCCCAGCACGTGATGGTCGGCCTGATATTCGACGACGTCGCAGCCCATGTGCGTGCAGATGCGGGAGAACGCCACGATGTCCTGATCCGGTCCGACCCCGTTCGGCACCGGCTGGCCGAGCTTTACGAGCATGCTGCCCTGACCTTCGAAGGGGTAGTCGAACATGACGGGCACGGCGGTTTCCAACTCGCTCAACGAGGCGATCCGCTGTTCCGGGAAGAAGACGGCGGCACCGGTGGTGGTGCCTTCTGAATCGCGGGCCAGAATCGCCAACGGCAGGGCTGCCCCGGCCGCCAGCACTGCCCCGGTAGCAGCGCCAAGGAAGACGAACTCCCTCCTGGTCATGTTGCTCACAGGTACTCCTTGCAGTGATGATTTCGACGAACCTATCAATTGCCCGGCTCGAGCCCTTAGGGCCAAAAGGCCCTAGTCCGTAGTGGCGTTTCTGGCAGGTTGTCCCGCATGGATGTCGACACCGAGATGATGACGCCGGACGAGCTTGCCGACGCACACGAAGATTCGCAGGGCCCGAGCTCGTTTCTTTCGTTTCTGAGTGGGATGGTGCTGGGCATAGCAGGCGTCATGGGGTTGTCGCTGGCGATCCTCATGGCCAACGCCCCGGGGCCGAATCGGGATGTCAATGAGATCATTCCCTTTGTCGGGAGTCTCATGGTGCTGGAAGCTGATGCGGCCGTCGACGCTCAGGTCCTCGTCAAAGGATTCGAGTTCTTCTACGAGCCAGATGCGATCACCACCACCGGCCGTTTCGAGCTCACGCTGCAGAACGACGGTCTCATCCTGCACAACATCGAGTTCGTGAACATCTCCGACTACGTTCTCGAGGCCCAGGCCGGGCAAAGCGCATCGTCCAAATTGGAGATGAGCCCCGGTAGCTACATCATGTTCTGCTCGATCCCCGGCCACCGCGAGGCGGGCATGGAGGCCACCTTCGACGTCGAATGACCTCGCTGCGTGAGGTCAACGGGTTGGCCGCGTAACAGAACGTTCACATGGTGCTAACCACTCAGAAATTGCCCACGTACCATCATTGGCGGAACCTTCGCGCTAAGAAAGGACGCCTGTGAGTTATCGGGCCATGTATATCTGGAGCGACGGCACCAAGCCGACGCCGCTGCTCCGCTCCAAGACCAGGATCATCCCCGACGGCCAGGATCCCGGAATCTGGGGTTTCGACGGATCGAGCACCAACCAGGCCGCCGGCCACGCCTCCGACGTCGTGCTCAACCCGGTCAAGATCGTTCCCGATCCGGTGCGGGGCGGCAAAGACATCCTCGTTCTCTGTGAGTGTCTGAACACCGACATGACGCCCCACGAGACCAATACCCGGGCGGCCTGTGTGGAGACGGCTGAGAAGTACGCCGACTTCGATTGCTGGTTCGGCATGGAGCAGGAATACACCTTCCTCGAGGACGGCCACCCGTACGGATTTCCCCGCGGCGGTTATCCGGCGCCGCAGGGCCCCTACTACTGCGGTGTGGGATCGGCCGACATCTATGGCCGTGACGTCGTGGACCACCACAGCCAGGCATGCATCGACGCCGGGCTCGACATCTCCGGCACCAACGCCGAGGTGATGATGGGCCAGTGGGAGTTCCAGATCGGGCCGGCCGGCCCGGTTGACGTGGCCGATCAGATCCTGCTCGGTCGCTGGCTGCTGTATCGCATTGCCGAAGACCACGGTCTGGACGCATCGATCCACCCGAAGCCCATTCCCGGAGACTGGAACGGCGCCGGCTGTCACACCAACTTCTCGACCAAGCAGATGAGAGAAGAAGGTGGATACGACGCGGTGATTGCGGCCGCCGAGGCCCTGGGTAAGAACGCCGAGGAGCACGTGAATAACTACGGCCACGGGATCGAGGACCGGTTGACCGGCCACCACGAGACCCAGCGCTGGGACACCTTCTCGTACGGCGTGTCGGACCGGGGAGCCTCGGTTCGGATTCCGTGGCAGGTGGAAAGGGAAGGCAAGGGCTACATCGAGGACCGGCGACCCAACGCCAACTGCGATCCCTACACCGTGACCCGCCTGATGGTCGAGACCATCTGCAGCGACGCCAGCCAGAACACCTGACCAACCTCTTCGACGAACAGAAAACGGCACCCACCAGCGGGTGCCGTTTTCGCGTCGTAGCCGCGGTTGGCCTGGAAAGGGGTCGGGCGATACCGATCGATGACACTCGGGCTCAGCTTCCGTGGGCAATGGCGCCGGCGACCGCGGGAGGGAACACTTCGCCGACGTCACGGTCGAGGCGAAGCGTGACCACAGCCAGCTTGTCGTGGGCGGTGTCCCCGCGGTTGATGACCACGTAGGGCCGGCCCAGCATGGCGGCCCGCAGGGGGATGTCGGCGGCAGGCGTGACCGACAGAGTGGAGCCCAGCGCCACCACCAGGTCGCTTTTCTCTGCGGAATCGAAGGCACGCTGCAGATCGTCGTAGCGGATCTCCTGGCCGAAGCTGATCGTCGCCGGCTTCAGATGACCGCCACATCCGCACGCCGGCGGTTCTCCGGTCTTCGCAAACCGGGCGAAGTGGGGGGCCGGATCGCTGCGCTCTCCACAGCTCTGACACTCGATGAGGGCGTTGGTCCCGTGGATTTCAACGAGCCGGTTGGGTGTCGTCCCGGCGCGCCGATGGAGGCCGTCGACATTTTGGGTCACCACCGCTTCGACCACTCCGGCCCGTTCCAGCGCCACGATCGCATCGTGCACCTCGTTCGGCACGGCCTCTCCGAACGCGACCCGGTCCTCGCTTTTCTGCTGCCAATAGGTCCGTCGCGCCTCGGCCGAGACCATGAAGTCCTGGTAATAGACGGGTTGGCGCGTTTTCCAGATCCCCTGTGGCCCTCGAAAATCCGGGATGCCCGACGCGGTCGAAATACCGGCACCGGTGAAGATGAGCATCCGGGAGTGATTTGCCAGCAGGGCGGCCAGCTCTTCGATTGCGTCCCCAGCCATGGATGCAGCCTAGGACCCACCCGCTTGGAGGCGGCGGGGCCCAGAGGCCGTCCGATGAGGCCATGGATGCCGCTGAGGGAGGTCAATTGGCAACGGTCACGATGCGCCGGCGTGGGTTGCGGGTGAAATCGACGTAGCAGCCGGCGCCTCGATCATGACGTACCCAGGGTTCTAGGCGGCGGTTTTCGCCACCTAGAACCCTGGGTTCAGCGCTACCCGTGCTGGGGGAAGCCGAGGTCGACGCCGCGGTGGATGGGGTCGGGCCAGCGGCTGATGAGGACCTTCTGACGGGTATAGAAATGGATGCCTTCCGGCCCATAGATGCCATGGCTGCCGAAGTTGGAGTTCTTCCAGCCTCCAAATGAGTAAAAAGCAAGCGGTACCGGGATCGGGACGTTGATGCCGACCATCCCGACCTCGATCTCTTCCTGGAACTTGCGCGCTGCTCCGCCGTCGTTGGTGAACACGGCGGTGCCGTTGCCGTAGGGGTTGTCGTTGATCATCTCGATCGCGTCTTCATAGCTGTCGGTGCGCACCACCGACAGCACGGGCCCGAAGATCTCATCCGTGTAGATCGACATGTCCCGTTGCACGTTGTCGAACAGCGTCGGCCCGAGGAAGAAACCTTGGCTGGGGACGTCCGCCTTCCGACCGTCGCGCACGAGCGTGGCGCCCGCCTGCTCTCCCGCGGCGATGTAGGAGGCGACCTTGTCCCGATGCATCTCGGTCACCAGCGGGCCCATCTCGGCGCCCTCCTCGTCGCCGGGGGCCACTTTGAGCGCATCGATGCGCTCTTGTACCTTCGGCAGCAGATGCTCGGCCGCATCGCCGACGGTGACGACCACCGATATGGCCATGCATCGTTCCCCGGCCGAGCCATAGCCGGCCGAGACGGCCGCGTCGGCCGCCAGGTCCATGTCTGCGTCCGGCAGCACGATCATGTGGTTCTTGGCGCCACCGAGGGCCTGGACCACTTTGCCGTTCCTGGTCCCGGTTTCGTAGATGTAGCGGGCGATCGGCGTCGAGCCGACGAAGCTGATGGCGGCAATGTCAGGATGTTCCAGCAATGCATCGACAGCCTCTTTGTCCCCATGGACCACGTTGAGCACGCCGTCGGGCAGCCCGGCCCGCTGGAACAGCTCGGCCGCCAGCATCGAAGCAGAAGGGTCTTTCTCGCTCGGTTTGAGGATGAAGGTGTTGCCGCACGCAATCGCCATCGGGTACATCCACATGGGAACCATGGCCGGGAAGTTGAAGGGGGTGATTCCCGCCACGACCCCCCGCGGCTGGCGCACGGTGTATGTGTCCACGCCCCGCGACACCTGTTGCGAGTAGTCGCCTTTCAGCAGGTGGGCGATGTTGCAGGCGAATTCGATGACCTCCAGGCCCCGTTGGACCTCTCCGAGCGCGTCGTCGATCGTCTTGCCGTGCTCTGCGGTGAGGAGCCGGGCGATGTCCAGTTTGTGATCGACCACCAGGTTCCGGAAGGCGAACATGATGTTCTGCCGCTGGGTGAGCGACGAGTCCTTCCAGGATTCGAATGCCCTCTTCGCCGTTTGTACGGCCTGGTCGACGTCCTCCTTCGAGGCCAGCACCACATCTGCGCTTTGGGTTCCGGTGGCGGGGTTGTAGACCGGACCGCGCCGATCGCTGGAGCCGGCGGTCGGCTTCCCGCCGATCCAATGCTCGATCAGTTCCATGTGTTACCTCCCGAACCAACGCTAGCGGGCTTCCGGAGGACGGTGAAGGCGAGTAGCTAGCCTTCAGCCATGGATGACGTCGACGTTGCCAATCGGCTCGGCCCGCCACCCGGGTCGGTCAACACCTTTCGGCTCGAGACGCAGCGTCTGGAGCTGGCCGTCGCCGAGGAGTCCGACGCCCGGGCCCTGTTCGACTTGTTCACGGGACCCGACCGGGAAGCGATCGTCGAGAACCTTCGGTGGGACGGACCCGACGCCTACAACGAATTCGAGGCCTTCATGCTCGCCGCCAATACCGACCAATACGCCGAGGCCGGCTTCCATTGGTCGATCCGCGATCGGACCGGTGAGCTGACCGGGACCGAGGGCCAAGCCATGGGCCACATTGGGACCCGTCCCGTCATGCCGGGACGGGGTGACATGGGCTACTGGCTGGGACGGCCCTACTGGGACTGGGGCATCATGACCGAGGCGCTCACCGCAGTCCGGGATCTGGCGTTCGAAGAGCTGAACCTGGCCAAGCTCGACGCCGAGGTGTTCACCGACAACGTTGCCGGCAACCGGCTGGTCGAACGCGTGGGGATGACCAAAGAAGGCACCGTACGCCGCTACATGTTCAAACGCGGGCGGTGGGTCGACGCCAACCGCTACGGCATGCTCTACGA
>JBFIPU010000034.1:0-25338 GCA_041609995.1 Acidimicrobiia bacterium
GGTCCAGGCTGAGCCATCCCAGAAGGTGCCGGTGCTGGTGTTTTTGATCATCACCTTGACCTGGCTGATTCCGGTTTCGCTGTCAGCGGCGGTGCCGGTGATGGTGACATCGTTGTCGGTGACGGTGGACCCATCGGCGGGCTCGGAGATACTCACCGACGGGGCGTTCACGTCGTTTGGTGCCCCGTAGATTGTGACTGCGCCGTCGATGTCGTCGGGAAGTGGGCCGTAATCGAGTGCCGGGTTGTAACTCGGGTTCATGATCGCGGTCTCGATGTTCTCGTGCTCGAGCCCGATGGCGTGACCCACCTCGTGCACTGCGACGATGCCGATGTCGAGAGCGCCCGGTGCGGCGCTACAGGACCAGTTTTCCACCTTGTCGAAGTGGATGTCCCCGGCGGCCGTATCGCCGTTCGGAGGCGGGTAGTAGCCGTGGGCCAGTGTGTTGGATGGACCGTCGAAGGCGTGCGCGCCGATCCGGATGTCCGCGCCGGCGCCGGCTGCGTTGAACGGCAGTCCGCTATCGGAGGCTTCGACGAACTGGATGTCGGCGACGGCCGACCACGCGTCAAAGGCAAGCTTGATATCGTCGACGAAGCACGATTGGTAGCCGGGCAGGCTCGAGATGGCCACGCTGTCGTCTGATATGCCTTCTGCTGTCAGATCAACCCCATCCGGCATGAAGCTGTACGACACGGTGCCGCCCGGAAGCCCGGGTCCGGGTGCCTCGTAGCCGCCCTGAAACGGAGACCCGGCGCCCCACTTCGATCCCCACGTTGAGAACGACCCGGCCTGGGGCTCGTTCGCCAGAGCCCCTTCGGCAGGGAAACGGAGCCCACCCTCATCGATGGGAAAGGGAGTATCGCCGGCTTTGCCGGACTCGATCAGACACTGATGGGCGAGTTCGATGAGTTCCTCGGCCACGAGGCGAAACGTGGCCTTGTCGACCGATCCATCGCCGCTGACGTATGCGTCTCGCAGAAGCTTGAAATCCGCCTCGGCCCTCGTGGCCAGATCGCACACCTCGAGCGTCTGCGCCGTCACACCGGAGGAGGGGACTCCGAGCAGCACCAGGGCAAGGACGCCAGCAGCCACACCCTTGATCCCCATGTCGTCCTCTCGCTCGCCCGCTGATTGGCACGCCGCCGTGGGAGTTGACGCCGTCCCCTCCCACCGTCGGTGGCGATCGCCCCACTCTACCGATCGGCGCCGTCCGCCTCATCCGGAGCTGTTCGCGAGACGGTGCGCTTCACCGAGCTGGGGCCGCCATCTAATCTCGCGACCGTGACAACGGATCAATCGACGGGGGTACTTTCCCTCATTCGCAAGGGGCCGTTTGCCCGGCTCTGGTGGTCGGGGCTGCTGTCGAGCCTGGGTGACTGGGTGGCGTTCTTTGCGATCTTGTCGCTGGCGGACCGCGTCGGTGACGAGGTGGGCATCGTGCTCGCTCTGGTCGCCCGCATCGTCCCGGCCTTTCTCTTCTCGGGGATGGGGGGAGTGCTGGCCGATCGGGTGGATCGAAAATGGCTGATGATTGCGGGCGACATCGGCCGGGCTGTGCTGGTGCTGACCCTGATCTTCATCGACTCCGTGCTCGGCCTGGTGGTTCTATCGGCCATCCTCGAGATGTTTTCGCTGCTGTTCCAGCCGGCAAAGGAGGCGACCGTCCCGAACCTGGTGCCGGAAGAGGCGCTTCCGACCGCCAACAGCCTTTCCCTGTCGGCTGCGTACGGAACCTTCCCGATCGGGGCCGGGATCATCTGGGCTATGGGCTTCCTGCCCCGCCTCGAGACCGACCTGGCGGTCACGACCGCCGAGATCGCCGCTTTCGTGTTCGACGCAGTGACCTTCGGGCTATCGGCGTTACTGCTGGTGGGTCTCAGCGTTCCCACGTCCCGCCACGACACCGAAGGCCGGCGTGAGGAGAAGTCGGCGCTGACGGATCTGGTCGATGGCGTGAAACTCGTGGCTGCCGACAAGGCAATCCGACCGATCGTCCTCGGCATGGGGCTGGCCCTGCTGGGAGGGGGAGTGCTGATCGTGCTCGGCAATCCGTTTGCCATCGAGGTGCTCGACGCCGATGAGCGCGGCTTCTACATCATCCTCTTCGCGCTCGGGACCGGCGCTGCGCTGGGGATGGGAGTGATCGGTGTGCTCGGGTCTCGTATCGTCCGCCCCTCCATCTTGTTCTCCTTCAGTCTGGTGGTGATCGGGGGAGCCCTGATGGCCGCATCGAGCATCACCACCGTGTTTGGGGCCACGGCGTGGATCTTCGCAGTCGGTCTTGGGACGGGTGCGGCATACGTGATGGGATTCACCCATCTGCAAACAGAGGTGGATGACGACTATCGGGGACGGGCGTTCGCGGCCACCCTCGCCGTGCTGCGGCTGGGGCTGCTGATGTCGATGGGTGTGGCGTTGCCACTGAAGGCCTTGTTGGGCGGGCTGCTGCCCGGCATCATGGGCGACGGCATCCGGGCCGTCATGCTGCTCGGCGGGGCGGTGGTGTTGCTGACCGGCTTGGTTACGCTGTGGTCGCAACGCGAGACCCTCCTGGGTGCCCGGCTGTCGCCGGCGGCCCGCCAGACGCTGGATGAGGTGTCTCGACGTCGGAGCCGATAGGCAGAGAGGTCCCACGTGGCGAGTGTTCGCTACATAGCGTTCGAAGGGGTCGACGGGGCCGGCAAATCCACGGTTGCGGCCCGGGTGGCGGAGGCGCTGGAGAGAGACGGGCATTCCGTCGTGTTTGTGCGCGAGCCGGGCGGTACTCCGGTCGGGGAGGCTGTGCGGTCTACGCTGCTCGATGCCGGCGACACCATGTCGCCGCGGACTGAGGCGCTCTTGTTCGCAGCCGCCCGGACCCAGCTCGCTCACGAGGTGATCCGGCCTTCCCTCCAATCGGGGTCGATCGTCGTGTCCGACCGGAGCGTCTACTCCTCTCTCGCCTATCAGGGCGGAGGACGACAAATCGGCGTCGAGGCGGTCCGGGAGCCCAATGCCTGGGGGCTCGAGGGGGTTTGGCCCGACATGGTCGTGTTGCTCGAGTTGGACGCCGGAGCCGGACTGTCACGCGAAGACGAGGCAGATCGCATCAGCCGCGAGGGCGTGGAGTTGATGGAACGCGTGGCCGCCTCGTACGAGGGGCTGGCGGACGACGAGCCCGGCGTGTTCGTGCGGGTGGACGCCTCCCGGCCTGTCGACGACGTCGTGGCGGCATGCCTCGATGTGATTCGAGGCGCCTTGTGAACGACATCATCGGCCATCAACGGGTGATCAGCATGCTGTCGCGCGAATCCCGCCAGCCCGCCCACGCCTATCTCTTTGTGGGGCCGGCGTCGGTGGGCAAGGCGACAGTCGGTCACCGCTTCGCCGACCTGGTCATCAACCCTGACCAGAACCCGATCGAGACACGGCGTGTGCTCGACGAGGTACACCCGGACCTCCTCGTGGTCGAGGCCGAGGGCCGCACCGCGCTCACGGTGGAGCAGGCGCGGACCACCGTTGCCAAAGCGGCACTGGCCCCGATCGAGGCGGCCAAGAAAGTGGTGTTCTTTCCCGAGGCCGGGCTGATGAACGAACAAGCCGCCAATGCGTTGCTCAAGACGCTGGAGGAGCCTTCGCAGTCAACGGTCTTCATTCTGGTCACCGAGGCGGCCGAGGACCTCCCGACGACCATCGCCAGCCGCAGCCGGGTGGTGCGCTTTGGGCGGGTGCCGGAGTCCGAGATCGTGTCGGCCTTGGCCGAACGGGGGCATGGCAACGCGGTTCAGCTGGCAGGCATCGCCGGCGGACGGCCGGGTTTGGCACTGGCGCTGGCCTCCGGCACGGATGCTTCTGCGTTCCGTCAGGTCTGGTTGTCGATCCCGCAGCGCCTGGCGCCGACACCCGGCGTGGCCTTCATGCTGGCCGAAGAGGTGATGGTCGCCGCTCGCCAGGTGGTGGCCGCCCTCCAGCCGTCGGATGCCCCCAAGGACCGCATCGAACGGGAGGCGCGGCGACGAATGCAGGCTCTGCTGGCAAATGGGTTGGAGATCCTGGCGAGCTGGTTTCGCGACGCTGCCGCTGCCCAATACGGCGCAGCCATCGTCAATCAGGACATCGATCCAACGTCCCTTGCCGAGGTGGCGCCGGTGCGGGCGATGCGGACCGCCGAGAGAATCATGGCCACCCACGAGTCACTCGAGGCGAATCAGCGGCCCGAGCTGGTGCTCGCCGACCTGTTTGCCGACATCGGTGCCCGGTGACTGCGGTGGTGGTGGTCGGTTCGCTCAACCATGACACGACCGCGTTCGTAGATCGCCTTCCAGTCCCGGGTGAGACGGTGATGGCATCGAGGCACATCACCGACACGGGAGGAAAAGGCGCCAACCAGGCCGTGGCGGCTGCCCGGCTCGGCGCCGAGGTCTCGATGGTGGGGCGGGTCGGGGACGACGTCCCCGGGCAAGCGCTGTTGTCGGTGCTGGACGACGAAGAGATCGATCGATCGGCGGTCGTTGTGGACACCCGACGACCGACCGGGGCGGCCTTCATCTCTGTGGGCAGCGACGGCGAAAACATGATCATCGTCAGCCCCGGCGCCAATGCACACGTGGTTCCGGATGACCTCCCGGGTGGACCACTGGGCTCGGCAGGTGTGGTGCTGGCGCAGCTGGAGATCCCGCTCGATACCGTGGCGAGAGCGGCCGAATTGAGCAGTGGCACCTTCATCTTGAATCCGGCTCCGGCTACTCAGATCCCGGCTGAGCTGATGGCCCAGGTGGACATCCTGGTGCCGAACCGAACGGAGGCGGAGCTGCTTTCCGGGGCACCGGCGTCGGCCGGAGCCGAAGAACAGGCCCGTGCTGCGGCCCGTATCGGGGCGCGAGCAGTCGTTGTGACGCTGGGGGCCGACGGCGCCTACGTCTGGATGGAGGGGGTTGGACACCACCTCCCTGCTCCCGAGGTGGAGGCAGTGGACCCGACGGCGGCCGGCGACGCATTCTGTGGGGCGCTGGCGGCCGGCCTCAGCCAAGGCCTCGAGTTGATCGAGGCCGCCGAGTGGGCAGTTCTGGCGGGGGCGGTGACGGTGACCCGAGCAGGGGCCCAGTCAGCCCTGCCCACGAGACAGGACCTGGAGGCGTTGCTTGGCTAGACCCCGCCCGATCATCATCGACACCGACCCCGGCCAGGACGATGCCGTGGCCCTTTTGCTGGCGCTGGCGGTCCCAGACCGGCTCGACGTGCTGGGTATCACGACTGTGGCAGGCAATGTGCCGCTCGATGTGACCACCCGCAACGCGCTGATGATGACCGAGGTGGCCGGGCGGACCGAGGTGGGCGTCTATGCGGGTTGCGACCGGCCGATGGTGCGGGACCTGGTGACGGCCGAATACGTTCACGGAAAGACCGGCATCGACGGTGCCGACCTGCCGGAGCCGATGACTGCGGCCCGGCGCCAGCACGCCGTCGATTTCATCATTGAGACCGTCATGGGCGGGGATGAGCCAACGACCGTCTGCACACTGGGTCCACTGACCAACGTCGGCACCGCGTTGGAACGAGAGCCGCGCATCGCACAGAGCATCGATGAGCTGATCCTCATGGGTGGCGGTTTCTTCGAAGGCGGCAACACCACCCCCGCCGCCGAATTCAACATCTATGTCGATCCTCATGCGGCGGCCACTGTGTTCGCCAGTGGAATCCCGCTGGTACAGATGCCGCTGGACGTGACGCACAAGGCGCTCACCTCGGACGCCCGGATCGAGGCGTTCCGGCAGCTGGGCAACGAGTCGGGCAGAGCGGTGGCGGGGATGCTGGAATTCTTCGAGCGCTACGACCAGCGACGCTACGGCATCGAAGGCGCCCCGTTGCACGATCCCTGCGTCATCGCCTATCTCCTGTTGCCCGAGCTGTTCGACGGCCGCGACTGTCATGTGGCGATCGAGACGGAATCCGAGTTGACCATGGGGATGACCGTCATCGATTGGTGGGGACTGACCGACAGGGAGCCCAACTGCCGGGTCATGCACGAGATCGACGACGAGCGGTACTTCTCACTCCTCGCAGGCCAAATCGGCCGGCTTCCGTAGTCGCTGCGCCTCAAGGGTGCTCACCGGGAGCTGCCAACGGCAGCGGAGGTGGCGGAAGGTACCGCCGCCCGAGAGGGCGGGGGTAGGGGGAAGAAGAAGCTGAGTCGGGTTTTTTGTCAGCGTGCTGAGGTGGTTGCCCTCCTCAGGAGCGTGACGCGTTCCCTCAAAGCAACTCGCCCGCCGAGCGTTCCCCTCAAGCGACGCGAAGGGTTGCCTCCTCAGGAACGTGACTCCTTCCTACCTTCCCGCGAGCCACTCGGAGAGTCGGCCGCCGCACCTCGTGCTCCTGAGGTGGGGCCGCTGAAAGAGCCCGGCCTCCGGTCTTGGAGTCGGATGAGTGCGGCGCCGGTGGCAATCGCAAGGGTGGCCGCCAGCGTGTTGAAGCCCACGTCGATCCAATCGAAGACGCGGCTGGGCAGGAAGAACTGGATCACCTCGTCGACAAACCCGAATGCGGTGGCGATCCCCAGGGCCAGCAGACCCGGGAACCGAATCGACCCGCCCGCCTTGTTCCGCTCGCGCAACGCCGCGTAGATCAACGCGGCCAGAACGCTGTATTCGATCAGGTGGGTGCGCTCTTCCGGGATTCCCATGCGGAGGAACATCATCAAGTAGACCGCCCCGGCACCGAGGGCCACCCCGATTTGGCGGCCGGTAGGCCGGGTGTAGAGGGCCAGCATCACCAGGGCGACCAGGATCACGACGAACCCGGCAAAGAAGGTGTTGTCGAGCATCCCCCGGTCGCGTAGCACGCCTGACAACGTGCGGGCCAGTCCGAGCGTCGCATAGATCCCCGCCACCACCACCCCGGCCCAGATCCACAGCCGTTTCTCGGTCACCGACAAGAACATGCCCAGATTGTCCCACGCGAGTATCCGCCTTTGCATCGGGGATCGCCCTGATCAGGGCGTACCAGTTCGTACCAAGCGCCTACCCAGGGTTCTAGGCGGCGGAAATCGCCGCCTGTAGCCCACAGAACGGCTCGACCCGGGTCCTTGTGAAGTCATTCACAAGCGTGACCTTGTGCCCTGGTTGGTGATGCAGCAGTGGGCATACGCTGCTTCATATGCAAGAGCTGCACGAATCCAAGGAGCGGAGATGACCCTTCTCACCACCAAGCAAGTGCAGGATCTCTTCAAGATCGATCGCTCCACCATCTACCGCATGGCCGAAGACGGTCGGCTGGCCGCCGTCAAGGTGGGCCGCCAGTGGCGGTTTCCCGCAGCACAAGTCCATGCTCTGGTAGGCACGACGCCGGCGCCGGCGACCAACGAGCAGCCCGGCGACAAATCCCTCGACATCCTGATTCCGACCGGAACCGCCCAGTCGATCGCCGACCTGGCAGCCGATCTCTTCAATGTCATGGCGGTGGTCACCGATATGGAGGGCCGGGCGCTCACGACCGTGGCCAACCCCTGCGGTTACTTCGATGCGCTGTTCGGCGGCCGCCCAGACGCGTGCGCCGAAGGGTGGCGGCAGCTGGGCGAGGAGGTGGAACTGGAGCCGCGGTTCGTTCCCAGCCACATCGGGCTGCTGTGCGCCCGCAGCTTCATTCGCTTGGGATCGGCGTTGGCCGGCATGGTGATCGTGGGCGGCGTGGCCCCCGAGGAATGGCCGCCGCCAGAGGCGGAGTTGTTGCGGATCGCCGGCGAAGCCGGAGTTGACGCGGATCTGGTTCGGCAACACATCAACGAGGTCTATTGGATTGACCGCCCGCACCAGAACTGGATCCTGCGAAATCTGTCAAGGGTGAGCGGTCTGATCTCCCGGTTGGCCGATGACCACGGCCGGCTGGTCAACAAGCTCGAAGCCATCGCCTCTCTTGCCGGAGCGGCGAGTACACCTACCACTCAAAAAGGAGAATCGTCGTGAAGAACCTGTTGGTCCTGGGCGCCGGAACCGCCGGCACCATGGCCGTCAACAAACTTCGCCCCCGGCTCGACGGCTGGGACATCACCATCGTCGATGAGGACGATATCCACTACTACCAGCCCGGCTATCTGTTCATGCCGTTTGGCAAATACACCCGGGCCGATCTCATCAAGCCCAAGCGCAGGTTCATCCCTGACGGCGTGAATCTGATCCTGGGGACCGTCGACCGAGTGGAGCCCGAGCACAACCAGGTATTGCTGACGAGCGGAGCCACCTTGGCCTATGACCATCTGATCATCGCCACCGGCACCCACCCCACGCCGGAGGAGACGCCGGGCCTCGAAGGGGACGAATGGTATGAGACGATCTTCGACTTCTACACCATCGACGGCGCCGAAGCTCTCGCCCGCAAACTGGAGACGTGGGAAGGAGGCCGTTTGGTGGTCAACATCATCGAGCTCCCGATCAAATGCCCGGTGGCGCCACTCGAGTTCGCTTTTCTCGCCGACTCCTTTTTCAAAGAGAAGGGCATCCGTGACAAGGTCGAGATCGAATACGTGACGCCGCTGTCGGGTGCATTCACCAAGCCGGTGGCGTCCCACCATCTCGGCGGCATGCTGGCTGAGCGCAACATCGTTCTCGAGTCCGACTTCTATCTGGAGCGAGTCGAAGACGGCAAGCTCATCTCCTACGACGAGCGGAAGATCGGCTTCGACATCCTGGTGACCGTGCCGGTGAACATGGGCGCCGAGTTCATCGCCCGCTCGGGCCTTGGCGACGAGTTCCGCCACGTGCCGGTCGACCGCCACACGTTCCTCTCCACCAAGCACGACAACATTTTTGCCCTCGGCGACGCGGCCGCCCTCCCCACTTCGAAGGCGGGCTCGGTTGCGCACTTTGCAGTGGATGTGTTCGTAGACAACTTCCTGGACTACATCCAGGGCAAGCCGATGACCGAAAAGTTCGATGGGCACGCCAACTGCTTCATCGAATCGGGCGCCGGCAAAGGGATGCTCATCGATTTCAACTACGAGACGGAACCGCTCACTGGCAAGTACCCGCTGCCGGTGGCCGGTCCGTTCTCCCTGCTGAAGGAGACGCAACTCAATCACTGGGGAAAGCTGGCGTTCCGGTGGATCTACTGGAACGTGCTGCTCCCCGGCCGGCCCATGCCGGTCCCGACCCACATGTCGATGGCCGGCAAGAACCCGGTCGAAGAACCACAACTCACATCAATTGGAGGTATGTGATGCCAACGGCAACGATCGCCGGAACCGAAGTCACCGTCAACGACGAGGGCTTCATGACCGAGTACGACGAATGGACCGAGGAAGTGGCTGCCGAGCTGGCCGCCCAGATCGGCATCGAGTTGGGTGAGCGCCACTGGCAGGTCATCAAGTTCCTCCGGGAGGACTACACGGAGCAGGGCGAGACCCCCATGTTGCGCCGCGTGGCTGCCATGAGCGGCGTCCCGACAAAGGAGCTGTTCCTGCTGTTCCCCAAGAAGCCGGCCAAGAAGATGGCATACATCGCAGGTGTCCCCAAGCCCCACGGCTGCGTCTAGTCAAGCGCAAGGCTGCCAGAGAAAGGAAAGCAGTCATGACCACCACCCAGGATGCTCCCACCCTGGTCCCGGATTTCGGTGACGACAACACCGATCGCAAGATGTGTTTCATCGCCAGCAAGGGCACGCTCGACATGGTCTACCCCTCGCTGGTGATGGCCAATGCGGCGCTCGGCGAAGGCATCGAGACCCACATCTTCTTCACGTTCTGGGGTCTGGACGTCATCACGAAGAAGCACATGGATGACCTCCAGTTCACCTGGCTGGGCAATACAGCCATGCATCCCCCGGGAGGCAGCATGCACATGCCCCAGGGCCTGGCCGGCATGCCGTTCATGACCAGGGTGGCGACCCGCATGATGAAGAAGCAGATCGCCGATCTCAATGTGCCCGAGGTGCCCGAGTTCGTGCAGATGATCGCCGACGCCGGGGGCCATCTGTGGGCGTGCAAGATGTCAGCCGACATGATGGAGCTGACCGAGGATGACCTCGTCGACGAGGTGGAGGGCATCATCTCGGCCACGGACTTCATCGAGCTGAGTGAAGGCGCCCAGGTGATCTTCACGTAGCTGTATGTGCCGCCCTGCGGGCGGCTCGTGCGAGGTGATCGAATCCGCCGTGACGCGTACGCGACGGCTGTTGCTGGATCTGGGATCCTGCGGATCCCAGACTGGCGGGCTATCTCTGTCGTCAGACGACCGCGGCGGACTTAGCAACGCTGGCGTTGCGTTCTAGCGCCCCTAGGCAACACCGACACTCGGTCACCACCGGTTGAGGATCTTGTCGACGTCGTCGGGCACGGTGCGAGCTATAGACTTCCGGGACTGGCCGGAGTAGCTCAGGGGTAGAGCAGCTCATTCGTAATGAGCAGGTCAGGGGTTCAAATCCCCTCTCCGGCTCCAACGACCACATCTTCATGCTCCCAGCTGAAACACCCAGATCCGGAAAAGGTTGCATGTTCCGCTGTCCCTCGTCCCGGCCCGGACAATCGTCGGATGAGGTGGCGCGTTGAGGGATGAGGTGCGGCCCTGGCTGGTGCCGGTGGGCGCGGGAGTCGCCCTCGGTATCGGCTCGATCCTGGCGGATGGGGTCATCCCCTCCCGGTTCACCGACATCGTGGGCAACCTCGCCTCGCCCTGGGGTTTGGTGGCGTTCTTCGTCGGTCGCCGATCCGACCGACCCCTCCCGGGTGCGCTCGGCGGGGCGCTGGCGCTGCTGGTGGGAGTCGTCGTGTATTACCTGATCGGTTCGGTCCGCGGCTATCCCCTGGGCGGAACGGTGGTTGCCTGGCTGGCCGCCTCGCTCGTGATCGGCCCGGTAATGGGTGGGAGCGGGGCCGTCTCCGCCGGCCGGTGGCCATCGGTGCAGCGGCCGGCGGCGGCCGCACCCGCGGCGATGCTCCTGGCCGAAGCCATCTTCTTCGTCGTCAGTCGCAGGGTATGGCGCTACGACCTGACGGCGGAGCCACATCGGCTGGCCGATGTCGCGATCGTCGTCCTCCTCTTGGCGGGAGTATTGGGGTTGCCAATCCTCCTCCTCCGAGAGCGGAGCCGTCTGTGGTCTCTCTACGCAGGCATCGTCGCCGTCGGCGCCATCGGCGGCTGGATCTATGTGTCGCTGGACGACCTCGTTCGCGGGCTCCGGTGATTTGCGGCTGCCGATTGAACTGTGGCGACGCAGGTCGCGTAGCCTGAGTCCGTGAGGTACCCCACCGAGCCGGCCACGACCAGATTCTCTGATCTCGAGGCCCTCTTCGGTAGCAATGGCGCCTATTCAGGGTGTTGGTGCATGTGGAACCGCCAGACGAACACGGAGTTTCAGCAAAACAACTACGAGCCGAATCGGCGCGCCCTGCGAGCAAAGCTCGCGCAGGGTCACGAGTTCGGGATCCTGGCGTATGAGGGTGAAGAGGTGGTGGGGTGGGCCGCGCTGGCGCCCCGTTCGGAGTATCCCCGGCTCGATCGATCGCCGGTCACGAAGCCGGTCGACGATACGGAGGTGTGGTCGGTGACGTGCTTCGTGGTCAAGAAGAGCCATCGGAATCGGGGGGTGGCCACCGAATTGCTCCATGCTGCCGAAGAACGAGCACGCGAGCTCGGCGCAAGCGTCCTCGAGGGGTACCCGGTGGTGCCGGAAGGTGCCCTCGACGACAACGCGGCGTGGCACGGCCTCGAGTCGATGTTCGTCAAGGCCGGTTTCACAGAGGTGGCGCGCCGGAAGCCGAAGCGCCCCATCTTTCGGAAGAGCCTGTGATGGCCGTGGGTGGGTCGACAGGCGGCGCTCTGCGCAGGTTTCGGGATCGATAGATGTATTGATATACTTCTATATATATGCCGAGCAGCTCGGACACCGTCAGGTTCGCCAAAGCGATATCAGATGACACCCGGCAACGCATCATGGATCTGCTGTGCTGTGACTGGCTGAGTGTCAATGATGTCGTGGCACGCCTCGGGGAGGTCTCCCAGCCCACGGTCTCACATCATCTCCGGATTCTCGACGAAGCGGGGCTCCTGCACCGGAGAAAAGAAGGCCAGGTCGTGCTCAGCTCGCTCAATCAGGACCGGATGGCCGAGTGCTGCGGTGACCTGCTGGTCACCTTCGCTCCCGATCTCAAGGAGAAATTCAATGTTGGTTAAGGAGTTCCTCGATGTTCTCGCAACGAAGCCCACGGCCACGCTGCGGTTCGAGTACAACCCGGGCGAGGCGGTGGCGGGCGGGTTCCACGTGACCGAGATCAAGAACACCACGTACGAGACGATCGACTGCGGCAACAGCCTGCACACGTGGAATGAGGTCATTGTTCAGTTGTGGGTACCCGGTGATGCGCCGGTGGAAGCGAAACCGATGACCGCCGGCAAGTTCCTGCAGATCTGGGACCTTGTGGATGGCCGGCTGCGCCTGGACCGCGATGCCGAGATACGCATTGAGTACGGCGATGCCCAAACCCGTACCGCCCTGTACCACGTCGAGGCCATCGCCGAGGCCGACGGGTCGATGTCCATCGCGCTGGCTCCACAACGCACGCTGTGCAAGCCGCGGGAGATCTTGGTTCCCGTCAACCCCGGCTCCGACCAGCTCGCCGATGCGTGCTGCGGCCCCACCAACGAGACCGTGCTTCCGTTGCCGCAGCGGCAGGGATCCTCTGGCGCGGCCGGGTGCTGCTGATCCCCGTGGTCGACGAGGGACCTACAGGTAGGGTTGCCCGGATGGCGAATCAGGACACCTTCGAAGAAGACGCGCTGACATACGCCGGCCAGCTCTATGCGGCCGCGCTGCGAATGACCCGTAATGCAGCCGATGCCGAGGACCTGGTCCAGGAGACCTTCCTCAAGGGTTTTCGCTCGTATCACACCTTCAAAGAAGGGACCAACCTCAAGGCGTGGCTCTACCGAATCCTCACAAACAGCTACATCAACAACTACCGGAAGAAGACCCGCCGTCCGCAGGAGGTGGAGCTTGGTGAGCTCGAAGACGTGTACCTCTTCAAACGGCTTCACAGCAACGCCAGCACGGGCGGCGCCACCCGGTCAGCCGAAGAAGAAGCGCTGGAACGATTCACGAATCCGCTGATCCGAACCGCGATCGAAGAGCTACCCGACACATTCCGACTCCCGGTTCTGCTGGCGGATGTCGAGGGCTTCTCCTACAAGGAGATCGCAGAGATCATGGACGTTCCCATCGGCACCGTGATGTCCCGCCTGCACCGGGGAAGAAAAGCGCTGCAGAAGCAGTTGTACGAGCTAGCACAAGAGCGCGGGCTGGTGTGAGACGTGACACCCCCCAGAGGCTCCTCAATACATCGCCATGAATACAGCCCCATGAATACAGCCCCATGAATACAGCCCCATGAATACAGCCCGATGGTTCCAGCTCCGCGTAGACGGCAGTAACGAACAGCTCCATGAAACATCAATGAGTCCATTGAAGGCGGTGCGATGACTGCGGTGATCCGATGAACTGCAGCAAAGTCGCCGAGCAGGTCTATGCGTACCTCGACGGGGAGGGTCTGGCCTGGCGGCGGCGGCGGATCGAAAGGCACGTCAACGGGTGTATCGACTGCACCGAGGTGGTGCAGTTCGAGCGACAGGTTCTGCAGCTCGTCAAAGAGGCATGTGAGGAAGAGGACGTGCCACCGGAACTTTTTGGGCGGCTGCAAGCGTTAATAGATAAAGAACGCAATGGTGAGTTGGAGCAGTAGATCCGTTCAGCCATGTCGATGAGAGAAGGATGTCGGCCCGGATGACACCAGTCGGATGACACCAGCCTGATTACCCTGTCTCTTCATCTTGGCGGGCTAACACAACCGCTGCCCAGGCTCTCAGCATTCGCTCAGAAAGAGCGGTGACGCTGGAGCCAGGCCGGTGAGGGCCGCTCGGGAGCAACTCGGGGGATGGCTCGAAGAACGGCTTCGAACACGGCTTCGAACTCGGCTTGGAACACGGCTTCGAACACGGCTTCGAACACGGCTTCGAACTCGGCTTCGAACTCGGCTTCGAAAAGGAGTCACAGATGGATGTAGCACTCAGAGGAAACAAGATCACCGGCGGAGCGGGACCCTCGCGAACGTACGCCCAAGGAAGGGTTTGCGCCAAACCGGATTGTGACACCAAGTTGTCACAATACAACCGGCGTGAATACTGCTTCACGCATGCGCCTACGCGGTTTCCCCGGCTTCGCGGGCGGGTGGTCAGCGACTGAACCACGTCAACCGATGGCTTCGCAGACACCAAGCAGTTGCAGGCCGAGCAGCCGGCCGAGTGACCGGCCGGGCAATGAACCGGCCGGGCGAGGGGAGGCCAATGGCCTCCGAAGATGTCGCGAAGCCGTCCACAAGTAGACTCGCAACTGATGAGATCCCGAACCCTTGCGCTCGTCCCGCTCGCCCTCGTCTTGCTGGGTGTCCTGCTGGCGCCCGCCGCCTGGGCAACCGACGAACCCCTCCCCGACACAGAGGAGACGATCGTCGTCGAAACATTCGACGGCGCCGAGCCCGTCATCGTGATCGAGCCGGAAGCGCTCGGAGACGACGAGCCGGCCTGGACGTTTCGGTATCTCGTGCCGACCTTCCTCGTGCTCACCTTGATCGGGGTGGTCGTGACGTTTTATCGGTGGTATCAGCTTCGCTCCAAATACGAGGTCGTCGACTGATGCCATTCGGGATGATGCCGGTTGCATGAGCGGGGTCGCCTGGCCGCTGGCAACGTCCATTGCCGCCCGCTTCGCCGGTAGCCACCCGCTCGAGGGCACCTATCACACTCAGGCCCTGGCGGCCGAGCTGCCGGAGCTCCTGCACAAAGCCAAATTCCTCGTTGAATCGGAAACGGGCCTGACGACCCCGGGCGAACCAACGCCGATCGTGGTCACCCGCACTGAATGGGTGGAGCGCAACGTCGACGTGTTTGCCCGCCTGCTGAAACCGGCCGAGGACAAGCTGGCCGAGCGAGGCGATGATTCGATCATCGGGCCGAAGGTCCTGGCGTCGGAGATGGGGGCGGTCCTGGGCTTCTTCGCCCGGCGCGTGCTGGGCCAATATGAGCTCGTCATGCCTCGCACCGACGAAGGAGACGTGATTGCGCTCGTCGGAGCCAACGTCCTCAGTCTCGAGCGGCAGTACCAGTTCCGCCCGGCCGAATTCCGTTTTTGGATCGCGCTTCACGAATGCACTCATCGAGCCCAGTTCATCGGTGTCCCTTGGATGCGCGACTATTTCCTCGGCCTGGTCGACTCGCTGGTGGCGTCGGCCGTTCCCGAACGGGGAGGGCTTCTACGCCTGGTCGAACAGATCAAGACCGCTCAGAGCGAGGGTCGGGACCTGATCGGAGAGCGGGGGGCCATCGGGCTCTTGGCCACCGAGACCCAGCGGGCGCAACTGGACAAGGTGCAGGCGCTGATGTCGTTGCTCGAAGGCCACGGCCACGTGGTGATGGACCGCATCGGCATACGCGAGCTCGCCAGCCAAGGCCGCATGTCTGCCGTTCTCAAGCAGCGCCGGGCCGACCCCAAAGCCCAGGGTTTTCTCAGGCTGACAGGGCTCGAGATGAAGATGCGGCAGTACGAGATGGGCGAGCGGTTCATCAAAGGGGTCGAACGAGCGGCGAGTTGGGACGTGTTGGATCGAGCCTGGACGTCGCCGCAGCACCTGCCCGATCTGGACGAGATCAAGGATCCGAAGCGATGGCTGGAGAGGGTCGCCTAGGCGATTTGGCTGCCGAGGTGCTGGCCCGGGTGGCACCGGTCCTGGAGATCATTGGCTCCGACCCCGTTCTCATTGCGCTGTCGGGAGGGGCGGATAGCGCCATCTGCGCGTGGGCGCTCTCAGAGCTCAGGGGAACCGACGATCTTTCCACGTGTTACGTGGATCACGGCTGGCCGGCCTCTTCTCGGTTGGGGTCCGCCGCCGAGCGGATCGCCGAGAAGCTGGGAATCGCCCATCAGGTGATCGAGGTGACGGTCCCCGAAGGCGCCTCCCGCGAGGCGCGAGCCCGGCAGGCTCGCTATGAGGGTCTCGATGCCGTCACCAAGCATTGGCTCGCTACTGGTCACACCCGGGACGATCAAGCCGAGACACTTCTTCTACACCTGATCCGGGGTACCGGCCTGGACGGTATGGCCGCCATCCGGCCCGTGCGCGGCTCGCTGGTGCGCCCACTGTTGCGCGTGGGACGAGACGAAACGCGCCGGCTCGCCGGACAGCTCGGGCTCGAATTCACTGATGATCCGGCCAACCTCGATGAGACGCTCGAGCGCAACCGCGTCCGGCAATTGTTACGCGGCCTCGGCGATGGTCCGGATCTCGTCGCTCGGCTCGCGCGTACCACCGAGTTGGTCCGGGATGATCTCGATCTGATCGGTTCACTGGCCGACGGCCTCCCGCTGACCGAACGCGGCGGACGGGTGGGGGTCCCGGCGCCCGCTCTGGCCGCCCAGCCCCGGGCCGTACAGCGTCGTGTCATCCGGCGGGCTCTGCGTCGTGCCCGTGGTCCCTACGCCGGCTCGTCGTCGGAAGTGGAGCGGGTGCTGGCCTGTCTCGAAGGCCGGGCCGGTCGACAGGAGCTGGCCGGCGGGGTAGTGGTCGGACGCGCCGGGCCGTGGCTGTGGGTGACCCGAACCCCTGAACCGGCCGAGGTGGTGGTCGAATTCGAGGACAGCGATCGCGCCCCGCTGTATTTGCCGACGGGACATTGGAGGGCAGTCTTCGACCTCGAGGCCGTGCGGGACGCCGGCGTGCGCCCGGCTGTTTCCGGCGACGTGATCGAGCTGGCCGGAGGAGGGCACAAGGCCGTTTTCGATGTTTTGGCCGAGGCGGGCGTCCCATCGGCCGATCGCCCGCGTAGACCACTGCTGACGGTCGGCGATCGCGTGGCCTGGGTCATCGGGTGCCGCACTGCGTCGTGGAGCTGGGTAACGGCCGACACGAGGCGCTACCGTTACGGATTCGCTCGATTGCAGGAGTAGACGTGACCGTCGGCAACGTGCTCATCACCGAAGACGAGATCCAGGACCGTATCAAGGTGTTGGCCGACGAGATCACGAGAGACTACGAGGGCAAAGACCTCCTGCTGGTGGGCATTCTGAAGGGCGCCGTGATGATCATGGCCGATCTGGCGCGGGCGATTCAGCTACCAATGGACATGGACTTCATGGCCGTGAGCTCGTACGGCGCCGCCACCCAGACCTCTGGGGTCGTTCGCATCATCAAGGACCTCGAGCGCGACATCGAAGGCCGGCACGTGTTGATCGTGGAAGACATCATTGACAGCGGCCTCACGCTGAACTACCTCATGAAGAGCCTGTCGGTGCGCAAGCCGGCATCGATCGAGATCTGCTCACTGCTGGTCAAAGATGGCATCCAGCGCGCCGCCGTTGATTGCAAGTATCCGGGATTCAACATCCCGCCCGATTTCGTGGTCGGTTATGGTCTCGACTACGTCGGCATCTACCGAAATCTGCCATACATCACCGTCCTCACCGACGATGAGATCCAGGCCCGCTGAGCGGTCAGGCTCAATCCAGTTCCGCTAGTTGCCGAAAACGCATAGCATTGAGTTCGCCGGGCCATATCGTTCGGCCGGGTGCTGGCTTACGGGTGCCCGAAAACCTCGGGTACTCGAATGGCTCGGGTACCCGAACAGCTCGGGTACGCGAACAGCTCGGGTACTCGAACAGCACGAAACGCCGGGCCCAGTAGCCGGGGCCACGCCGGAACCACCGGAACCATGCGCCGGGCCCAGTTGGGTCGGAGCCCCGGTCGAGTGGTTGCGGTCGGCTCGCCCCGATGGCAGCCCGACCACAGCCCGTCGACGGACCCGATGACGGACCGGTGAAGGACCGGTGAAGGACCGGCGCAAGAGCCGGCGCAAGGGCCGGTGAACAAGCCGGTGAACAAGCCGGTGAACAAGCCGGTGAACAAGCCGGTGGAAGAACCGGTGGAAGGACCGGTGGAAGATTTGGTGAAGGCGCAACCAAGCCGAGAATTGGCTGCCGGTAAGGACCACCAGAACCCAGTATGCGAGAGCCACCCATGATCAACCGCAATGTTCGAAACACGATCCTGTCGGTGGTGCTCATTCTCGTGGCGATTCTCGCCGTGCAGAGCTTCATCACATCGGCCAATGCACCCACCGAGGTTCCGTTCTCCGAGCTCTTGGAGAAGATCGCGGCCGGAAGAGTCCAGGACGCGGTCATCGTCTCGAACGCCGACTTCATCGAAGGCAACTTCGTGGAGGGCGAAGCCACCGATCCCCGCTTCATCTCGAATTATCCCGGAGAGTTCGAAGGCGAACTCACCAACCTGTTGACGGCAAACGACGTCGAGTTCGATACACGAAAGCGCGAAACGACGTTCGGCGAAATCATCATCAGCCTCTTGCCCTGGATCCTCATCCTCGGCTTCATGTTTTTCATCATCATGCAGGCCCAGGGAGGCGGGTCCCGGATCATGCAGTTCGGCAAGGCCAAGGCCAAGCAGGTCACCAAAGACCAGCCCAAGGTGACGTTCAAGGATGTCGCCGGTATCGATGAGGCGGTCGAGGAGCTGCAGGAGATTCGTGAATTCCTCGCCAGCCCGGACAAGTTCCGCCAGATGGGGGCCAAAATCCCGAAGGGCGTGCTGTTGTACGGCCCTCCCGGGACCGGTAAGACCCTGCTCGCCCGGGCGGTGGCCGGGGAAGCCGGGGTGCCGTTCTTTTCCATCTCAGGGTCGGATTTCGTGGAGATGTTCGTCGGCGTCGGGGCCAGCCGCGTACGCGACCTGTTCGAACAGGCGAAGGCGCAGGCGCCGGCGATCGTGTTCATCGACGAGATCGATGCAGTCGGCCGCCAGCGGGGCGCCGGCCTCGGGGGTGGGCACGACGAGCGTGAGCAGACCCTCAATCAGCTGCTCGTGGAGATGGATGGCTTCGATGCCAACCTCGGTGTGATCCTGATCGCAGCAACCAACCGGCCCGACATCCTGGATCCTGCCCTACTCCGGCCCGGTCGCTTCGACCGCCAGATCGTGGTGGATCGTCCCGATCTCAACGGACGCGAGCAGATCCTGAACGTCCACGCCAAAGGCAAACCACTGGCACCAGGCGTCGATCTCGAGGTGTTGGCTCGTCAGACGCCGGGATTCACCGGGGCCGACCTGGCCAACCTGATCAACGAGGCCGCATTGTTGTCTGCCCGGCACAACCGCAGCGAGGTGTCGATGGTCGAACTCGAGGAGGCCATCAACCGGGTCATGGCCGGACCAGAGCGCAAGAGCCGCCTCATCACGGACGAGGAGAAGCTGACGATCGCCTACCACGAGGGTGGTCACGCGCTCGTCGGCCACGCCCTCCCCAACAATGATCCGATCCACAAGGTCTCCATCATCCCTCGCGGCCGCGCGCTGGGCTGGACCCAGGCCCTCCCGACCGAGGATCGCTATCTGATGCACAAGTCGGGTATGGTCGACCGTTTGGCGATGATGCTGGGCGGACGGGTGGCCGAAGAGATCCAATTCGGTGACATCACCACCGGCGCCTCCGACGACATCGAAAAGGCCACCGATCTGGCGCGGCGGATGGTGATGGAATACGGCATGTCGGACCGGCTGGGCCCGATGAAGTACGGCCAAACCCAGTCGGAGGTGTTCCTGGGAAGGGACTACGGCCGCTCGCAGGACTATTCGGACGAGATGGCGTCGGTGATCGATGAGGAGATCCGCAAGCTGATCGAGCGCGCCCACGAAGAAGCGCACTCCATCCTCACCACCCACAAAGACGTCCTCGACGAACTGGCGATTGCGCTGATCGAACGCGAAACGGTCGACGCCGACGAGGTGGCCGCCATCTTCGAACCGGTCAAGAAGTGGGTTCATTCGCCGAATGGCCAAGGACGGGTTCACCCCCCGGGAACCGCTGCGATCGATCCGGCGCCGGGTATCTCGGCCTCCCACGACCTCGAGGGTTCCTGACCTGATCTGGCGCACTGTGGACAAGGTCCTGTGGGATGGGACCAGGACGCTGATCATGGGGATCGTGAACGTGACCCCCGACTCCTTCTCCGACGGCGGTGACTTCCTCGATTCCGATAATGCCATCCGGCACGCGATCGATCTGGTGGCCGCCGGTGCCGACATCGTCGATGTCGGGGGTGAATCCACCAGACCAGGTTCTGAGGGGGTTTCGGTCGATGAAGAACTCGCCCGGGTTCTTCCGGTGATCGAGGGTCTGCAGGGTGCTGGAGCCACGATCTCGATCGACACGTCGAAACCGGAGGTGGCGGCTGCTGCCACGCGGGCGGGAGCCGATATCATCAACGATGTGACCGCGTTGGCCGCCGACGGCATGCCGGAGGTGGCGGTGGAGGCCGGCGCGGCCGTCGTCCTCATGCACAAGCGGGGTGAGCCGCGCACGATGCAGGAAGCACCCGTCTACGACGACGTGGTGGCGGAAGTCTCTCAGTTCCTGATGCAGCGGGCGGCGGTTGTCCGAAACCAGGGGGTGGCGGCCGAGTCCATCGCCATCGACCCCGGTATCGGTTTCGGCAAGACCCTCGACCACAACCTGGCGCTCATGGCCAATCTCGAGCGTTTCGTGGCCTCTTCCTATCCGGTGTTGCTCGGCACCTCACGCAAAGCGTTCATCGGCCAGCTTCTCGACGGGGCGCCGCCCTCGAATCGGGACGTCGGGACGGCGGCCACGCTGGTAGCCGGAATCCTGGCGGGGGTAGCTGTCGTACGAGTGCACAACGTGGCCGTATGTCGGCAGGCAGTGCGAATAACAGACGCTATTGTGGGCTCGGAATCGTAGGAGGTCCCGCCACGTCTAGGTCTAAGACCGTTGGACTGCAGCCGCAGGGATTCACGTGGGTGATAACGGGCCGGTTGGCCGTTTCGGAGCGGATCGGGGGTTCGGGCATGCAGCACCGACGAGTCCGCCGGGATGAAGAGCTGAGCTGGCTTCGCGAACACGGCTTCAACACACTGCTCTCCGTGCTCGACGAGACCTTCAACGTCACGGCATATGAGCAGTCGGCCATGCGGGTGCTGCATATCCCCGTCCGCGGCGAGCTGGAGGATCATGAGGCTGTCCAGGTGTTGGAAGGAGTGGTGCGGGCGCTCGAACACGCGAACTCCGTCGCCTTGCTGCACAGCGACAGCGTCACCGACGGGATCCTGGGGGTGCTGGGGGCCTACCTCCTTCGCAGCGGGCTGATCGCCGATCCGATCATGGCGATCGCTACGATCCAGGAGATCATGGGCCGTCCCATCGGCCCGACCGGTCGCAAGTACCTGCTCGCTGCCGCCCGGTGACCTGGGTCGGCCTGGGTCTGGGCTCCAATCTCGGAGACAGCCGAGCGCTGCTTCGTGCCGGGGTCGCTGCCGTACGTTCCCGCCATCGGTTGCTGAGGGTCTCGTCGTTGTTCCAGACCGAGCCACTTGGCCCGATCGAGCAACCGGACTTTCTCAATGCCGCAATCCTGATCGACACGCCGGTCGAACCTGCGAATCTGCTCGAAGAGCTGCAAACGATCGAGCGCGAGGCTGGTCGTGATCGGTCGGCAGAGCTCCGGTACGGCCCCCGTTCCCTCGACCTCGACATTCTCCTGTGGGCGGCTCGCCAGATCGACGAGCCGTCGCTCACCGTTCCCCACCCCCGACTCGGCGAGCGCCGCTTCGCCCTCGAGCCACTGATCGAGGTGTGGCCGTCCGCCGCGCTCCCCGACGGCACCCGGCTTCTCGATTTGTGGCCCGGAGTCTCGGACCAGGTATCTCGCAAGTTGGAAGGGCCCAACTGGTTCGAGTAGCCATTGTGAGCGAACCGGCCGGGCTCTGATGCGATGGGCGCGAACACGGGCCATGGCAAACGAGATGACCCGGGCTCGCTAGCGTTGCTCGGCATGGAGATCGTCGACTCGT
The DNA here is from genome assembly GCA_041609995.1 of Acidimicrobiia bacterium. Lineage (GTDB taxonomy): Bacteria > Actinomycetota > Acidimicrobiia > Spongiisociales > SHLN01 > JABDOU01. The sequence continues at coordinate 21,890 of JBFIPU010000034.1, forward strand.
TTGCGGCCGTCCGCGATCGGCGCGCCGGTGTCGTGGGATTGGTACCCACCCTCGGGTTCCTCCACGAGGGACACCTCTCGTTGATCGAGCGCGCCAGGGCCGAATGCGACATCGTCGTGGTCAGCGTGTTCGTCAACCCGCTCCAGTTCGGGGAGGGTGAGGACTTCGAGCGGTACCCCCGGGACCGCGACCGGGACGCCGATCTGGCGGCGAAAGCCGGCGCCGACGTGGTGTTCGCTCCGGCCCTCGAGGAGATGTACCCGGCGCCACCGGTGACGACAGTGAGCCTCGACGCGCTGACCGACACCCTCAGCGGGAGGTCGCGGCCCACCCATTTCACGGGGGTGGCCACGGTGGTGACCAAGCTCTTTGCCGGAATTCAGCCCGACCGGGCGTACTTCGGACGCAAGGACGCCCAGCAACTGGCGGTGGTGAGGCGCCTGGCGATCGATCTTTCGTTCCCGCTCGAGGTCATCGGATGCCCGATCGTGCGGGACGCCGATGGGCTGGCGCTCTCCAGCCGCAACATCTACCTCAACGACCTGGAGAGGCGCGCCGCCCGCAGCCTGTCGCGCGGGTTGTTCGCCGTGGCCGACGCCGTGGAGTCGGGGATTCGCGACGGGGAGACGCTCGAGTCCATTGCCTACGAATCGATGGCGGCCGAGCCCCTCGTCACACCGGAGTACGCAGAGCTGCATGACGCACATTCGGTCGTGAACCTCAATACAGTCGACCGCGACTCGTTCCTCGCCGTAGCGGGTCAGCTGGGAGAAACGCGCTTGATCGACAACGTTCGCTTCACCGTTCGGGACGGTCTCGTCGAGGTCGACCGCGGGATTCGCCTCACCGGTCCTTCGCTCATGGAGGCCTGATGTTGTTGGTCATCGATGTCGGCAACACCGAAACCGCCGTCGGCGTCTACGACGGTGACGAGCTGGCTCATACGTGGAGGGTCGTCACGCTGCGCCGCAGAACTGCTGATGAATACCGCCTGACCCTGCGCGGCTTGCTGGAGTTGGAGGATCTCAACGGTGACTTGACGGGGGCGGCACTGGCAAGCGTGGTGCCGGCGGCAACGGCGGCCCTCCGGATCGTATTGCCCGATCTCGTCGACGGTCCGATCACTGTGGTCGAAACCGGAGTCAAAACAGGGATCAAGATCGCGGTCGACAACCCGCGGGAGGTGGGTGCCGATCGGGTCGTGAACGCGGTGGCGGCCGCCGACCGGTACGACCTGCCGGTAGTTGTCGTCGATTTCGGGACTTCCACAAACTTCGATGTGATCGACGACAGCGGCAGCTACGTGGGGGGTGTGATCGCTCCCGGCCTGGCGGTCTCGCTGGAAGCGCTCATCAGTAGGACCGCCGCGCTTCGGCGGGTGGAATTGGTCGCTCCCGATTCGGTGATCGGGACCAACACGGTCGAAGCGATCCAGTCCGGACTCGTCTACGGCCACGCTGGTTTCGTCGACGGAGTGATCGAACGGATCCGCCGCGAGCTCGGTGGTGACGTCACCGTGGTTGCCACGGGAGGATTGGCCGGTACCATCGCCCCTCACTGCGAAACCGTCGAAGTCGTCGATGAGCACCTGACCCTCCATGGGCTGCGGATCATCCACGAGCTGAATTCCGGCCGATGAGCGAGACCGAGGCCGACGACCTTTACGCCGTGCGAGCTCGCAAGGTCGAGGCCTTGAGAGCGTCGGGTATCGACCCGTACCCCGTCGGGTTCCGGCCCACTCACCGCACCGATGAGCTGCACGGCGCATATCCAGGTCTCGCGCCTGGGAGCGCCACGGGCCAATGGGTGGGCGTCGGCGGCCGTCTGGTCGGGCTGCGCGACATGGGCAAGTTGGCGTTCGGGGTGATGCAGGATGCCGGGGGTCGCATCCAGTTGTTCGCCGACCGCTCCGGCCTCGGTGAGCGCTACGAACACTTCGTCCAGCTCGACCTGGGCGACGTCATCGGCGTCGAGGGGGAAGTGATCACCACCAAGAAGGGGGAGTTGAGCGTTCGGGTAGAGGAGTTTGAGCTGCAGGCGAAGTCGCTGCATCCCTTGCCCGAGAAGTACCACGGCCTGGTGGACACCGAGACCCGCTATCGCCAGCGCTACCTGGACCTCATCGCCAATGAGGACTCTCGCCGGGTCTTCGAAATCCGTACTGCCGTGGTCCAGTCGCTGCGTACCTCGTTTGCCGAGCGCGGATTTGTCGAGGTGGAAACTCCGATGCTGCAGATCAAGCCGGGAGGTGCCATCGCCAAACCGTTCGTGACGCACCACAACGCGCTCGGGATCGACATGTACCTTCGGATCGCACCCGAGCTCTATTTGAAGCGGCTCATCGTCGGGGGGATGGACAAGGTATTCGAGATCAACCGCAACTTCCGAAACGAAGGCCTTTCGCCTCGCCACAACCCGGAGTTCACCATGCTCGAGTCCTACGAGGCCTTCGCCGACTACGAGGATGTGATGACGCTCGTGGAGGCCTGTGTCACCCGGGCCGCGCACGACGCGGTCGGCACGACCGCGATCAGTTACCAGGGCCGGGAAATGAACCTGGCGGCCCCGTTTGCCCGCATCGACTACGTCGGGTCGGTGGCCGAGGCACTCAAGGAGGAGATCTCCATCGACTCCGAACCTGCTCGGCTCCGGCAAATGGTGCAGGCGGTCGGCCTGGAGGTCCCCGAGGGGGGCAACGGTCGCCTCATCGAGGCACTTTTCGAAGAACTGGTAGAGCCCAAGCTATGGGATCCTGTCTTCGTCGTGGACTTCCCGGTGGAGATTTCACCCCTTTCGCGAGAGCACCGATCCCGTCCGGGGCTGACCGAACGGTTCGAGCTGATCATGGCCGGGCGCGAGATCGCAAACGCTTTCACCGAGCTCAACGACCCGGCCGAGCAGCGCCGCCGGTTCGAAGCCCAGGCGGTAGCCCGAGAGTCGGGCGACGAGCAGGCCCACCCCATCGACGAGGACTATCTCTTGGCCCTCGAGTACGGCCTGCCGCCGACCGGAGGCCTCGGGATCGGGGTGGATCGGTTGGTGATGATCCTGGCGGATGTGGCGTCCATCCGTGATGTGATCCTGTTCCCCCACCTCCGTCCAGAAGCCTGAAACCACTGGCAGCGGGCGGTTTGTCACCGGTAGAGTTCTGTTGCTCGTGAGGTCGGGTTGGTAATGGGCTCATTTCTGGAAAAGTTGCGATTCAAGAGCGCCAGGGAAGTCAACGCAATGGCGTTGCGGGCGTTGCCGCTGCTGCTGTTGTTGTTTGCCGGAGGTGTCTGGGCGTTCTCGGCCGAGCCCTCGGCGGAGTCGAACTCGGCGCCGTCGCGCATCACCACCGACATCGAGGTGCAGGGTGTGGTGCTGGACCTGGACAGCCCGGGGCTGTCGACGACCACCCGCCCGCCGGTCAGCGCCGCGGTGGCAGCGGTCGCCAGCAGCTCCACGAC
>JBFIPU010000035.1:0-25150 GCA_041609995.1 Acidimicrobiia bacterium
ACGGAAGTACTCCGCCATGGTGAGCGCCGACAGCGCCACGCGGAGACGCACGCCGGGTGGCTCGTCCATCTGACCGAAAACCAGGGCGGCTTTGTCGATCACGCCCGACTCCTGCATCTCGAGAAACAGGTCGTTGCCCTCACGGGTGCGCTCCCCTACGCCGGCGAAAACGGACACGCCATCGTGCTCGGTGGCGACCCGATGGATCATCTCGGTGATCAACACGGTCTTGCCCACCCCGGCACCACCGAAGAGGCCGATCTTTCCGCCCTTCACGTAGGGCTGAAGGAGGTCGATGACCTTGATGCCGGTTTCGAACATCTCACGCTGTGGCTCCATCTCCTCGAACGCCGGGGGCGTACGGTGGATGGGCCAGAATTCGGTGAACTGGTCGGCGACCGATGGATCGTCCAGCGGCTGTCCCCACACATTGAAGATGTGGCCCAGCACGGCCGGGCCGACCGGGACCGAAATCGGAGCGCCCGTGTTGCGTGCTTCGGCACCCCTGACCAGGCCCTCGGTGCCTTTCATGGCGATGGCGCGTACCCGGTTCTCCCCCAGGTGCTGAGCCACCTCGGCCACGATCGTGCTCTTCTCTCCCCCCACGTTCAGATCGATTTCGAGCGCATAGGTCAACTCCGGCATGCCGCTACGGGGGAACTCGCAGTCCACCACCGGACCGGTGATCTTCACAACTCTTCCTACGCTCTCAGCCATCAGCTGATCTCCTTGTCTATTACTTCATCTGCTGGGACAGCGCCTCGGCGCCACCCACGATTTCACTGATCTCAGTGGTGATCTCTGCCTGACGGGCCTGGTTGGCCGTGCGGGTGAGAATCTTGGTCAATTCTTCTGCGTTCTCGGTGGCGGCTTTCATTGCGCGGCGCCGGGCGGCATGTTCGGAGGCCGAGGAGTTGAGGAGGGCACCGAACACGGAAGCCTCCACATAGCGCGGCAACAGGCGCCCCAGGATCACCTCGGGTGACGGCTCATACGAGTAGGCGGCCGAGGTGGTCACCACCTCGCCCTCTTCGGTTGGGGGCGGCTCCACCGGCATCAAATTGAACTGTGCGACGTCCTGGGTGAGGGCTGACCGGAACTCCGTGAAATAGACCAGCAGCGAGCGGATGTGCTCACGGGCGTATTCGTCGAGGAGCGCGTTGGCCACCTGCCGGGCGTCGTTGTACGTGGGCCGGTCGGTCATGCCCAGATAGGTGCGCTCGATGTCGTAACCCCGGTAACGGAAGTAGCCCTGGGCCTTCTTGCCGACGACGTAGAGCTTGGGGGTCTCGCCCAAGGACTCCATGTACCGCTCGGCGGCCCGGATGACATTGGTGTTGTACGCGCCGGCCAGGCCGCGGTCTGACGTGATGACCATCACCCCCAGGCTGCCGACCCGCTCCTGGCTCAGGAGCATGTGATCGGACGTGCCAGAAGCCGCCGCCACGTTGCGAATCACGTTGCGCAACTGCTCCACGTAGGGAATGGACTTGGCGACCCGGTCCTGGGCTTTGGCGATCTGACTGGCGGCGATGAGCTCCATGGCACGGGTGATCTTCATCGTCGATTTGACGCTCTTGATACGGCGCCGGATGATCCGAAGCTCAGCCGAAGCCATCGGTCAACCTCCGGATGTGAAGCCGGCGAGGAACTCTTGGATCACTGCGTCCATCCGCTCTTCATCGGGCAGGCCCTCGGTCAGGATCTCGTCGAGCAGCCCGGCATGACGGGTGCGAACGTGCTCGAGTAGGCCCGCCTCGGCCGCACGGATCTTGGCCACGGGAATGTCGTCGAAGTTGCCGTTGGTGACGGCGTAGATCGCCACCACCTGCTCGGCCACGGGTACCGGTGAGTACTGGGGCTGCTTGAGCACCTCGACGATGCGCCGCCCCCGGGCCAGCTGGGCCTGCGAGGCGGCGTCCAATTCCGAGGCGAACTCGGCGAAGGCCTCCAGCTCCCGGAACTGCGCCAGGTTCACGCGCAACGGGCCGGCCACCGTGCGCATCGCGTTGATCTGGGCGGCGCCGCCCACGCGGGAGACCGACGTTCCGGCGTCGATGGCCGGGCGCACGCCCGAGTAGAAGAGGTCGTTGTCGAGATAGATCTGGCCGTCGGTGATGGAGATCACATTGGTCGGGATGTACGCCGAGACGTCGCCGGCCTTGGTCTCCACGATGGGAAACCCGGTCAGCGACCCCCCACCCAGTTCGTCCGAAACCTTGGCACACCTCTCCAGCAGTCGGCTGTGGAGGTAGAAGACATCACCGGGATAGGCCTCGCGGCCGGGGGGGCGGCGCAGCAGCAGGGAGATCTCGCGGTAGGCGATGGCCTGTTTGGAGAGATCGTCGAAGACGATCAGGGCGTGCTGGCCGTTGTACATCCAGTGTTGGCCGATGGCGGATCCGGCGTACGGGGCATACATCTGGAGCGCGGCCGGCGCCGAGGCCGGGGCGTTGACCACCACGGTGTACTCCATGGCACCGTCGCGGTCGAGCGCATCGACGACCTCGGCAACGGTGGAGGCCTTCTGACCGATCGCCACGTAGATACAGTTGACGCCCTGGCCCTTCTGGTTGAGGATCGTATCGACTGCGATCGCCGTCTTTCCGGTCTGGCGGTCGCCGATGATCAGCTCACGCTGGCCGCGGCCGATGGGAATCATGGAGTCGATGGCCTTGATACCCGTCTGAAGCGGCTCGTGAACCGGCTTTCGCTCCACGACCGACGGCGCCTGGGTCTCGAGTAGACGGCTCTGGGTGGCGTTGATGGGTCCTTTGCCATCAATCGGGTTCCCGAGCGGATCGATGACCCGGCCGAGCATGGCATCGCCGACGGGCACCGACAACACCCGCCCGGTCTGCTTGACCGGATCGCCTTCTTCCACGTGATTCGATTCGCCCATGAGGACGGCGCCGATGGAGTCTTCGTCGAGGTTGAGGGCGACACCCAGCAACCCGCCCGGGAATTCCAAGAGCTCCGAAGACATGACGTTCGGCAGCCCCGACACGGTGGCCACGCCATCGGCGATGGTCACGACGTGGCCGACGGTTTCGGCCTCGAGCGACGGCTTCCAGTCTTCGAGATTCGCCCGCAGGGCGGCGGTGATATCTTGTGGGTTGATGGTCAGTTCTGACATTGATCTCTCCTAGACCTTCTGCACGTCTTCGCGAAGCTTGCGCAGACGGGTGAGCACCGACCCGTCATACACCGTGTCTCCGACTCGGGCCACGACCCCGCCGATCAAGTCGGGGTCGACCACCACTTTCGCCTCGATCGGCTTGCCGGTGACCTCGCTCAGTTTCTCTTCCAGGCGGCGAACGGTGTCCGGGTCCATCTCGAAGGCACTGTGGACCTCGGCCACGACTCTGTCGCGAGTGGCGGCTGCGATCTCCGCCACCCGGTCGGCGATCTCAGGGAGATCGTTGATGTGGCGGGCAGCGGCCACCATCTGAATGAAGCTCGTCGTAACCCTGTGCGCCCGGTCGCCGAGCAGGTCGTTGATGATCGCCTGTTTGCGTTCAAACGGCAGGAGGGCGTTGTTGAGGTTCGAGCGGAGCTCGTCGGAGGTCTCAAAGACCTGACCGAGTCGGAAGAGCTCGTCGGCGACCTGGTCGCCCACTCCCTCGCCCCGGGCCATTTCCAGGGCCGCCTTGGCGTAACCGTCGATGACCACTTAGTTGTTCACTCCTCCGAGCTCGTTGAGGTACTGCTCGACCAGTGCCTGCTGGGCATTGCGGTCAACCGTGCCTCCGACGACTTTTTGCGCCATCGCCACCGAAAGACTGGCGACCTCGTCTCGCATGCCGGCCAGCGCCGATGCCTTCTCGGCCTCGATGTCGGCCCGGGCCTTCGAGGCGACGGCCGCCGCTTCGTCCTGGGCGCGGGCGATGATGTCGGCTTTCATCGTTTCGGCCTGGTGACGGGCGTCCTCCACGATCTGAGCTGCCTCTGCCTTGGCCGACGCGATCTGCGCTTCGTAGTCGGAGCGCATCTGCTCGGCTTCTTGCTTGATGTTCTCTGCCTCCTCGATCTTTCCGACGATGGCCTCCTGGCGGGCGTCGAGGGCTTTTTGGATGTGCGGGAGCCCAAAGCGCCAGACGAGCAGCCCGACGATCGCAAACGCGATGATGCCGGCGATCAGCTCCGACGTGGCGGGCAGGATCAGATCGGTGCCTGATGGCTCCTCGGCAACCGCAACCAGTTGTTGTGCCAAAGCCATGGCTCTAGCCGCCTGCAATGAAGAAGAGCACGAATCCGATCAGCGCCAGCGCCTCGGTGAACGCAATGCCGAGGAACATGGTGGTCCGGACCATGCCGGCCGCCTCCGGTTGACGGGCCATTGCCTGCACTGCGTTCCCGGCCAGGATGCCGATTCCGACACCCGGTCCGATGGCAGCAAGGCCGTAGCCGATCAGAGCCAGCGGGCCTGAAATATCGCCTTCCAACATTTCTTTCCTTCTCTCCTTAGTGCTCGGGGTGCAGTGACGAATCGATGTACACCGCACTCAACAAGGTGAATATGTACGCCTGCAGGAACGCCACCACCATCTCAAAGAGGAAGATGGCGATGCCCAGCAAGAACCAGAGGATGCCCCACAGGGGGTTGAAGGTGAACTCGAACGGCTCCACAAGCAGGTAGGTGAAGCCGGTCACCAGCAACAGCGAGAGCATCACGTGGCCGGCCACCAGGTTGGCAAAGAGCCGGACCGCCAGCGTCAGCGGGCGAATGAGAAAAATAGAGAAGAACTCGATGAGGCCGACGACGGGGCGCAGCGCCAGGGGTACCGATTTGGGCCAGACAATACCGGTCAGGTAGTGGAACCCGTTCTTGCGGAAACCCACAAATACGAAGATGACGTAGGTCAGCACCGCCAACATGGCGGGGATCGCCATGCGCGACGTGATCGGATAGTTCACGAACGGTGTGATCTCGAAGAAGTTGCCGACCAGGATGAATAAGAAGATCGACAGCAGGTATGGCAGGTACTTGGCTCCCTCCGGCCCGATGATGTCGCGAGCGATGCCGTCGCGCACAAATCCGACCAGCTCCTCGACGATGAGCTGGAACTTGCCGGGCACCGCGCTGGCCTTGCGGAGCCCAAAATAGAGGATGGCCCATACCACGAGAACAGCGAGAAAGAAATACAGGATCTGGCGGGTGACCTCGAAGTCGCCGATGGTGAATACGGTCGGAAGCTCGAACAGCTCGTTCACCGTCGGGGGCTTGCACACCACGTCGGTGGCGGTGCTGCATTCAAATGCGACTAATTCGCCCAATCGAGTTCCCTTTCACGTCCGGAGGCCACTGCCCAGGCCTCAAATCCCAGCAGCGCCAGATGACAACCGACCGCCGCTATCGCCAGCGCCACCCGGTCGAGGTCTACGACCTGGCTGATCCCGAGGATGACTGCCGTCAGCAGGCCCAGCCGGAGGAAGAAACCGAAGAGCGCTGCCGCATGATAGAGCGCCAGCGAGATCTTTGCGGCGAATGCCAGGAGCAGACCCGCCAACCAGAAATTGGCTACGACCGCCACCACTCCGACGGCCGCCGCCGCCGCCCCTTCGGGTCCCCGCACCAGAAACAGGCCGGCGATGATGAGACCGGCGATCCACCATGCCCGCTTGAGCAGGTGACCGGTGAGGATCAACTCCACCGGAGGGCCGTTCAGGCGTGTGGCCACCGTTTGGGTCGCGTCTTGTTCCACTCTTCCTCTGCTTCCTCGGCCACCTTATACAGCTTGTAGAAGCCGGCCACGGATCCGACAACGATCCCGATCACCACGCCGATCGGCGAGCTGGCGAACAGCCAGTCTGCCCCCAATCCCAACAGCATTCCGGCCAGCACCGAGCCGACGAAATCAAAACCATTGGCGCTTGTGATTTCTTTCACAATCTACTCTCGCATAACCCGAGCCCGCAACCGATTATTCCCCATTCACACATGACCGGCGAATCCGGCCGGGTACGGCGGGAATTCGGACATCAAACGGGACGTGGCGTCGCGGACCTCGTCGTGAACGGACTCGTCGTCGATGCTGCGCAACGTGCGGTCGATCAGGTCGGCAATGATCGCCATCTGGGGTTCCTTCATCCCGGCCGAAGTGACCGACGGGGTGCCCAGCCGCAGCCCGCTGGTGATCCACGGTTTGCGAGGGTCGTTGGGGATGGCGTTTCGGTTGACAGTGATGCCGACCGCATCCAGCGTGGACGCCGCCAGTTTCCCGGTCAGCTCCTCGTCCACCGACCGGGTGTCGATCAGCATCAGGTGGTTGTCCGTTCCCCCTGACACGAGGCGGAGCCCGGCGCCCATCAGCCCTTCGGCGAGGGCAGAGGCGTTGGCGAGGATCTGCCGGGCGTACTCCTGGTATTCGGGCTGGGCGCAGAGGTGGAAACACACCGCCTTGCCGGCGATCTGGCTGAAGATGGCACCGCCCTGGATTCCGGGGAACACCGCTTTGTCGATGAGTCCCCCGAACTCGGCCTTGCCCATGATCAGCCCGCCGCGGGGACCCCGGAGCGCCTTGTGGGTCGTGCAGGTCACGATGTCGGCGTACTCGGCGGGGTTGGGCATCGCTTTGCCGGCCACCAGCCCGATGAAGTGGGCGGCGTCGACCATCATGATGGCGCCCACCTCGTCGGCGATCGAACGGAAGCCTTCGTAGTCGAGGTGGCGGGAATAGGACGAGTAGCCGACCACGATCATCTTCGGCCGGTGCTCGAATGCCAGACGCTCCACCTGATCCATGTCGATGCGCTCGGTCTCGGGATGGAGCGAGTAGCCCAAGAACTTGTAGTCGATCCCTGAGAAATTGACGTGTGAGCCGTGGGTCAGGTGACCGCCGTGATCGAGAGACATGCCCAGCACCGTGTCGCCGTGCTCCAGCAGTGCGGTATAGACGCCCATGTTGGCAGTCGAGCCCGAATGGGGTTGGACGTTGGCCCATTCGACATCGAAGAGCTCCTTGGCTCGATCGATCGCCAACTGCTCGACTTCGTCGGTCACCGCACAGCCCTCGTAGTAGCGCTTGAAGGGGTAACCCTCGGCGTACTTGTTGGTGAACACCGATCCGGACGCCTCCATGACCGAGATGGGTGCATAGTTCTCCGATGCGATCAACTGAATCCCGCTCTGCTGGCGGCTCAATTCGGCAGCAATCAGCTCGGCCACGGTGGGGTCGACGACGTTGATCGGATCTGTCATTTGCATGGGAAACCTCGCCGGGGCCGATGGGAGCGTGAGTGTAATTAGATGCTGATTGGTCCTGCTCGCAGCACGACCGGGAGGACACCGGTCAAGTCGACGACCGTCGACGATTCCCCCGCCCCCGCAGCTCCCGGCAAGTAGAAGGCCACCTCATCTCCGAACATCGCCTCGGCCTTTTCGCTGTCGACGGCGGGCGCCTCACCCGTGCGGTTGGCGGACGTCACCAACAAGGGTCCGGCATCGGCCAACAGTTGAAGGGTCACCTGGTGCTTGGGCATTCGCACCCCGACGGTGCGGTTGGCCCGATTGCCGACGTGGGCCGGCACTCCGTCGGCCCGCGGGAGTATGAGGGTGAGCGGGCCGGGCCAATGTTCCTCCGCCAGCGCCCGGCCTATCGAATTGAACTCCACCATTTTCTGGGCTTGTTCGATGCTGCCGACGAGGACGGCGATGGGCCGGTCGGCGGGGCGTCCCTTGACCTCGAACAGGTGCTCGAGCGCCGCTTCGGAGTAGGCATTCACCGCCAGGCCATACACAGTGTCCGTCGGGACCCCGACCACGGCGTCTTGTGTGAGCGCGACCAGCGCTTGCCTAATCATCGGACCTCCAGGCAGCCGCCCAACCACTCACCAGCACCAACACCTGTTTCAATCAGGCCACATGGTATCCGATTGCATATCGCTGTCTGCCCGATTGGTCGTTTTCTATTCGCGTCTCCAAGCCCTGTTGGGCGATCAGCTCTGCGACCGCCGGGGCTTGAGAGGGAGAGATCTCGAGATAGAACTTTCCACCGGGGCTCAGCCAATCTCCCATCTGGGCGACGATGTCGATGATGACGTCCAAACCTTCGGGGCCGGCCCGGAGCGCCTGGACCGGCTCGTGATCCTGCACCTCGGGCGGCAGCTCCTCCGACTCGGTCACGTATGGAGGGTTCGACACCAGCAAGTCGATCGACGCACGCAGGCCGGTGTCGATGGGAGCAAACAGATCCCCGACCTGAAACTCGACGGCGAGACCGGTCTGCGCGCGGTTCTCCATGGCCAGTTCGATGGCGGCGGGAGAGACGTCAATGCCGATCACGCGGGCCTCGGGAAGCGCCCATTTGAGAGCGAGCGCCAGGTTGCCAGAACCGGTACACAGATCGACGACCACTTTGGGGTCAGGAAGATGCGAGGAGGCGCGATCGCGCACGATGAGGTCCCACATGAATTCGGTTTCGGGCCGAGGAATGAGCGCCCGCCGGTCAACCTTAAGCCGGAGCGGACCGAAATCCACCGTCCCCTCGATGTACTGCAGTGGTTCGCCCGCCAGGCGCCGTTCGGCGAGTTCTTCGAAGCGGGCACGCACCTCCGGGTGCACGTCTTCGATCAGGCCCAGCCGATGGGTCGGCACCTCGAGCGCCACCGCCATCAGCCGGCGAATCTCGTGGAGTTCCAGTCCCGGGATATCTGGAATCCTCATCCGCCTCCGGCCAGCCGCCGGGCCCGATCGTCGAGGGTCAAGGCATCGATCAACTCGTCCAGATCGCCCTCCAGCACACCGGACAAGTTGCGAATGGTCAACCCGATTCGGTGGTCGGTCACCCGGTTGTCCTTGTAGTTGTACGTCCGGATCTTCTCGCTGCGCTCCCCCGTTCCCACCTGTTCTTTGCGGTTGGCCGCAATCTCGGCTCGCTGTTCGTCGATCATGCGCTGAAACAGCCGGGCGCGCAGAATACGAAAGGCCTTCTCTTTGTTCTGCAGCTGCGATTTCTCGTCCTGGCAAGTGACCACGAGGTTGGAAGGCTCGTGGATCAGCCGCACGGCGGAATCGGTCGTGTTGACGCTCTGGCCTCCCGGACCGGACGAACGGAAGACCTCGACCTTCACGTCATTCAAATCGAGGTCGAGCTCCACTTCCTCGATTTCCGGCAGCACCGCCACCGTGGCCACCGAGGTGTGCACCCTTCCCTGCGACTCGGTCTTGGGAACCCGCTGAACTCGATGGGGCCCGGCCTCATATTTCAAACGCGAATAGGCGCCGTGGCCCTTCACCGCAAAGCTTGCGTCCTTGAAACCGCCCGTATCGGATTCGCTGGTCGACAGCGGCTCGATGATCCAGCCCCGGGCCTCGGCGTATCGCTGATACATGCGCATGAGGTCGGCGGCCCAGAGCGCCGCCTCCTCGCCCCCGGCCGCCGCCCGTACCTCCACGATCACGTCTTTGTCGTCATTCGGGTCCTTGGGTGCCAGCAACAGCTGCAGACGGCCCAGAAGCTCCTCGGCCTCTGACCGCTTGGCGGCCGCCGTCTCCTTCAGATAGGCGACCATTTCGGGCTCGTCCTCGGCGCCGGCCAGTTGGGACGCTTCGGCCGCCTCTCCAGCAGCCGCTGAGTAGTCCCGATAGAGGTCAACGATTGCTTTCAGCTCGGCGTGGCGCTTGGCGACATCGGTGTAACGGGCCTGGTCGTTGAACAGTTCGGGGTCGGAGAACTCGGCCTCGGTCTGGGCAAAGGCGGCCTCGACCTCGTCGAGCCGCTGGGTGAGGACGTCATCCATGGTGGGTGGCCCTCAATGCTGGTTCACACACGCGACCCCGCTCGATCACCTCGGCAACCTCGTCTTCGTTGAGCGAGGCGAGCAGGCTCGAAATGGCGACCTCGACCATGCCGTCATCGGGTTCTTTGGTCGTGATCCGCTGCAGCTGGATCCCGGGCCATGAGAGGGCGTGCAGCCATGAGGCACTGGCCGAGGCCTTGAGAAGCTCATATGACACGCCCGCGATCACCGGAACCAGAACCACGCGTGACGAGATGGTCCACCACAGCGGCGGTTCGGTCAGCCCCAGCAGCGTGAAGACCAACACCGCCAACAAAACGACGATGATCAAGAAGCTGGTTCCACAGCGGGGGTGCATCGTCTGATACGTCTGGACCGACTTGACATCGAGCGGGTCGCCGGCTTCGTAGGCCCAGATCGACTTGTGCTCGGCGCCGTGATACTGAAACACTCGCGCGATTTCCTTGTTCCGGCCGATCAACCAGATGTAGCCGATGAACAGGGCGACGCGGATCACACCCTCGGCGAGGGTGAATACGAGCACATTTTCTCCGCCGGCGGCCTCTTCGGCGAGCTTGGCTCCGCCCAGGGGCAGCAGCATGAAGACACCGATGAACAGCACGAGCGCGCCAAACATGGCGATACCCATTTCGCCCCGGGTGATCTCGCCGGGATTCTCGAGCCGCTTCTCTGCCCGTTTCGTGCGCCAGCCGGCCAGCGGGCCCCGGGCCCCGGCAATGATCGCCTCTAGACGCTCCCGCTCTTGGTCGGCCTCGCCTTCGGCCGCTTTGTCCGCCGACCAGGTGAGCGCCTTGAAACCAAGCGTCAGGGACTCCCCCAGAACGAGCACGCCCCGCACGAACGGAACTTTGGCCCACCGGGAGCGAGCCGACAGCCGCGGAAGATCGTGCGTCTGGGTCTCGATCTCGCCATCGGGTCTTCGCACGGCGACGGCCCAGGCGTGTGGACTTCGGATCATGACGCCTTCGATGACGGCCTGACCACCGACCGTTGCGGCAGGCGCTGCGGCATCCCCGACGGCGTCGGGTGTGCCAGACAACTAAGCCTCCTGTTCAGCCTCGGCGGGGGTCTCGGATGCAGCCTCTGGAGTGCCACCCTCTGCGGGAGACGCGGCCGCCGCCGGTGCCTCCTCGGCCTTCCTCGCCTGCCGCTTGACAGGTTTTGGCATGCTCACCTGGGCCTTCTTGGCTTCTTCGATCGCTTTGGCCCGGTCGGCTGCTCGTCGCTGGGCCAGCTTCTTCGCCGTCTTCGGGTCCTTGGCGTCTACCCGCTTGCGGAACCGCTCCACCCTGCCACCCGTATCGACGAGGCGTTGCTTGCCGGTGAAGAACGGATGGCACTCGCTGCAGAGCTCTACGCTCAGGTTTTCGCGCACCGAACGCGTCTGGAACGAGCGGCCGCACGAACATGTGACGGTCGTCTCTACGTACTCTGGATGGATATCGGCCTTCATCCGCTCTCCCTTGGGCTTCTCTTGCGCTGCGTGCTATTTGCCGGTCTTGGCGATCTCGGCCAAGAACTCGGTGTTGGACTTGGTTTCTTTGAGCTTGTTGATCAGCAGCTCGAGAGCAGGGGCCGGCTCGAGGGCGAGCAGCACCCTTCGCAGCTTCCAGACCTGGGCAAGCTCGTCAGGATCAAACAACAGCTCTTCCCGTCTTGTTCCCGACTGCGAGATGTCGACCGCCGGATAGATCCGTTTGTCGGCCAGGGAGCGGTCGAGCCGGAACTCCATGTTGCCGGTGCCCTTGAACTCCTCGAAGATGACCTCGTCCATCTTGGACCCGGTCTCGACCAACGCGGTGCCGATGATCGTGAGGCTGCCCCCTTCTTCGATGTTGCGGGCTGCGCCGAAGAAGCGCTTGGGGGGATAGAGGGCCTGGGAGTCGACACCACCAGACAGGATGCGGCCTGATGCGGGCATCGCCAGGTTGTGGGCCCGGGCGAGACGCGTGATCGAGTCGAGGAGGATGACGACGTCCGTCCCTTGTTCGACGAGACGCTTGGCCCGCTCCAGGGCCAGCTCCGACACCTGGGTGTGCTCCTCCGACGGACGGTCGAACGTGGAGTACACGACGTCGCCTTTCACGGAGCGCTGCATGTCGGTGACCTCTTCCGGCCGCTCATCGACGAGCACCACCATCAGGTGGCATTCGGGGTTGTTGAGGGCGATCGAAGCAGCGATTTCTTTCAGCACCGTGGTCTTACCGGCTTTGGGAGGCGACACGATCAGGCCGCGCTGTCCCTTTCCGATCGGGCAAATGAGGTCGATGATGCGTGCGAGGATGTCGCTCTTGTCACCTTCCCGTTCCATCCGCAGCCGGATATCGGGAAACAGCGGGGTGAGCGTGCCGAACTTGGGACGCTTGCGCGCCTCTTCCGGATCGACTCCGTTGACGGTGACGACGCGAACGAGCGCCGGGAACTTTTCCTGGGAGCGGGGCTTGCGGATCGGTCCCTTGATGAGATCCCCTTTGCGCAGACCGAACTTGCGAACCTGGTTGGCGGCGACGTACACGTCCTTTTCCCCTGGCAGATAGCCGGTCGTTCGCAGGAACCCGTAGCCCTCGGGGAGGATGTCGAGCAGCCCTTCGCGCTCCTCCAGTTCTGACTCGTCCACCTGTTCACGCGGCTCGTTGCGGCCGCGGCGCTTCCGACGATTGCTGCCGGAGCCACCGGAGCCACCGGAGCCACCGTTGCGAGTCCGACCCGCATCGCCGTCCTTCGAGTTCTTGGTCCCCTTCTTCTCGACGGTCGGGAGGTCGACCGGTGCCGGTTCGTCCGCTCCGCCGGTCTCGGTCAGGATGGCCGCGATCAGTTTTGCCTTTTGGAGACCGTCGGTTTCGACTCCCACGGATCCGGCGATTTCGCGAAGATCGTCGAGGGATTTGCCTTGCAGCTCGGTTCGAGTAGTCATGCGTTCCTTTTGGCTATACCTTCGAGCGTTCCGCCGCTCGCTAGACAGCGAGCAACTGAGCTGAAGGTGAACGGCTCCTGCGCACAATCGCAAGCCGGGTGCCGGTGATCGATACAACCATCCGGACGGAGTGTTGCGAAGGGTTTGCCGCAGATGTTCGGACGAGATGTCCGAGACCTCATATTAGGGGATGAATTTGGATTCCCTAAAACTCTTGTCGACCGGCTCCGACGACCGCCTTAATGGTATCGACGTCATTGGGCACCTGCATGACCTTTTCGGATGCCTCCAACGCAGCCTGTATCCGGGCCGGAACCGGCGGTGGTCGGCCAATTGCTTCTTCGATGGCGCTCCCGAATTTGGCGGGGTGAGCGGTGGCAAGCGCCACCACCGTCCCCTCCGGATGGATGCGCTGGGCGGCGCCGATTCCGATGGCCGTATGGGGATCCACCAGCACGCCGAGATGGCGATCGAGATCGGCGATGACCGCCGCCCCTTCCTCATCCGTGAGCATGGCGGCCTCGAACCCAGCACGGTAGGCGTCGGCCACCTGCTGGTTGGCGACGCGGCCCGCCGACCGGAAATCCTGAATGAATTGCGCAGTGGCCGCACCATCTTCGGCGAGCGCCTCGAAGACAAACCGCTCGAAGTTGGAGGAGATCTGAATGTCCATGCTGGGCGAGGTGGTGCGGATCACTTCGCGGATCTCCATGACCGAGTCGAGATGGAACCGGGTCAGGATGTCGTTGCGGTTGGAAGCGACGATCAGCCCGTTCACACCCGCACCCATCCTCCGTGCCACATGTCCGGCGTAGACGTTGCCGAAGTTGCCGGTGGGCACGGAGAACGTCACGGGCCCGCCCAGCCGAGCGATGCTGACTGCGTAGTAGACGATTTGCATCATCACCCGGGCCCAGTTGATCGAGTTGACGGCCGAAAGTCGGTGGCGGGAACGGAACGTCTCGTCGGAAAACATTGCTTTCACCGCGTCCTGGCAATCATCGAACGAGCCTGCCACCGCCAGATTGTGGATGTTGGGTGACTGGCACGTCGTCATCTGGCGACGCTGCACGTCGGAGACACCACCGTCCGGATGCAGCATGAACAGCTCGATCCCGGCCCGGTCTTTGAGGGCTTCCACTGCGGCCGCCCCGGTGTCACCCGAGGTCGCTCCCACGACCGTCACGGTCTCGCCCCGCCGGTTGAGCTCATACTCGAACAGGTCACCGAGGACCTGCATGGCCATGTCCTTGAACGCGAATGTGGGGCCGTGGAAGAGCTCCAGCAGGTGGAGATCATCGCCCAGGTCGACGAGCGGCGTGACCTCCGGCGTGTCGAATCGGGCGTAGACACGTTCCAGCAACCCACCCCAGTCGTCGGCCGGGATGGCGGGTTCCACGTACGGCCTGGTCACTGCAAAGGCGGCTTCGGCGTAATCCTCCGCGGTGCCCAGATCCGGCATATCCGGAATTTGCGCCGGAAGAAACAGCCCGCCGTCGGGGGCCAGTCCGGCGAGGAGCACATCGCTGAACTCCATCGTGGGTGAGTTACCGCGGGTGCTGACGTATTCCATCAGAGGGCGACTGCCATCTGCCCGCGACTACTCGTCGAACGCAACGCGAATTGCGGCGCCGACCTCGTTGACGACGTCGAGCTCGCTGAGCCCCGAGACCGCCGCCCGCTGGGCTGATTCGACCGTTGGGTGGGTGATCAGGATGAGCGTGGCCCGTTCCCCGCGTCCCTCCTGCCAGACGGAACGGATACTCACGTCGTTGTCGCCAAAGCGTTGGGCGATCTGGGCCAGCACCCCCGGCCGGTCGTTCACTTCTGTGCGGATGTACCAGGATGTCTCGACGTCCTCGAAGGGCACGAGGTTGCCGGTGCCGAGCTGGATCGGGGGAGCACTCTCGGCGCCGGATCCGAGGGTTCGGGCGGCGTCGATCACGTCCCCCAGCACCGCAGTTGCGGTGGGCTCGCCGCCGGCTCCCGGCCCTGCGAAGAGAAGCTCGCCCACCGACGAACCCTCGATGAAGACCGCGTTCGTGGCGCCGCGAATACCCGCCAGCGGATGGCCGACGGGCACGAACGAAGGGTGGACCCGGACCGAGAGCCCGTCTGGGCGCCGCTCGGCAAACGCCAGCAGCTTGATCACATATCCCCGCTCCTGCGCCAGCCGAATGTCGACGAGGTCGATGCCCGCGATTCCCTCATGGTGTACGTGGTCGAGAGCCACCCAGGTCCCGAATCCGAGGCTGGCGAGAATGGCTGCTTTGGCGGCGGCGTCTGCTCCCGAGACGTCTGCCGTTGGGTCGGCCTCGGCGTAGCCCAGGCGCTGCGCCTCCTTGAGAGCCTCCTCGTACGAGGCGCCCTCCTCTGACATCTGGGTGAGGATGTAGTTGGTGGTGCCGTTGACGATGCCGACGATGCGGTGGATGGGCTCGCCTGCCAATGACTCCGAGACCGGCCGGATGATGGGAATGCCCCCACCCACGGCGGCCTCGAAAAGCAACTGAACCCCCGCCTCGGCCGCGGCGGCCAGCAGTTGCTCTCCGGAGGTGGCGATGAGCTCCTTGTTGGCCGTGACCACCGGCTTGCCGGCGGCCAGGGCAGCCAAGACCAGCTCCCCGGCCGGCTCCCGGCCGCCCATGATCTCGACCACCAGCTCCACCTCGGGGTGGTTGACCACCTCCATCGGGTCGGCGGTGAGCATGCCGCGGGGAAGGTCGAATGCTCGCGACTTGCCCAGTGAGCGAACGGCGACCTTCACCACCTCGAGCCCCAGCCCGGTCTTGGTCGTGATGACGTCGTGGTCATCGATCAGCCGGCGTATCAATGAGCCTCCGACGACGCCGGCACCCAGGATTCCGATCCCGATCTTGTTCATGCGCGGAGGTTACCTGCGGGCGCCTAGAGAACGTCGCGGGAAGCGACATCCGCCAGCGTCTCGCGGCGCATCAGGAGGCGGCTTTGACCGTCTTTGACGAGCACCGCCGCCGGACGCGGTAGGCGGTTGTAGTTGGAGGCCATGGTGGCGGTGTAGGCGCCGGTGGCGGCGACGGCGAGCAAATCCCCTGTTACGAGGTCGGACGGCAGCGACGCCCGTTCCCGCACCAGGTCGCCCGACTCGCAATGTTTGCCCACCACGGTGACCGCCCGCAGCTCCTCGCTCCCCCGCCGATTGGCGAGGGCGATCTCGTGTTCGGCTCCGTACAGCGCCGGTCGGATGTTGTCGCTCATACCGCCATCGACGCTCACATAGGTACGCAGGCCCGGCAGGTGCTTGAGGGTGCCCACCTCATAGAGGGTGATCGCAGCCGGGGCGATGAGGGCCCGTCCTGGCTCGACCGCCAGCTGCGGGACGGGCAGCCCATGGTGGGCGCTGGCCTTGGTGAGAGCAGCGGCAATCGCTTCGCCGTACCGGTCGATGCTCACCGGGCGGTCTTCGTGGTTGTAGGAAATGCCCATTCCGCCCCCCACATTGAGCTCGCCGAGGACGACACCGTGCTCATCGCGAATCTGGGCCATGAGGCCGACCAGCACCTCGGCATTGGCCTGGAACGCGTCGGTACCGAAGATCTGGGACCCGATGTGGGCGTGGAGGCCGACCACGTTGACATGGGGAAGCGCCAGGGCTCGCCGCACCGCCTCCTCTGCCAGACCGAGAGACATCGTGAAGCCGAACTTCGAGTCGTCATGCCCGGTGCGCACGTATTCGTGGGTGTGAGCGTCGATGCCGGGAGTGATCCGGAGCCAGACGTCGAAGGTGTGATCACGCTTGCTGCCGACGTCCTCGAGCCGATCCAGTTCGGCAAACGAGTCGGCCACCATGCGCGCCACGCCGTAGTCGGCCGCCATCTCCAACTCTTCCACCGACTTGTTGTTGCCGTGGAAGACGAGCCGGTCGCCCGGGATACCGGCCTGCTGGGCCGTGTACAGCTCGCCGCCGGAGGCGACGTCGATCCACAGGCCCTCTTCGGCCGCCATCTTCATGAGGCCGGCAGTGGGCCAGGCTTTGGACGCGTACGCCACCCAGGCGCTGGAAAACGCATTGCGATAGTCCCGGCACCGGCCGCGGAAATCAACTTCGTCGACGATCAGCAGCGGCGTTTGATATTGGGCGGCGAGATCGGTCACGGCGATCCCGCCGATGGTCATGGTTCCGTGGTCGTCGCGGCCGGCGGTACGCGGCCATGGGTCGATATTCACATGCGCTCCGGGATCTCGATGCCCAACAAACCGAGGAGCAGCGTAACCAGCGCCAGGCTCCTTTCGACCAGCGTCAGCCACGACCCGCGCCGGGCGGGATCGGATTCGGACAGGATGTGATGGCGCTCGTAGAACCGGCTGTACGTGGCGACCAACTCGTACGCATATTCCGCGATGTGGTTGGGCGCCCGCAGGTCCACGGTCCGATCGAACACGTTGGAGAAACGCAACAGCTGGAGCATGAGGTTTCGATCGGCGTCATCGACCGGGGGAACCACCGGACCGGGTTCGTGACCGGCCGCTTTTGCCTTTCGCAAGATCGATTGCATGCGAACAGCTCCGTAAAGGAGATAGGGGCCGGTCTTGCCCTCGAAGGACGTGAACCGCTCGAGGTCGAACACGTAGTTCGACGTGCGGTGGTTGGAGAGGTCGCCGTACTTGAGCGCGGCCAGCCCCACTCGCCGGGCGATTTCCGCCCGCTCGGCATCCGGATAGTCGAAGGCGATCCCTGCTTCCTCGAGGCGGGCGCGGGCAGCCTCGGTGACCATCCCGATCAGGTCGCGCAGCTTGAGGATCCCTCCCTCCCTCGTCTTGAACGGCTTGCCGGACTTGTCGTTCATGGTCCCGAAACCGACGTGCTCGAACTCGACCCACTCGGGGGCGACCCCCGTCTTGTGAGCGGCGCGAAAGACCTGCTCGAAGTGGAGGGCCTGGCGCGCATCAACGACATAGAGCATGAGATCGCGCTCCAGTGCGTGCACCCGGGCATCGACGGTGGCGAGGTCGGTGGTCGTGTAGAGGTAGGCCCCGTCGGTCTTGGTGAGGATGAGCGGCGGGATCTCCTTGGCGTCGTTGGGCTCGGATACGTCGACCACGAGGGCTCCCTCGGAATCGACGGCGCTGCCCGCCTCGGTCAGTCGCTCGATCAAGGGCTGGACCCGGTCGTGGACGGTGCTCTCTCCGTGCCAGAGGTCGAAGGCCACCCCGAGATCGGCAAAGTCGGCGGACTGCGATTGCCGAGAGACACGAGAGAAGTGGTTCCACAGCGCCCGGTAGCCGGGCCGTCCTTGCTGGAGCTCCAGGGTGGCCTGGCGAGCCCGCTCCGCCTCGGCCGGGTCTGCTTGACAGCGGGCCGCCACCTCCGGATACATCTCCTGGAGATCATCGAGGGTCACGGGGCTTTCCTCCGGGTAGGGCCCGGAGAAGGACCCGTCGAAGTACGGCAGGTCGGGCATGCGGCGCTCCACTTCGATCAGCAGCTGACCCATCTGGGTTCCCCAATCGCCGATGTGGATGTCGGTGAGCACGTCGTGGCCGGCAAAACGCATGATGCGCTGGATGGAGTCGCCGATGATGGTCGAACGCAGGTGCCCGACGTGCATGGCCTTGGCCACGTTGGGGCCGCCGTAATCAACAAGGACGTTGCGGGGGTCCCGGACCGGGGCACCGAAGCGGTCGTCGAGGTCCTCGACCGCGGCGGCCAGGAACTGGTCCGTGAGGTTGATGTTGATGAACCCGGGGCCGGCGATCGAAAGCGGCTGCAGCGCGTCGGAATCGGGGACGGCCTCGATCACGTCTTCCGCCAGCTCCCGCGGGTTCTTGCCGGCCTCCTTGGCGGCCGCCAGGGCTCCATTGCATTGGTACTGGGCGAGATCGGGCCGATCGGAATCGGTCACCTCGCCGTAGGACCGATCGAGCCCCACCTTCTCAAAGGCATCGCCGAAGATACCGGACAACGTTGCCAGAATCATCGGGGAAGGCTACTGGCGGCTTGGCTTGCGAGCCGTTTGCGGGTAGTCGCCCGGATCTGCGCCGTCGAGGAGTTCAGCCGCCCGTAGAAATCGCTGTTCAACCTGACGCAGGATTCGAGAAGACCAGTGTTGGGAGAACAGAACAATGACTGCACGCGCGATGATGCCGGGGCTGCTCGGCACAGACCAACCGGGCTGATCGGCCTTCTGGAGACATGAGCCATAATGCTGATCGGTGTGAAGGATCATCAGAATTGCGGACGCTCGAGCCAGGCTGGTCGTCGGGGTCGCCTCCAGCAGCCGCCGAAATCCGGAAACATTGGGCAACGCAACACGCAGGAGCTCGCGGCGCACCTCTTGAACAGGGGCATCAGATCCGTCGCCCCCGAGGTACCCCTTGAGAGCCGGGTGGTAGGCGATGCCGGCCAGCAAGTCCCGCTCGATATCCCGGGTGATGTTGGCAAGCTGGATCAGTTGGGCAACGGCCATCGCATCTTCACGCAGTCCTTGTGACGAACCGAGCACCAGATCGAGGGCAAACAGAACGGGTTCTCCGATCACGTGACCGCAATACCGGCGAACCTGGTCCATCCCCGTGAGGACCCCACCCTGTTCCAGGAACCGTTGCGCCGACCAGATCATGCCGTCGGCCATCGCCTGCACCAGCTCGACAATGCGCTTTTGATCGACTTCCGGCAAGGTCAAGAAGACGTAATCCACCAGCCGGCATCGTTCGACCAGAAGGATGAAGACTTTGTCCTGCTCGTCGCGAGCAGCCAGCTCGACTGCCGGGGGCGGATCCATGTTCCCCATTCGTTCCGAGAACGCAGCCAGGGTCTCGCCGCGGTCATCCGGGGTCGTCAAATCCTCGCAGGTGTCGAGCATCCGACAGTACAAATAGGCGACAGCCGCCGTCTTGCTCTGATCTTTGGGGAGCATCAGGATGCTGGTGGCGAAGGTTCGAGCCGCGTACGGCAACATTGCCCAAACGAATTCCATCGGATCTTCAATGGAGGCGAGACGAGTGAGGTCGGGACGCTTTCGATCCACGAAAACACCCCGGGCGAGCAGCCAGGGGCGTCGCATCGCAAACGGAAGATCGACTCGGGGAATTCGGATAGCAACGGCCTAACGTTCTGGTCACACGAGGCTAACGATGCGTGGAAACCGCCTGTTCGCACACATCCTGGTCGCCGGTCTACTCACCCTCGCAAGCTGCGCCGATCTCGACGGTCCGACGACCCTCGAACCTCGCCCCCGGGGTAACCCGACGGACGGGCGTGGGCCAAAGACGGGCTGGTGATCCGTGCCGGGTGTGAACGAACACCCACTGCGGAGCCAACTTCTGCTCAAACCCTGGGTTCGAGGAACACGAGTGGGATCTCCCGCCGGGTGCGGCCCTGGTAGGCCTCGTAACCGTCGTACGCCTGTCGAACTCGCGGCCACCAGGTGGCTCTTTCCTGCTCGGTGGCGGCGCGGGCGACCACGGCGCGGATTGCTCCTTTGACATTGACCACGGCCGCCGGTTGGGCGACCAGGTTGAGATACCAGTCAGGGTGATAATCCCTGCCACCCCACGAGGCGATGACGACGAGGCTCGAACCGTCCTGGAGATAGAGCAGCGGAACGGTGTGCGGCTGTGCGGAGAGGCGTCCTGTGGTCGTCAGGAGCAACATGTCGTTGTTCACGAGACGCCTTCCAATCCGTCCCCGAGTGGTGCGATACAGCGTGGTATGAAGCCGGGACAGGAGGCGAGCGGTGTTGTCTCTCACGTAGACAGTGTGGCCGATCGATAGCGATTGTGCGGAGATGTTTGGATCGTCGAAAGGCTCCAATGGCCCTATCGGTTCATTCTTGTGGAACGAAACTCGACTCTTGGGACCAGGTTGCATCGAGGAACAACGGTAAACGGTGCTGCAGATGTGGGCCGAAGCCAACGAGGGGACCCAACACGCGCATCGGTCCAGGGGTAGGCCCTACTTGAACGTCAGACGCCAAGCTCTGCTGCGGTGACCTCGAACCAGAGCGGGTTGCGGCCGAACTCACCTCCAACCAGCGCGTCGCTCCACCCGTCCCACAAGACGGTCTTGGACCCGGTTTCTGCGCCGTCGACGAGGCCGGTGATTGTGATCTCGGTGTAGCCGAGAGCGCCTCGCTCGATGACAAACCGCAACGGGTCCACCCAGTTGTGAGCGCGCAATTCCATAACGACCTGCGCTGACCGGCCCTGCTCGGCGTCCTCGAGTGGCTGCAGCAGATCCACCCGTCCTCCCTCGTCGTTGGGCTCGAAGTAGGACGATCCGCTGTCGCTTACCGATACCGTGACTGGCTGTGCGAGCTCGGCACCGGATTCGAGGGTGAGCGTCGTCCAGTCGCTGGTCGTCTCGATCTGGATGCGTACCCGCTTGGCCCGACGTTGATCCCAGTCGATTTCCAGGAAATCCTTGACGAGACCAGCAGTCAATTCGAGATAGCCCTCAGGGCCGAGTTCGCCGTAGTCGTCGTAAACGGCACCCGACGCACGCGCCACTCCGGTGGCCGCCGGCTCGATCTGGGTGCCCTCATGCCACTCATTGAATGAGGTGATCGAAACCATGGCCGGCTCGATTCCAGTCCCGAGCGCCCCCTCCCACTGTTGCCGGTAGGTGTTACCTCCGGCCCGCGCAACGAACTCTGACTGGTCGAAGCTGATGCGCTTCGCCGAGAAGCCGGGAAGCACGCTGGGCACGTAGAGGGCCCCGTCCGGCAGGGAGCGGGCCCAGGCGAAGCTGGGCGACGTCTCGAGGGTGGCGTATTGATAGGTCCCGTCGAAGTGGCCTTCGGTCACCCACACCCCCTCTGCGCGATCGGAGAGGATCAATCCGCCGTTGGGCGACGCGTGGATCTCATCGATGGCGGCGGCCCAGTATGAGGGATCGACGGGGTCCGATTTGCCGTCGGGGTAGTTGGCGAGCCAAACGAAAAAGACGCCTTTGGGTCGGTCGTCGTCGCTCCATTGTGTCCGGGCAGTGCTGCGGAAGAAGGCGGGATGGGTGCCGTACCGTTGATAGAGGTACTCGACGTCATCGACGAGGGTGGTGGCAGTCCGCCCGAAATACGGTTCAATGTGGAAAGCAACCTGAATGTCGTAGCGCTCGGCGATTTCGAGGAGCAACGGCACCGCTTCGTCCTCCCGGAGGCCCTGGGTGCGAGATCCCCACCATGAGGAGATGATCACTCCGACCCCTGCCTCCCGCAGCCAGGCGAAATGTTGCGCAACGACGGTGGGATCGATCGAGCTGTATGGGCCCAGGACCGGGTAGTAGTCGCTCGAGATATCGGCCGGCGGCTCACCTCCCTGCGGGTCGTCCCACGCCAGCCAATAGCCGTGAGCGTCATCCGGGTTTCCGAACCATGGGTAATAGAAAGTCGCTACCCGATAGGACGGGTCGGGGCCGATAACCGGCGGGAACGGGGTGGCGGCACCCCAGGCAACCGGCAACCAGTCGGCTTCTCCGAAGTAGATCTCCACATCCGCGTGCCCTTGCCGGTTCTCGAAGGACAGATAGAACCGATTGTGGCCGGGTCGGAAGATTCCGACGGTGTCATCTCCGTCGCGATCCCAATCACCGGCCATGATTCGATCCGATGGCACCCCGTAGTAGAACTCGTAATCGGCGATCCCGGTGGAGAGGGCGTCTCGCACATACACAAACCCGGTGGTATCCCGATACAACCCCACGGTGTCAATCCCGTCCCCATCGAAATCGCCTGCAAAGGGGAGGTCTCCCGAAATCCCGAAATGGAAGGAGTATTCGGCCGCTCGGGTGCCCAACTGGTTGCTGATATAGACCTTTCCTTCCGATTGGCGGTAGATGGAGAAGGTGTCACACCCATCCCCGTTCCAGTCACCCGCAAGCGGGACATCCCCACCGATTCCGAAGAAGAAGTCCCGGTCGGCGACCCCGAAGGTATTGGAGTTCCGAAGGTAAATGAATCCGTTGGAGGGACGGAACATGGCCACGGTGTCGGTGCCGTCGCAATCCCAATCTCCCATGAGGGGCACGTCGCCGGGAACCCCGAAGAAGAAGCTCTTGACCATTCCGCCAGGGAACCGCAGATGCCATTCACCGTTCCGGGGGTTGAACATGGCGAGCTGGACGATGTTGCTGCCCGTAGCTGTTGGAGGCAGGTCATTATGTTGCTCGGCGGCACCCGATCCGCCCGGTCCGACCACGAGAGTGAGGGCCAGCAAGACACTCAGTCCCCGTCGCTTGATGGGACGCTGCCTGGACATGTGTCACCTCGCGACCACCCCGAACGATGCCACACGTGTGTTTTTGATCCCAGGGGCTTATGACCGTTGTGGATGGGCCGATCGTGTTCGAGTGCTGTAGACGCCGACACGCCTGCACAACCTCTGCGTCAGGTCGTGGCGACCTGTCTTGTTCTCGTTCGGGTGGCAAAGACACCGATTCCCAGAACAGAACAGCCAGTCAGTCCTCTTTGCTTGGCTCGTCGGGTCTCTTCCGCTGTTTGTTGGATGGCGGCCAGGACCGGTCGATACCAGCCCGGCGATACCCGTCGGATCCGAAAGACTCATGGAAATCCGGATGACGCGACAAACCCAGGCGCTAGGCCCCCTGGTCCTCGTCTTCTCCGGGATCGCTCTCCTGACGGCGGCCGCGCCGTTCCTTCATGATCTCGTTCGCCTTGCTGGTCATCTCTTTGATGGCGATTCCGGCGATGGTGACAGCAGCGGCCTTGGCCGTCCATCTGACCATTCTGGATAACTGCCGTTCAGGAGATGTAGGACCGCTCATCCACCCAAGTAAACCTCATTCGGCCCACAACGCTTGCCATTTATTGCCGGAGGGGCTGCGCCGCACTCTACGATCCGACACCCCACAACCCCCGGTGGAGGAGTGGAGCCGCAATGCAGCTGCAGTACTTCCAAGGAAACCCGATGGGCCCCCCCTCCATCCGATGCTCGCGACTCGATCTACACTTCCACCCACAACCCAAGGTTCACAGCAGTTTCGAGAAGCCCTGCTGCTCGAAATCTGCCAAGGAACCCGAAGGGTTCCCGCCCTCGTAGCTCATGGGGTAATGCCAACCGCTCCTCGGCCACGCCTCGTCGGCTGCGCCGCCCTCCTACTCCGGCCGGCGATCGCGTTGTGAACGGCGTCGGATGCGACCTGACGGTCGACGAGGCGTCGAAGATGGCTGCCGATATCGTTTTTTGACACGGGACAGACGCTACAAATCGGCGAGCGGCCACGTCTGCGGTCCATTGTCTCGCCCCCGGGGTACCGGGACCTTTTCCGAGTCCAGGCGGGTCGTGACTTGCGACCTCTTCCTCTAGTACACACCGCCATAGATCGGCACCATTTCGAAGCGGTCATGTGGAGGTAAAGATGACGACCAGCGAAACCCGGTACAGCACTCGGATTCAAGAAAGGACCCGCTCCCCCGGCGTGGGCCGGCTTGCGGCGTTGACTGGTGCCGCGCTCATCGCCTGGCATCTGATTGCCACGCCCTTCATCGGACGGAAGCGGCTGCGCTGGGGCACGGTGGGCACCGAGGCAACCGATTTGCTTCCCGGGGATGATCTCGTCTCCGAGCCCAAGTGGTCGTACACGCTTGGAATCTCGATCGATGCTGCACCGGAGAAGGTGTGGCCATGGATCGCCCAAATCGGACAGGGCCGGGGCGCCTTCTACACCTACGAGACGCTCGAGAACATGGTGGGGTGCAACGTGTCCAACACGACCGAGATCCTCCCCGAGTTCCAACATCCCAGGGTTGGAGACAGCGTCTACCTCCACCCGGACACCCCGCCGCTGAGCATGGTGATCGTGGATCCGCCACACGCGCTGATTCTCGAGGGAGCACCGGCCGAGGTTGGCGACACCGAAAGCTGGGGTAGATCAACCTGGCAGTTCGTCATCAGTGACAGCGGCAACGGCGGAAGCCGGCTGCTGACGCGGGGCCGTTACGACTACTCGTCGGACTGGAAGAGCAGGCTCACGTTCGGGCGCTTCCCACTCGAAGTCATCAGCTTTGTCATGAGTCGACGAATGATGATCGAAATCAAGAGGCTGTCAGAGCGCCTGGCAGCTTGACCGCTCTGCAATCGTCCCCTGGCGGGACCTGATGAAGTCGGCGAAGCCGGGGGAAGGAGCAATGCTTCGCTCCCAGGCCGAAAAGCTCCCGTAGCCAATGGTCCCCAGGCGGGAGCTGACGAAGTCAGCGAAGCCGGGGGAAGGTACCGCTCGCACGCCGAAGGCCGGAGAGGGGTAGGGGGAATGGTCCAACAACCTCGCAGAAGCCTCGGCAACACCAGCCAAATCCAACGTTCCCCCAGAACCAGCACAAAGCCCCCGACCAGCCCAACCCCTACAATTACATGCCTACACGCCCTCGTAGCTCAGGGGATAGAGCGCCGGCCTCCGGAGCCGGGTGCGTAGGTTCGAATCCTACCGAGGGCGCACTTCTGCCAATCTCCGGCTCCGGAGTCGATTCCTTCATGTCCTCG
>JBFIPU010000036.1:0-25134 GCA_041609995.1 Acidimicrobiia bacterium
CGGCGGCGGTCGAACTCCGGGTGGGCTTCAGCGATCGCGTCGGCCACGATTCCGATGGTGTCGGGGTTGAAGAAGTCCTTGAGAAGGAACGGTCCGTCGCCCATCGGGCTAGGTCCCGAAACGGCGATCGGTCAATTCCGGAGGGCGGCTGCGAATATCCCCGGCAGATGAGCCCAGCCGGGGCTGGCCGCGAACCGGGTGAGGCGTTTGCCGGCCGTGTGGGCGTTGCCATGGGTCACGAACCAGGGGGGCTTGGGCGACATGTGGATCTCGCCGCTCAAGAGCGAGCGGGGGAAGGGATGGAACGGTGCGTAGACCACCGTCTTCTCCGGCAGGTCGAACATGAAGGCGTTGTGCACGACACCGATCCCGCTCCCGACGTCGGCGTGGGTATGGCCGGGGTATGCCCCCCACGTGGCGGCAGGCAGCAAATAGCCGGCCCCGGTCCAGCTGTTGACGCCGATGCTGCCGTATTGCAGAGCGGCGATGGCCTCCTCCAACGCAGGGCCGATCGCGGCGATCGTTTTCGGGTGAATGATGAACTGGGCTCCCAGCGTCCCCGCGAGCTTCTCGTTGGCGAACGCGGCGGCCGCGAGCACGAACTCGGCCGGGTCGGACGTGGGCAGCTTCGTGGTGGCGTAGACGCCACCGAAGAACTCGGTCGTGAAGGCGTATTCGTCCTTGCCGGTTGGGTCGATGTCGGTGATGAGTGTGCGGGGTATGGGGCCCGAGTCGAGGATCTCGGCGTGCGGATGCTTGGCCACTGCGGCCGCCTGGCGTTCATCGGCTCCCGGGTAGTAGGCCTCGCGGGCCGGGATCGTGCGAATCGTGTTGCGCAGCTCGTTCACGAGCCGGTCCGATCCTTCCCAGCCGTCGGGCAGCACCAGCACCTGCGACGCGATGCAGTTGAAACCGGCATTGTGGAATTTCTGGGTTGCCAGGTGTTCGGCCTGATAGGCGAAATCGGCATCGCTCCAGGGCCCGGGCACGATGAAGGTAGGACCCACACCGCCCAGCTCGCTCGTGAAGGGTTTCGTCAACAGTGGTTCGTTCCGGGCCCGCCGGTCGGCGCCTTCTTCGCCTTCGCCGAACACGATCCGGTAGTAGGTGTCGGCGCTGCCGGTGATATGGAGGGTGTCGACCTGGTCGTGGCCGGTCAGATAGGCCCCGACCTCTCCGCCGCCATACACGAAGTTCACGTAGCCGTCGGCGATGAGGTCGGCACAGATGACTTCGAACACCGGCCCGAGATAGTCGTTGATGGGGTTCATCTTGATGATGACGACCTGCCCCTCGACGAACATCTTGGTCAGGAGGTCCAGGAGGGGAATCGAGGAGATGTTGCCGGCACCGAGGATGAGCCCCACCGACCCGGGAGGGTCGACTTGCTTGTAGAAAGACGCAAGGTGGTCACGCAGATTGGACGTGGTCACCCCCTCTTGCATCCACACCTCGGCCCGGTAGCCGTTCAGCAACAGCTTGTCATAGACGTCGCCCGGGAAGACCTCTACGACGACGTGTCCGTCCTCGGTTGTCCGCGGTGTGGTGCCGGCCAGGACGTCGGTGCCCGAGTTCAGCGCTTCGAGCGACTTGGTGAGCGCGTTGATGGCGATCAGAACCGCATAGGGGCCTGAGATCCACTCCTCGCCCGCGAGCGGCGAGTCATCCGGTATTTGCTTGCCCTCGAGCGCCAGACGGACCCATTCGTCGGCCTGGCGGTCGACCCGGGCGCGCATGTCTGCCAGGTAGCGAAGCTTGTCGCTGATTGGCAACCGGGCCCATGCCTGCTTGTTGTCGGACAGAACGGCGAGCTTCTGGTCTATGTCGGCACTCATCGGACCTCCCGGATACTGGGCCGCGGCAGATGGGGCCACGATAGACGAAGACCCGGGCAGACCCGGTCACCAGCCCCAGGTGCCGGGGCCGCCCTTGAACGGCCCAACGATGTCGCCGGTGATCCAACCTCCGTAGAAATCGCCCTCCTGGGCTTCGGCCTGCTCGCCGTCGACGAGGCACGCATCCATGGCTGACGGATATACCGCCACGCGGTCTATCAGCTCGGAGTAGCCCGGAGAGGGATTCTCGTATCCCCAGGCGGCAGCTGTTGCCACCCGGTTTGGCCCAATCACGTCGTAGTAGGACGCCACCCCTTTGAACTCACAAATGCTCGTTCCTTTGGCGGGGCGAAGGGACCCCGCCGTGAAAGCCCCCTTGGCCAGGTAGTAGACCGGGGGGTGGCTGGTTTCGAGAACACGGACCGCCTCACGCGTCGAGGCGATGCGGCGGCCGTCGAAGACGACCTCGATCAACTTGTTGGTGGCCTCGACCGCCGGCGGCCGGGGGTAGTCCCAGACGGATTCGGCCATCAGCCTGCCAGCGTACCGGCGAACACCTGCCAGGCCAGCGCGGACTTGGCGAGCAGGCTGAGCAGGATGTAGGTGCGCTCTCCATAGAGGTAGTCGCGCCACTTGCCGACCTGGCGGTACTGCAGCCACTGGTTGATGGCGAAGGTGTTGAAGAAGAAGAAGAGTGAGAAGAAGATGCCGTAGACGAACCCGGGCGGATTGAGGTCGCTGAGGGGCGTGCTGAGATAGATGGTGATGGCGATCCACGGAGTGATGCCGGCAATGGTGCCAAGCCAAAACGGCAACAGCGAGCCGCCCGGCTCCTCGTACTTCTCCTGCAGCGCCCCGAAGAAGATCATTGCGGCGTTGACGCCGAAGAGGGCCACCATCGCCGCGATGTCGCTGATCCCGACCAGCGCGGCAATCAGAATGATCATCACCGATGAGGAAAGCGAATACTCAACCCATCGGAAGTAGTTGCGGTGCTGGGTCAGGCCCTGCAGGTAGCGGTCGTAGAACGGGGGGCTGATGATGATCCAGTGGAAGATGGCCGATAGGAACAGGAACACCGCCACGCCGAGGCCGATCGGGAGATCGAAGAGCGTCGAAGGGTCGGACAGTGGTGTGCCGGGTGGTCCCTCGGCCAGGGTGGCGGTCACCGGGAGGCTGAATCCGTTCGACAACACCAACACCAACACGCCCTGGATCGCATGAAGTGCACCCATGATGAGGTTGTAGAGGCGGAGGCGGTCTGTGTTCATGGTGTCCTCTCGATCGCGTCACCCCCATATCCGATACGGAAGCCGTTTCGGATGATGGACCCTGGCAGAACCGTTCGTGATGTGCAAACCCGCGCGACTGGGCCCCGATCTTCCGCGCCTTCGCACGCGCGTGGCCGCTACCAGATCTTGGCCCGCTCTGAAGGCGGTCGCATCATGGCGGTCTCCTCGTTCAGCTCGAACGCCTCGGCGAATGTCGCCAGATTCCCCAGCGGGCCGTTGCAGCGGTATTGGCCAGGAGAATGGGGGTCGGTTTGGACGGCTAGCCGCATGTGCTCTTCCGTGGTGTTGGTTCTCCATACCCGGGCGTAGGCCAGGAAGAATCGTTGCTCGGGTGTCAAGCCGCCGACGGGCTCGCGCCCGGTGTCATCGAGAGCGTCCTGCAATGCCTCGTAGGCGATGGTGACCCCGCCGAGGTCGGCGATGTTCTCACCCAGGGTGAGTTGGCCGTTGACATGAAGCCCTTCCAGCGGCTCGTAATCAGAGAACTGCTCGACGAGAATCTGGGCCCGGCGCTCGAACTCCTGGCGGTCGTGCTCGGTCCACCAGTTGGCGAAGTTGCCGTTGGCGTCGAAGCGCGATCCCATGTCGTCAAAACCGTGCGTGATCTCATGGCCGATCACTGCACCGATGCCCCCGTAGTTCACGGCGTCGTCGGCGTCGGCCTGGAAGAAGGGTGGTTGCAGGATGCCGGCCGGGAACACGATCTCATTTCTCAGCGGGTGGTAGTACGCATTGACCTCGTGCGCGCCCATCTCCCATTCGTGCGGATCGACCGGCTCGTGGAGTTCGCCGAGCCGGCGGTCGAATTCGAACCGGCGAGCTGCAATTCGCAACGTCACATACGGCCCGTGTCCGAATACCAGCTTCGAGTGGTCGCGCCACTTGTCGGGATAGCCGAGTTTGGCGACAAATCCATCGAGCTTGCGGGCGGCGGCCTGCTTCGTCTCCTCCGACATCCAATCGAGACCGGCGATGGCCCGGCCCATGGCATCGGTGAGGTGGCCCACCATCTCCTCGGCCCGGGCCTTGGCCTCGGGGCTGAAGGCCGCTTGTACGTAGAGCTGGGCGACCAGCTGGCCGATGTCGACACTGGCGGCCCGCAGCACCCGCTTCCAACGGGGCTTCTGTTCCCGCTGTCCTCCCAGAATCTGGCCATAGAAGCGGAATGCCTCGTCCTCGAACCGGGCAGGCAGCGACGAAGCGGTGCTGGAGAGCAGATGCCAGCGGCCCCACGCCCGCAGCAGGTCGACGTCGGCTTCGGCCAGGAGCGAGTCGGCCGCGGCGAAGAACCCGGGATTGGCGACGTTGACGGCTTCCATGCCGGTCGCACCGAAACGCTCCATGAAGCCGACCAGGCCGAAGTTCGGCATGACAGCCTCCAGTTCGGAGACGGCATGGCGGTTGAGCACGAGGTCCATATCGCGTTGTTGGGCGGCGGTGTATGCCTGCTCGGCCAGAGCGGTTTCGAAGGCGAGGATCGCTTCGGCGGCGGGAGAGGGATCGGCGTGGCCGCTGAGCCGGAGCATGGTCTCGATGTGTTCCTGGTATTGCTCCCGCAACCGGGCAGACCCGCCGTCCTCCCGGAAGTAGTAGTCGCGCTCGGGAAGGCCCATGCCGCCAGATCCCAGGTAGAGCAGGTGGCGGGTGCTGTCGTCGAAGTCCGGGACCACGCCGGCCCCGATCGGTAACGACAAACCCAGCGGTAGCACCTCGGACGCCAGGCGGCTCAGGTCATCGACTCCTCCGATGGAGTCGAGGGCGTCGA
Source organism: Acidimicrobiia bacterium (assembly GCA_041609995.1). Lineage (GTDB taxonomy): Bacteria > Actinomycetota > Acidimicrobiia > Spongiisociales > SHLN01 > JABDOU01. Next base: position 4,893 of record JBFIPU010000036.1, read on the forward strand.
GCAGGTGCTGGATGGGACCCAAACCGGCGGCCTCGATGTGGTCTGTGTCCATTCCGGCTTGGTAGAAGCGGCCGCACCAGTCGGCCGCGGTGGCCGCCGGCTGCGGCTCGCCTGCTGCCTGTCGGAACAGCTCGTGCAGGAGCACCTCATTGGCCTGGCGCACCTCGTCGAAGGCTGCCCACCTCGGGTAGTCCTCTGGAACCGGGTTGGCCCGCAGCCAACCCCCATTCACAAATCGGTAGAAGTCATCGCCCGGCTCAACGCCGGGATCCATGTCGGCGACGTCGAAGACATGGTCGTCTGTTGCTGGAAGACTTGTCATGGGGGGGAACGCTACCGGCCTCGAACGCCAAACGGCTCCTTCGCTCCCGTTATCCGGCATCAAGTCGACGCACCACCAAACCGCTGGGGAGCTTGGGCGTGAACAAGGTCGACTTGGGCGGCATCGACCGGCCGGAATCTGCTACCGCCATCACGGCGTCGATGGTCGGGGGGAAGGGCATGAACCAGGCACCGCAGCCGAGTTCGTCGTGGACGACATGGGGTTGATCCGGCACGAAATGCAGCCGGGCGTCGGCGCGGGGGTCGCGGATGCCGAGCACCGGCTCGAGGATCAGGCTCTGGAGCAGATTGACGTCGAGCGATTGGTAGAGGTCGGAAGGAACCCGGTCCGGGTCGAGGAGCAGGCGATAACAACGGCCGGCAAGTTTCACGCCGAACTCCAGGGGGCGGGTGGGCCGTACGTCCGTCGCTGCGACCTCGACGAGGTCGTGTTCTGCCTGCAGCTGGTCGATCACCCGCTCAGTGTCGAGATCGGGATCGGCGACGCATCGGGCAAAAGAGCGCAGCTGCAGCTCTTCGGGAGGAAACACCCCGGCCGGAAGATACGAGGCGGCTCGTCCCTCGCCCCGGGCCACCGAGGCGGCGGCCGCCAGCCGGTGGTGCCCGTCGGTGATGTAGAGCTCGTCCGAAAACCAGCCGCAGACAGCGCTGCTGGTCTGCGGGTCCACGACCCACAATTTGTGCTGGGAACCGTCGGCGGCCGCGAACGCCAAATGGGGATCGCCCGTCACGGAGGCGGCAATGACATCGTCGACCCGGGGGTCGTGGCGATGGGCGAGGGCCACGGGGTTGCCGTAGATCCGGGTTGTCTCCATGTACTTCACCATCTTCTGTTCGGTTCGTTCGAGAGTGTCTTCGTGCCGCTTCACACGCCCGTTGTCGTAGGCGTCGAGCGACACCTCGGCGATGAGGCCGGTGGCCACCACCCCGCCGCTGGCAACCTGATAGATGACGATGGCGGGACCCACCGGCTGGAGCACGCCCTCGGCGTTGCACGAGCGAATCCAACGCTCGGCTTCATCCACCGAAGTCCCCGCACCTTTGCCCACCACGTGGCGGAAACTGAGGGGATCGACCCGGGCCGCTTCTCGCTGGTCGGGGCTCAACATCGCCACGGGCGGCCCCACCACCCTGGGGGCGAACTCAGGCGCGGGGACGTATCCGTTGAACGGGCGGAGGAGCGCTGCCATTGGGGATGCATGATGGCAGATTCGGGCCGTGCCGTGCGATCGGGAACACAGAATCGTTTCGGCACGCCCGCTAGCGTCTGGCGCAAGGTTTCAGAGACGGAGGTCGCGAGCGCGTGGAGGTGGCAGAGCTTTTTGGCCGCCTGGGAGTCGGGTTGGCCATCGGTCTGCTGGTCGGACTGCAGCGAGAGCACGCCAAGCGCAAGTCCGGCGAAGAGATGTTCGCCGGGACCCGGACATTCGCCTTCATTGGACTCGCCGGCGGGTTGGCGGCTTACGCCGCTCTTCAGCTCGACGGTCCCTGGGTGTTCGTAACCGGTCTCGCCGTTGTCGGTGCCTTTGTGGCCATGGCCTACTTCGAGGGGTTACAAGAGGGTGAGATCGGGCTCACCACCGAAATCGCCGCCATGGTGGTCTTCATCACCGGCGGGCTGGCTGTGATCGGAGACCTGGTGGTGGCCGCCGCCGCCGGAGTGGTGACGGTCACCCTGCTGGCCATCAAGCCGCAAACGCGTGAGCTGGCGCGCGAGATCGACAACGAAGACATCTACGCGACCGTCAAGTTCGCGATCCTGGCGGCGCTGGTGCTGCCGCTGCTGCCCACCGAGACCTACGGCCCGTCCCCGTTTGACGCCACGAGTCCGTTCAAGGTGGGGCTGATGGTCGTGTTCATCTCGGGACTGTCGTTCATCGGCTACGTGCTGATTCAGATCGTGGGGGCGCGGCGGGGTACCGGCCTGACGGGTTTGCTGGGAGGGCTGGTCTCGTCGACGGCGGTCACGGTCTCGATGTCGGAGCGGAGCCGCAACAGCAGCGGGCTGGAGCGACCCCTTGCCCTCGGCCTGCTGCTGGCGTGGACGATCATGTTCGTGCGGGTGATCATCGAGGTGGCGGCGGTCAACTTCGAGTTGTTGTCGGAAGTGTGGATGCCCATGACTGCCGGCGCCGTTGCCGGGACGGCCGTCGCCGGATTTCTGTACTTTCGCGAAGGATCGGCGCCGACCGAAGAATCCGACGACGGCAAATTCACGAACCCGTTTCGCCTTCGACCAGCCATCGAGTTCGGCCTCATCTACGGAGTGGTGCTGATCGTGGCGAAGGCGGCGTCGGAATGGCTGGGCGATGCGGGCGTGTACGCCTCGGCGGTGGTCTCCGGCATCGCCGATGTCGATGCGATCACACTGTCGATGGCCGAGCTGTCGCTGGGGGATGGGGCAGTAGCCGACTCGACGGCCGCCGCCGCCATCGCCCTGGCAGCGGCCACGAATACGCTCGTCAAGGGTGGCATCGTGTACGCGGCAGCCTCCAGCGCTTTGAAACGGGTGGTGCTTCCCCCACTGGTGGGGATCGTGGCGCTGCTGCTGGTCGTCTCGCTCGTGACCTGACGGGTACCGTGTCATCGATGTTGGAGCCCTTGATCACCGCCGGGGAGATCGCACAGCGGGTGGATGAGCTCGCCGCCGAAATCGAGCGCGACTATCGCAACGTGGACGAACTGGTGCTCATCGGGGTGCTCAAGGGGTCGTTCATCTTCCTGGCTGACCTCTCCCGGCGGTTGTCCGTTCCCCATCGCGTCGAGTTCATCGCCGTCAGCTCGTACGGCGAATCCGAGAGCACGGAGCACTCCGGCGATGTGCGGCTGCTGATGGATATCCGCCATCCTGTCACGGACGCCCATGTCCTGTTGGTCGAGGACATCGTCGACACCGGACACACCCTCTCGTACCTCCAGCGGCAACTGGCGGCCCGAGCCCCCGCCTCGCTGCGTACCTGTGCCTTGGTGCGGAAACTGGAGCGGGCCGAGGTGGTGGTTCCCGTCGATTACCTGGGTTTCGACATCGGGGACGTGTGGGTGGTCGGGTACGGTCTGGACTGGGCCGAAAGGTACCGGACGCTGCCCGACATCTGTGTTGTGCACCCCGACGAATGACCATCGCCTCGGCTGACTGGCACGCCCTCGACGTCGAAGAGGCCTTGGAGCGTCTTGACGTCGATCCCGCACATGGCCTGAGCAGCGCCGAGGCGGCGCAACGACTCGCCACGTTCGGTCCCAACGAGCTTTCGATCGAACGGGGGCCGAGCCGCCTCACCATCTTTGTGAACCAGTTCCGGGACGTGCTGGTCTGGGTGTTGTTGGCGGCCGGATTCGTCTCGGGGGTGATCCTGGGGGAGTGGGTCGACACCGGTGTGATTCTCGCCATCGTCGTGCTCAATGCCCTCATCGGCTACACCCAGGAGGTGCAGGCGGAGTCGGCGCTGGCGGAGCTGCTGCAGATGAGCGCACCGGAAGCGACCATCCGCCGGGATGGTGAGATAGTCACCGTCCCGGCCGTCGATCTGGTCCCGGGCGACATCGTGTCGCTCGAAACGGGTGACCGGGTGCCGGCCGACGTCCGTGTGCTCGACCTGGTACGGCTGGAGCTCGACGAGGCCGCCCTGACCGGCGAAAGCCTTCCGGTATCGAAACAGGCTGCGCCTACCGCGGTTGACGCGGGCACCGGTGACCGGGTGTCGCTGGCCTTCGCCGGAACGGTGGTCACCAACGGGCGGGCGACAGCGGCGGTGACCGCCACCGGGCGCGACACTGAGATGGGAAAAATCGCCGGCCTCTTGGCCGAGGAGGAACCGAAGACACCTCTGTCGATCGAACTGGGCCGGGTCGGCAGGCGAATTGCAGTGTTGGCGCTGATCGTGGCGCTGGTGATCTTCGGGCTCGGGCTGGCGAGGGGCAACCCGATCGACTCGATGTTTCTGACGGCGGTGGCGCTGGCGGTGGCGGCCATCCCGGAAGGCTTGCCGGCGGTCAACACCATCACGCTGTCGAGGGGCGTTCAGCGCATGGCTCGTCGCAATGCCATTGTCAGGAAACTGACTGCGGTCGAAGCGCTGGGAGCCGCCTCCGTGATTTGCACCGACAAGACCGGCACTCTCACCAAGAACGAAATGGCGGTGCAGAAAGTGGGATTTCTCGGAACATCGCTCTTATTGGAGGAGGCGCATGGCTCGGAACGGCGGATCCACCTCTACGGACTGATCGCGGCCTTGTGCAGCGATGCCCAGCCGTCAGGCCGAGACTTCGTTGGGGACCCCACCGAGACGGCGCTGCTCAACTCGGTCGACCCGGTGGTGCTCGATGTCGCCAGCGTTCGTTCCAACCATCCCCGCGTCGACGAATTGGGCTTCGATTCGCGCCGGAAACGGATGGCCACACTTCACGAGACCCGGGCCGGGTATCTCTTGGCGGTGAAGGGGGCTCCTGAGACGATCATCGATTTGGCTCGCCACGTCGAGACGGTGGATGGTCCCGCACCGATCGACGACGGCATCGTGAGACGCGCCAAGGCGGAGGCCGCCGAATTCGCAGCGGAAGGTCTGCGCACCCTGGCCTTCGCATATCGGGATTTCGATCAACTGCCGGCTGACATGAAAGACGTAGAGCAGGATCTCGTCCTGGTGGCGATTGCCGGAATGAGCGACGAAGTTCGTCCCGAGGTCCCGGCCGCGGTTCGAGCGGCCGAAGCGGCTGGGCTCGAGGTGGTCATGGTGACCGGCGACCATGAGGTGACGGCCCGGTCGATCGCCCAGGAGCTCGGGTTGATCGACGAACGCCGGGGCGTGATGGGTGGCGCCCAGCTTCGCGCAACGCCCGAAGAGCAACTAGAAGTACACCGCTTTGCGGTCTACGCCCGGGTAGATCCGGTCGACAAAGTGAAGCTCGTCAAAGCCTGGCAGCGGCACGGCGGCATTGTTGCGATGACCGGCGACGGCGTCAACGACGCCCCCGCCCTCAAGGCGGCGGATATCGGCGTGTCAATGGGGAGCGGAACGGCCGTGTCCAAGGAGGCCTCGTCAATGGTCTTGGCCGACGACAACTTCGCCTCGATCGTGGCCGCCATCGAGGAGGGGCGTGGCATCTTCTCGAACCTGAAAAAGGTCGTCTACTTTCTTCTGTCGGCCAATATCAGCGAGGTCCTCGTCATGCTTGTGGGCTTCCTGCTTTTCGGTGGGCTCGGCGAACCGCTCCTGGCGGTCCAGATCTTGTGGATCAACCTGGTCACCGATGGTCTGCCCGCCATCGCCCTCGGGATGGATCCGCCGGTGCCCGGGCTGATGCGGCGGCGCCCGGAAGAGCGGCGAGACATTCTGGGCCCGGCCCATCAGGTCCGGCTGCTATGGCAAGGGTCAATCCTCGCCGGCGGCGCGCTGCTGGCCTATGCCTACGGGCACCTCATCCGCGACCTCGAATGGGAACACGTGCGGACCGTCGGGTTTTCGGCCCTGGTCGGAGTGCAAATGCTGCACACGTTCAATGTTCGGGCCCAGGGAACCTCGGTCTGGAAGATCGGGTTCTTCGGTAACCGGCTGCTGCTGGTGGCCGTCACCCTGTCGCTGCTGCTGCAGTTGGCGGTCGTCTACACCCCAGTGGGGAACGCGCTCTTCGACACAGTGCCGATCGACGTCATCGACTGGGCGGTGATCCTCGTGCTGAACGTCGTCCCGTTTCTGATCGTTGATCAGCTCAAACAGATCGGGTTGCGCCGCAACCCCGATTCGATCACGGCGATGGACTGATCAGTCGGTCACATAGCGGACGATCTCTGCCGCGATCTCCAGCGGCGTCCGATCAGAGGTCTCGATGGGATGGAACTCGTCGTAGCCGGCCTGGCGTTCGGCCAGCAGCTCCTCGATGCGGTCGGCGGGGTTGTCCGCCTGCAACAGCGGCCGGTCGCTGTCACCCACCCGGTCGAGGATCTCATCGGGTGTGGCGACCAGGCAGAACACAAACGCGTCGTGGCTGAGGTGCTCGGCGTTCTCGGGATCCAACATCATGCGGCCCCCGGTGGCGATGACCGTCCCCTCGACATGGGCCAGGGCCGTGGCCGCGTCGGCCTCCAGTCTCCGAAACTCGGCCTGGCCGGCCGTTTCGAAGATCTCGGCAATGGTCCCGTGGCGGGACTCGATGAGCTCGTCGGTGTCGACGAACTCGTAGTCCAGTAACGCCGCAACCAGACGCCCCACGGTGGTCTTGCCGGTTCCCATGAAGCCGGTGAGCACCACATTCGGTCGGGCGGAACGCTCGCTTTCCATGGCGGGGGAGTGTACGTGGCCTCGGTAGCCTGGCTCGATGTTCGCACTCGCATTGGCCATCATCGCCTCGGTCGCCTGGGGTGGGGCATCGGTGTTCGGAGGTCAGGCGGCGCGTTCGACTTCAGCCTTCACCGTCGCGTGGTGGTTCTCGTTCATGGCCCTCCCCGGCATGCTCGTTCTCGCCCTTCTCGCGACGGGGACCGCCGCCCTGGAAACAGGACCGCTGGTGGTCGGCGTCATTGCCGGCATCGGGGCGGTAACCGGCGGGACCCTGCTGTTTCTCGGCTTCGCCAAGGCACCGGCGTCGTCGGTCGTGCCGGCCAGCGGCTTCATGTCTGCCCTCATTCCGGTCACCGTCGCCGGCTTGCGGGGGGAAGAACTCTCGCCGCTGGCGGCGATCGGGGTCGTTCTGGCAGCGGGGGCGGTCTGGCTGGTTGCCAACGATGGATCCAAGTTCGACAGTCGCGGGGTGTGGTACGGAATCGGGAGCGGGACCAGCTTCGGGATTCAGTTCGCCATCATCGGGTTCGCCGGTGACGATTCGGGCCTATGGCCGGTGGTGGGGGTGTTCATCGGCGCCTCGATCGTGGGGACCATGGTGGTGGTGGCCCGTCAAAGCCCCCTGCGGCTGAGGGGAACGGCATTGTGGCTCACGGCCGGCGGGTCGGCGTGCTCGATCATCGCCAACACGTCCTACCTGTACGCGACCCGCCTGGGACCGCTCAGCACTGCCGCCATTCTGGCGGCGCTGTACGCGATCCCAAGCGTGGTCTTGGCGGCGATCTTCCTCAAGGAGATCATGCTCCCTCGTCACTGGCTTGGACTCGGGATTGCCGGGCTGGCTACCGCCTTCATCTCGATTTAGCGTTGCTCGACTGTTGCTCGAGCTACCGCATGTTCATGATGGCGGCGAACGCAGGCTGCGCGAAAACTACCAAAATAGCGGCCGCCGTGAATGCCAATGTCAATACTCGGCGCATATCCCTCATCTCCTATAGCTCGGGGCTCCTAGTGGGGATGCTTCGACCACGGATAGAATTTCTAGAGGACTAATTACCACAGAAAGTGATATTTATCCGGGCGCGGAGCGTGAGGGTGGATCGGAGTTTCTCGCCGATCAGACCGTCTTGCGGGCGCCGCGTGTGCGAACTTCGTGGCCCGCCTTGCGCAAGGCGGCGATATCGCGCCGAATCGTCCGCACGCTGGCGGTGAGGTGCTCGGCGAGGGCTTCGATGGTCGGAATGGCACCGGCTTCTGCGGCCTCGTCGATCAAACGCAGGATCTGTTTGCCCCGGCGCTCCGTGGCATCGGAGAGCAGTTCATCAGCTGGTGCGTGCACCGTCCAGGAGACGCCGATGTGATCTTCCGGTGTGAGGGGTCGGCCGGTCGGCACATCCTCCCGCGGGAGCTGCACCTCCACCACTGTTTCTATGGCTGAGAGGATTCGTTGGTGCTCGGGCACCGCACGAGCGGCGGCCATCCGGTCGGGTGTCAATCCCGCAAGAGCCTGTTCCAGCAGGTCGGCGGCCTGGTTCGCAAACGCCGAGGCCGCCTGGTTTTCGCCGGCAGCAGCCAGCACCACGGCGTGACGGTGGGGTATCACGTACGCGCGATTGGCGCCCGGGTGCAGCTTCTTCATGGCTTCTTCGGTGGATTCGCGGGCTTCTCTCAGACGGCCTTCGGCGAGCTGCGCCATGCCCCTGATCGAGAGGAGATTGGCAGCGAAATCGCCCAGTCCGTATGTGCGCGACACGCCGAGCGCTTCGTCGGCCGCCTCGATCGCCTCACGGTTATTCCCGGATTCCAGCTCGAGGAGCGCGAGCGAGTGCAGAGCCTGGATTTCCAACCAGTGGTTGTTCGATTGGCGGATGCCGCCCAGGGCGGTTTCCAAGTGGTCCCGCCCATCGGAATAGAGCCGGCGGGTTCGAGCGATGTCCGCCAGGTTGCAGAGCACCTGGGCCACCCCGTCGTCGTTGTGGACCTCTTCGAAGTAGGCGAGGGCGGTTTCGCTGTATGCCTCGGCTCTGTTGTCGTCGCCGAGGGTGTGGTAGAGGGAAGCGGCGTTCGCCTGGGCAACCGCTTCACCGCGCCGGTTGTCCAACGTCCGGAACACCCAGATGGCTTCCTCGAATTGGTCGAGGGCCTCTCCGGCGCGTCCCGCATACCACAGTGCGTTGGCATGGTTGACGAGATTGACGCCTTCTCCGTGCCGGTACCCGATTGCCCGGCAGACGTTGATGGCCCGTCGATAGAAATCGAGTGAGGCTTCGGCCTCGCCCCGCTCCATGGAGATGATTCCGAGAGAGCCGAGAGCCTCGGCCTGGCCGCGCCGGTTGTCGGCCGCAACGAACAACCCCAGGGCACGTTCGGCCTGGACCGTTGCTTCCTCGTAACGCTGGGCCGCGCCCAGAGCACGACTGAGGGCTTCGGTGGCCTCGGCCAAACGTTCGCCCCGCGCGTGGTCGACCGACCGCTCGAGATGATCGATGGCGGCCTGTGTGTTGCCGGACCACAAACCCACCATGCCCAGGATCAGATAGTCCTCCGCAATAGCGGCGTCGTCAGCGGCTTCCAGGTCTATCCGCAGGGCCTCCGATACCGCTTTTTCTGCCTCGTCGAACCGATCGGTGTGTGCCTGATACCAGGCGACCCGGCGGATGATCGCGGACCGGCGCCCCTCGAGCTCGTCACCCAGGTTGCTCATCGATTCCAGGATCTCGGCCTGCGCAGCTCGTTCGCCGAGAACGTCGAGTGCCCCCTCGAGCCCGCTCATGAGCCGAAATCGGGTTTCAGCGTCCAGCTCGGCCTCACCGGCGTTGGCCAGCGCATCACGGAAGAACCCGGCCGCATTGCCGTAGGCCCGGACCCTGAGCGCCCTTGCTGCGGCTTGTTCGGAGTACATGGCGGCCCAGCGGGCCTGGCCGGCAGCGCCGTAGTGGTACGCAATCGTCTCCGGCCAATCGGGGTGGAGGGCTTCGAGCGCCTTGGCTATCGCCTCGTGGTAGGGGATCGGGTCACTGATGCCCGATGCGACCACCCGTTGGACCTGCTGGTGCATGAAGCGGTACTTGCCATCACGCAATGCCACGATGCCCCTTCTGGTGAGGGTTTCGAGGTCAGTGAAGAATTCCGGACGTGGCCGGGGGTTGGCTGTCAGCAAGACCTCCGCCTCAGATTCCATGCCGGTGACCGCCAGCCACTGCAGCAGTTCCAGCTCCGACGGCGCCAGGGCAGCGATGCGAGTACCGATCGCGTCCTGCACGCTGTCGGGCACCGGCAGCGGGTTCGGCAATCTGTGGGGGGAACCGGATGCGGCGGCCACCTGGTGCTCGTGTTGGGCGCGCAGGGTTTCCAGCACATAGAGCGGGTTGCCGCCGGTCTCGTCGTAGAGCTCATCGACGCGAGCGGACGGCATCTCGGAACCGGTGCTCAGGCGTATCAACTCGGCAGTCTCCTGGCGCGACAGGGGCTCCAGCGAGATGCGACGAGTGTGAGGCAAGGCGTCGATCTCGCGCAAACCATCCCACACCGCCTCCCGCTTGCGCGCCTCCGCCCGGATGTATGACAGGCAGATCGCAATCCGGCTGTCTGCGACCAGATTGCCCAGGTGGCGGACGGCCTGGAGGGTGTCCTCGTCTGAGGCGTGAAAATCGTCCAGCACCAGCAGGTACGGCGACACCCGGCTCAAACCGACCAACACGTGGGATATCGCCTCCAACATGCTCTGGAGCTCTTCGGTGGGTCGCAGCGGCGCCGAAGGGGGGAGGTTGGGGATCCACTCGTTGACCATCGGTGCCAGCCGGGCGATCTTCGTGAGCCAAACCGGTTCGACCTGAGCAGACAACTGTTCCACGCGCAGATGGGTCAGCGATCGTTCGAGGGCGCTTGCCAGCGGCGCGTAGCTGCGGCGGTCGATCCCGGCGTCACCTCGGAGGACTCCCAACCCGCGCCAGTTGGCGTCTTCGACGAGTGAGTCGAGGAATCGAGTTTTGCCGACTCCCGGGCTGCCTTCGATGAGCACCACGCCCCCCTGGGCGGCGAGAGCCGATTCCATCAGGGAAAGCCCGACAGCCCGCTCGTTCCTTCGACCAACCAGCGGGATCGGCGTGTCTTTGTCCAGCAGCGGTGAGGTCGGCTCTGGAGTGAACGGCACGGATCCGGCCTCCCGCTCGGCCGCGATCGATTCGAACAGCTCGGTGGTTTCGGGTGCCGGTTCGGTCCCGAGTTCGTCCTGCAGTGTCGAATAGCAGATTTCGTACTGCAGGAGCGCTTCGTTGGGCCGCCCGGCCAGGTAGCACAGGCGCATCACCTCTCGATGAGCCTCCTCCCGGAGTGGGTCGTTCAGCGCCAGCCGGCGGGCATAAACGAGGGCCTCGTCGAACTCGCCCCGGCTCTTGTGTTGGTTGGACAAGATGGAGAGTGCGTCGAGATACGCGTCGCGCAATCGTGACTGGTCGAACACGAACCAGTCGTCATAGAAGCCGCTCAGCAGGTCCCCCCGGTAGAGATCGACGGTGGCGGCCAGGTTCCGTGGATCGATTGAACCGTCCTTGGCGTCCCGCAGGCCCAGCTCGAACGCCTCGACGTCCAGCCAGTAGGCGGCGGCTTGATCGAACCTCACGCTGTCCGAGCTCGCCTTGATGAACTCGCCCGTCACGCCCGATTCGGCCAGGTGTGTTTGGATCTGCCACAGGCTCTGGCTGAGTCTTCGCCGAGCCTGATTGTCGGGCATGTCGGGCCAGAAGGTGCCGGCCAGGAGGTCGCGGCTGAGCTCCCGATCCCGATTCATGACGAGGTAGGCGAACAGCGATCGACCCACCCGTGACGGGATGCGGGGCAAGACCCGCCCGCCGCTCTCTAGGAGCAGCCCCCCGAACAGGTGAATCCGGAGGTTGGTCACGGCGCCAAGTTAGGCGTGGCAATCGTGGGAAATCAAGGGCGGTCGCGCGGAGTGTGGTTGAAACCCACAATTGGCGTGGCCGGAAGGTTGGGTTGACCCCTGCACAGAAATCGAGAGAGATCGGATACACCGCCTTCATATCGTGGCGCCATCTAGTTAGGAGATTTGGTGACAACGCTCTCTCATTCAACCCAAGGATTCACACAGGGGATAGAGCCGTGGCTGACGATCAGGGAGGCGGCCGGAACCATCAATGGCACCATCAACGACGTGTTGGTGCCTGCGCTGGGCTCAGGTGCCGCCCGCACCGAAGCGCTTGCCAACGCCACCCGCCAGGCCCTGCAGAAGGGCTCCGAGCGGCTGAGCTTCAAGGCCCGGGTGCAGGCATCCATGGCCATCTGGCGCCAACCGCAAGAAACTCCTCTCGTTTTGACCCCCAGCTGTGTGAGCGACCGGCCTGGTGTCGCCGTTGTCGCTCACCCGGGAGATCTCGTGGCGCACATGGTGTCAACCTTCCTGCGCTACGACGACATTCCGGTCTGGGACATCAACCCGCACCAGCTGGCCGATGTGCAATACCAGGTCCGCCCCGACGCCCTCTACATCCAGGGGAATCCCGTCAGCGGTGTGATGCTGCGCTGGTCCCGTTGCCCCGAAAAGGCTGGTGCGGGTTCGACCTCCGATCAGCATTGCGGTGATCCACTCGTGATCGCCAGCTGGTTGGCAGCTGCCTACCTGGGCCCGACCCGGCTCGTGAACAACTACGACTCCGAGTCGTGGCGAGGTGGGACTGGCTGGGCAGTGTGGGAACGCCGCCTCTCCGAGTCCGGAGTTCCCACACTGCAATACGGACAGCCGGCCGGGCGCACCCAAAACAGCCTCGTGGTGTGTGGTGATGTGGTTGCCGGACCCGACGGAGATTCGATCCGTGCCACCGCCGACATGCTGCGGTCTTCGGGTGTCGAGCTCGCCACGGTCACCACGCTGCCGACCGGCGCCGTGTCGGCCATCGAGACCCAGCCCAACATTCAGAACGCTCGGTTCGCCCGCCGGGCAGCCGTGTCCATCATCGAGCACATGGCCGCATGATGATGTCCCGTTTCGTGACACTCGAGCTCTTCGGTTGGACCTTCGTTGCCATTTCCTGGTTCGCCACGGTCGCGAGATCGTTGTTGCACAGATGTGGGCCGTCCCTTCTGCCCGAGGGACCTGCATGGCCCGCAACGTCGGTTGCCGCCTCACCCTGAGAGGAGACTCACAGCCCAATGCCCTCATACCGTCGAACCCCTCGGTTGGGTGATCGGAGCGTTGGGAGTGAGCAGGTGGGGCGGCGACCGGCGACCCGAGATCACCTCATTCACTGTTCTCGATACCTCGGGGCCCGCTGGTGTCGAGGTTGGTGCGGTGGCGCACTTCGCCTGCCGGATGGGCGGGTCGAGGCGCGACGGAGGCCTTCCGGGAGGCGCTGACCGGTTCCAGGGCGGACGCTGACGGGGGAGCGAGTCAATCACGAATCACCGGGCGATGCGGTGTCCTGCTCCGCTAGGTTGGGGCGCATGGAGGAGTGTCTTCACATACCCGCTGATGGGGCCTCGGCGACTCCGGCGTCGGAGGCCGGTTGCCAGCAATGTCTCGCCACCGGTTCGACGTGGGTGCACCTGCGGATGTGCGTCGAATGCGGACAGGTGGGATGTTGCGACAACTCTCCCAACACCCACGCCCGGGCCCATTTCGGCGAGCACCCCGATCATCGCCTCATCCGTAGCTTCGAACCGGGCGAAGCATGGTGGTATTGCTTCGAGGACGATTATGGATTCGAATTGGAGGGCGTGGGCCCACTGCGGTGAATCCGCCGCGCGACCCTTGGTATCGGTCTGATCGCGACTCGGGCGGAGCGCTGTCCAGGATCACTTGTGGCAGGAATTGATCGGCGTGCGTTCAATCACCGACGAGGAGCGACGGGCTCGCCTCGGGCTTCGCCACCACCTGGCGAAGCCGGCTCACGACCCATTCACCATCGCCCGGGACCTGGTGGGGCTCCACTCGAGTGACCCGGCCACCGTATTCCTATCGGTGTGGGCGCGAATGCGTGGTTTTGAGACCAACCAACTCGAACAGGCTCTATACACCGACCGCACCCTGGTTCGGATGCTGGGCATGCGCCGCACGATGTTCGTGGTGCCGGCGGAATTGGCGTCCGTGATGGACCGGGCATGTACCCGCTCGTTCTATGAGCGAGAAGAACGCCGCTTCCACAAGCTGCTCGAGGACCACGGGATCGCGAAGGACGGTGCCGGGTGGGCGGCCCGGGTGGCCCAGGCCGTGCTCGACTCGCTCTACGACCGGGGAGAGGCCACCGCCCGCGAGATCACGGAAGATGTTCCGGAGTTGGGGCTCAAGATGCGCATGAACGTCGGCAAGAACTATGAAGGTGATGTGGGGGTGTCGACACGCATTCTGTATCTGCTGGCCACTGCCGGCCGCATCGTCCGGGCGCAGCCACTCGGAACCTGGGTGTCGAGCCAATATCGGTGGGCGCCGACGGATCTCTGGCTGGGCCAACCCCTGGCAGAGCTCGATGAATCGGCCGCTCGCTCGCAACTGGTGGATCGGTGGCTGTCGTGTTACGGTCCCGGCTCATTCGACGACATCAAGTGGTGGACGGGTTGGGGTGTGCGCGACACCCGGGCCGCGCTAGAAGCCGCAGGCGCCGTTGAGGTCGAACTCGAGTCCGGGACCGGTTTTGTGCATGCGTCGGACACCGAAAGCGTGCGCGAGCCCAAGACCTGGGTCGCGCTGCTGCCTGGCCTGGATTCGACGACGATGGGATGGAAGGAACGCGACTGGTACCTGGGCGGTCACCAAGAAGCTCTGTTCGACCGGAACGGGAATGGCGGCCCCACCGTCTGGGTGGACGGCCGGGTGGTCGGTGGTTGGGCACACCTCGACTCGGGGGAGGTGGCGGTCCGCCTGCTCGAAGAGATCGATTCAGCGGCCGAGCGCACGATCGAGCGTCGCGCCCTCGAGTTGTCATCGTGGATGGGCGACGCCCGTTTGAGGACACGCTTCCCGGTACCGCTCGAAAAGGAGTTGAAACGCCTCCCATCCACGTGAGAACCTCTAGGTGTTCATGCGTTTCGTCAAACCTTGCCTCGTGATCCTGGTCGGCCCGTCCGGGGCCGGAAAATCCACGTGGGCATCCGCCACGTTCGATCCCAATGAGATCGTGAGCTCCGATCAGCTGCGCGCAGCAGTCGGCATCGACCAGGACGACCAGGTCGCCAGCACGGATGCCTTCCATCTGTTGCATGAGACCGTGACTCGTCGGCTCGCTCGCGGCCTGACAACGGTCGTTGACACAACCGGCCTCGACGCGGAAACGCGACGCGACTACGTCGACCTGGCTTCCGACCAGATGATGATCACATACGCCGTCTGCTTCGACACGCCGGCCGACGTGTGCCGGGCCCGCAACGCTCGTCGGAACCGGCCGATCCCCCAGAGCGTGCACAACAAGCAGATCTCGTCTTATCAGCGGAACCGTGCGGAGGTGGAGCGGGATGGTTTCGATGAGGTCGTGATCGTCGATCAGGCCGATCCGGGCGAGTTGGCACCAGTTGCGGCCGGGCCGAAGTCGTTGGTGGGAAGCGAGGAAGCGGCCCGGCTACAGGAGGAGTCGCCTGGCCGACTGGCATTCGGTCTGCAGATTTCTTCCTTCCAGTGGCCGGACAGTTCGCAGACCACGCCTGACCGGCTCCGTGCCATTACCGCCTCAGCCCGGCAGGCCGGATTCGAGAGCATCTGGGTCATGGACCATTTTCGGCAGATACCCCAGGTCGGACGGGCATGGGAAGACATGCTCGAGTCCTACACGACCCTCGCGTACCTGGCCGGTATCAGCGAGCAAATTCGGCTGGGAGCTCTCGTCACCGGGGTGACGTATCGGAATCCGGCGTTGCTCGGCAAAATGCTGGCCACGCTCGATGTGCTCAGCGGCGGTCGGGCGATCTGTGGCTTGGGTCTCGGGTGGTTTGAACAGGAGGCACGCGCCTACGGTATCGACTTTCCGGACGTGAACACCCGATACGAGCTCTTGGAGGACACCCTCCAGCTCCTTCCGCTGCTGTGGGGCCCGGGCAGCCCCGAGTTCATCGGCAAGCAGATCACCGTGCCCGAGGCGATGTGCTATCCGCGTCCCGTGCAGGAACGGATCCCAGTCCTCGTCGGTGGCGGGGGGGAGCGTCGAACCCTTCGGCTCGTGGCCCGATACGCCGACTACTGCAATCTGTTCGGTGAACCCGAGACGGTCCGGCACAAAGTCGAGGTGCTGCACGAGCACTGTCGTTCGGTCGAACGGGATCCGGCCGAGGTCATCGTCAGCCATCTCGGTCCCGCACTCGTGGCGACGGACCGGGATCACCTTCGCGAACTGATCGCCGAGCACCGTCCGCCCAACACCAGCTCCGACAACTACGCCGCCGCCACCATGGCGGGCACGGTGGAGGAACAGATCGGTCGCTACCGTCGGCTGGCGGACGCCGGCGTCCAACTGGCGATCGTCAACCTTCCGAATGTGGCCGATCCGGTTGCCATCTCACGCTTCAGAGGAATCATCACCGCCTTCGCCTAGCGGATCGGCATCTCGTCGACCTGCTTGGCCTCCACCATCCGCTCGGCGTGGTGACGCTCGAACCACGATCCATACCGGATAGCCAGCGGATACGACGTGACGCCGTGTAGGACGACACTAGCCAGCACCGTCCAGGTGACGATCAAGAAGATCTCTTCATTTACCGGCAACGCCGCTCGTTCCAGCATGAAGAGCCCGAACAGGATCGACGCCAGACCCCGCGGCCCAAACCAGCCGATGAATCCCCAGGTGACCGACCGGAGCCCCGCCCCGAGCAGGCTGAGCGTCACCGGGATCATCCGCACCACGGTGAGGCTCAGGAGCGCATAGAGACCGATACGCCAGGTCAGGTCATCAAGAGCCGGCCCCACAATCGAGGCACCGAAGAAGAGGAACGTCAGCAGGGCCAGCAGTTGACCTTCGTCTTCTGCGAAATCGTAGGCGCCTGCGCAATGTTCGCGAGCCGCCACGCCGAAGGCCAGACCCGCCACAAAGGCAGCCACGAAACCGTTACCTTCGACAGCCTCTGATCCGGCAAAAGCGATGACGGGAATTGCCAGGGTGGCGAGCTGGCGAAACGCCCCTTCGACCCACCCGCGCCGGACGAACCGGTCCAGGAGTCGGCCGCCCAGGTATCCGGCGCCGACCCCGACCAGCACGCCGAAGCCGATCTGGCGGGCCGCAAACTCCAGCCACTCGCCTGATGATTCGTATCCCGAGGCCGCCAAGGCCAGGAACAGCGTGATGATCGGGAGCATGATGCCGTCGTTGAGCCCGCTTTCCACGTTGATCACCTGGCGTATCCGTACCGGCACTGCCGGGCTGGCCACGACGGCCTGACCCAACGCCGCGTCGGTGGGGGTGAGGATGGCCGCCAGCAGCGCGGCCTCGGTCCATCCGAAGTGGGGGAACATCCAGACCGCGACCACGGTGCCGGCGAGAATCGTCAGCGGCAGGCCCAGGCCCAGGAGCCGGGCCGGCAGGTCGACCTGAGGCCGGAGCCGGTACACATCGATGCGCACCGCATCCGTGAAGAGGAGCAGCACCAACGTGGCCTGGGCGAGGACGCGAATCACGCCCTCGGACATGCCGATGGTCAACACATCGGCGCCGGCTGAGCCGAGCACCACACCGGCGAACACGAATACCATCGGTCCGGTGAGAAGAGTGGTTTCGAGGCGGCGCGAAATCAGACCGTATACGAGCACGAAAGTCGCCACTGCAGTGACGGCGACGAACTCCATTTTCGGTTTATGCGTCGGACGCGGTCGGGTTGGTCAGGTCCTCGACGATGGCTGCCACCGATCGCGATGCCACCAGCGGATCCGTCAAGCCGCGCACCCATACCAGTGAGCGGCGACCGGGACCGCGCCCTTCGGTCACCGGCTCGACGGCCGAGACATCCTCCGATCGGACGAACTTGCTGTACCCCAGGCTGACCATGCGTCCCGATTGCACTCTCATGTGCCTGAAGCTACCAGGGGGAAGCGTCGGCCGACATCGGCCCAAAGGTCGATCATTCGTCGACCCCGGTGGCTCGAGCGACCCGACCATACGAGGTCGGGTCGCACCCTTTGCACTAAGTGACCGGCTTCGAGAACAGCACCGGATCGGAGACCCCGAGGGTGTCGCCCATCCTGCCAATGTTGATGAACGTGTTGATCACTGAAGCGATCTCGAGGAGTTGCCCGGCGTCGTAGTGCTCATACAGCGGGTTCCAGATGTCGTCGCCCACATCGTTGGCGTCGACGGCCGTCTGTTCGACCAACTCGAAGACCGCTCTCTCGGCGTCCGTGTAGTGAGGGGACGTGCGCCAGAGGCTGTGGTTCAAATCGCCGAGTTTGTCGGCCGGTACCCCGAGCTCCATTGCCAGTTTCTCGTGGGCTCCATAGCTGTAGTAGGCGCCGGTCGCCCTGAGCGTCTTGAGGATGATGAGCTCCTTGAATGCCCAGGAATTGCGGCCCTCACCAAGCGCCTGCACCAGAAAGTCCGTCAGGGCCTTGCAGAAGGCAGGATTGGTGCCGAGCGCCTTGACGAAGTTGGGCACGTGGCCGAAGTGGGCTTCCGCCTTGGCGTAGGTCTCCGCCAGCTCGGTGGTCGGGGTTTCAATTGTCGCAACAACTGGCATGGTCCTACTCCTGACTTGCGGGTGCCTGGGCCAGAAAGTGGTCCAGGTGGTGTTGTGATGCCTTCGACGTGGGTGGCTCCTCGGCGAAGAGGATCGGCTCGTGACCGTGCCACACTTCCTCGAGCTGGACGCCCAGCGAGTCGCCAAACTTCGACACCTGGAGATAAGCGCCGATCGTGGCGACGATCTCGACGATCTGGGCGTCGTCGTAGTGCTCTTTGACTCGAGCCCACACCTCGGCCGGGATCTTCTCGGGGTCGACCACCACGTGGGCGCAGAGGTCCAAGATCGCCACCTCGGCAGGCGTGTAGTGCGGCGACTTTCGGTACTCCACACCGACGATGTCGCGCTGCTTGCCTTCGGATACCCCGAGGCGGGCCGACACTGCTTCGTGCTGCGTCACGCAGTACAGGCAGTCTCCCATCTTGGTCGACTTGAGGATGAGAAGCTCCTTGTCGATCCATGTGAGCGTTGGGCCTTCCTGCAGGATCTGGAAGTAGATCTCCCACATGGGCTCGGCTATCTCCGGAGCGTTGCCGGTGATCTTGAAGATGTTGAGCAACATCTCGAATCGAGCGATTGCGTCCTCGTAAACCTGCTTGGTCACGGGATCGGCATCTTCCATTTCGATATAAGGAAGTCGCGCCATTCCCCTCTCCTTTCTTTGGAGCAAGCGCCCCAAAACGATTTGCAGCCTACGCTCCAAAATGCTTGGATGTCAAACCGCATGACCACAACAGCAGGACGCCCCCGCTCATTCGACACCGACGAGGTGCTCGATCGCGCCGTCGATCTCTTCTGGCGACGCGGTTACCGGGACACAACGACGCGAGACTTGGAATCGGCGCTGGGCATCAGCCAGTCGAGCCTCTACAACGCGTTCGGGTCCAAGCAAGGGTTGATGGAGGCGGCTCTCGACCGTTATGAGAAGCTGACCGAGGACGCCCTGCTCACACCGCTGGAGACGGCGGAAGGCCTGGATGGCATCTCCGAGTTCTTCGAGGCGCTCGCGGCCTGGGTTACCGGCGATGGCCGCCGGGGGTGCATGATCATCAACCTCATGGCCGAGAACGGGGGAGCCGACGATCTGGTCGACAAGCGGACCCGGCGTTACCGCCGACGAGTCCGCGATGCGCTGCGAGACGCCTTGCTGCGGGCCGGCATCGAATCGCACGCCGAGGTTCGCGCTGATCTCCTGTTTGGCGAGGTGCTCGGCATCAACGTGGTGGCACGGGGTGGGGCGGGCTCGTCCGAGGTCGAGCGACTTCTGGCGGCAGCCCAGCACCTCATCAACAGCTGGCGCTGACCTCCACCGCCCCCTCGCCCCGCTGGTATTTGACCCTATTCGAACGCAACCGGAGCGATTGGCCGGCGGAAGGGCTGGCGGACACAAGAGCAGGGTCTTGGCCGAAGCGCCGGGTAGCCTGGCGGGCTGTGAAACGATCCCCGGTCGCACTGATCGGTGCGGCCTTTTTTGTCGCCGGGTGCACTTCGCTCGGCGCGTCGATCTCGCCGGACAGCGAGACCACGTCGACCTCTACGTCGACGTCTTCGTCCACCACGACGACCTCGACCAGCACCACGACCACGACCACGGTGCCCACCTACGATGTGAACGGAACGGTCACCACAGCGGACGGTTTGCCGCTCGACGACGCGCTCATCACCATCGCCGGCACCTCGGCGGTGTCCGCCGAGGACGGTTCATTCGCGTTGACCGGGGTGACGGCCGGGACCGCCAGCGTTGAACGTCCGGGCTGGCTACCCACCGAGTTCATGTTCGAAGGAGAGGCACAGGTCGACATCCAGCTCGAGCCCCGGGTCGTGAGGGCGCTCCGGGTATCGAGCTACACGTCCATGGAACCGGCCAAGTTCCAGGCGTTGCTCGACCTGGCCGAAGGGACCACCATCAACGCCCTCGCCTTCGACACGAAAGACGAAACCGGATACGTGCTCTACGACACAGA
>JBFIPU010000037.1:0-24631 GCA_041609995.1 Acidimicrobiia bacterium
GCCCAGTTGCCGCGCACAAAGCTGTGCGCCATGTGCCAGGCGGCCACGTTCTCCCGGTGGGCGACGGTGACCAGATCGCCCAGCTCGCCTCCGGCCACCACGCCGTGCAGTGCTTGAAAAAACGGTGTGTAGCGGAGAACGTGGGCCACCGCCACCACCTGGTTCGACCGATCGGCCGCCCCGGCAATGGAGCGGACCCCTTCGATCGTGTGGGCGACCGGTTTCTCGATCAGCACGTGCATCCCGGCGCCGATAGCGGCCAACGCCAGGGATTCGTGCTCTGCATCGGGCGTGGCGATGATGACCGCCTCCGCCGCCGGGAGGTCTTCCAGCGCGCGTTCGAGAGTGTCGACGCCGACCGATCCGGAGTGCCGGACGACGACGGCCTCCCGCCGGTGGACATCGGGGTCGACCACCCCGACCACCTGCATCTGGTCGGGGTGAGCGGCCGCCCACGCACCGTAGACGAAGCGCCCCCGCTGACCGGCCCCGGCGATCACTGTTCGTATCGGCCTCACCCGGGCAGAATACGGACATGACCATCAACCCTGTTCGCCTCAATCACGCTGTTCTCTTCGTCTCCGACCTCGACCGGGCGGTGACGTTCTATACGAAGGTGTTCGGCATGGAGGTGCTGCCGTCCGGCGACCTGCCAGGGGCAGCCTTCCTGCGCCTCCCCGGCGGCCAGAACCACCATGACCTCGGGCTGTTCGGCCTCGGGCCCAACGCCCGGCCCAAGGAGCGGGGCCGGGTGGGCCTCTATCACCTGGCCTGGCAGGTCGACACGATCGACCAGCTGGCGGCCGCCCGGTCGCTGTTGATCGAGAGCGGCGCCTACACCGGTGAGTCGAGCCACGGCGCCACCAAGAGCGTCTACGGCCGCGACCCCGACGGCAACGAGTTCGAGATCATGTGGATGCTGCCGCGGGAAGAATGGGACCAGTGGGAAGACCAGGCGGTCGTCGATCCCCTCGATCTGGACGCCGAAGTCGCCCGTTGGAGCGGCGTGGTGACACGCTGATCGAAGCACAACCCAGGGTTGTAGGTGGCGGAAACCGCCGCTTAGAACCCTGGGTTGCGTCAAGTGGTCAGGGGAGGGGCGCCGCCCTCTTCTGTCCGGCGGGCGATGAAATCGTCGAGCGCCTCGACCCGAGCCGCATCGATCGGCGGTGGCTCGAAGCCGTCGAGCACCTGCTTCCACACCCGGGTGGCGTGCTCGGCCGTGATCGGGCTGCCGGCTTCGATCCATTGACCATGGTTGCTCCAGTCCGAGACCACCGGGTCGTAGAAGGCGGTGGCATAACGCTCCATGGTGTGGGCGGCACCGAAATAGTGGCCACCGGGGCCGACCTCCTGCATGGCGTCGATTGCAAGCTCGGCCTCGCTGGTGTCAACCGGCTGGAACGCCTCGGCAAAGGTCTGGAGCGTTTCGACGTCGATGATGTACTTCTCCAGCGACGCCACCAGGCCGCCCTCCAGCCAACCAGCTGCGTGCATCAGCACATTGGCGCCCCCCATCAGGGCCCCCCAGCTGCTCATCATCGATTCGTAGGCTGATTGGGCGTCGGGGGCATTCGAGGCGTTCACGTTCGATGATCGGAACGGCAACCCGATGTGGCGGGCCAACTGGCCGCTGGCGATGGCGGCCTTGACGTACTCGGGGGTGCCGAAGGCGGGCGCTCCGGACCGCATGTCCACGTTGGAGGTGAATCCTCCGTACACGACCGGGGCACCCGACCGCACCACCTGACCGAGAGTGATGCCCATCAACGCCTCGGCGTGCTGCTGGACCAGGGCACCGGCCAGGCTGACGGGCGCCATCGCCCCTGCCAACGTGAAAGGTGTCACCATCACGATCTGGCCGGCCCGGGCGAAGTCGATGATGGCCTGAGCCATCGGCACGTCGAGTTGGCGGGGCGAGTTGGTGTTGACCACGGTATACACGTACGGGTTCGCGGCGAATTCCTCCTCCGTCAGACCCCGCACCAGCCGGACCATTTCGAAGGCATCGGCGATCTGGGCGGGGCCGCGCCCAAAAAAGAACGGCATCTTGTCCGAGAGGACGAGTTGCGCCCTGCCGGTTCGGTAGTGCCGGAAGGCAGGATCCACGTCCTGCGGCTCGACACTGGGCGAATGGATGTGCAGAACGTCGAAACTCTGCGCCAGCCGCATGAGGTCCTCGAACGCTTCGATGGTGCCGGTGCGGCGGCCCCGCTCCCGGTCTGACACGTAGGGCGGGCCCCCGACCGGGGCGAACACCACATGTTCCCCGCCGAACGTGACCGTGCGCTCTGGCGCGCCGCCATAGCCGTCGTAATCCGCCGGGGCCGTATCGAGCGCCGACTGCACCAGCCCCCTGTCGACGGTCACCATCATGCTGTCATCGTCTACCACTGCCCCGGCCTCTGCCAGGAGCCGGCGAGCCTCGGGCAGCAGGACGCGCATGCCGAGATCCTCGAGCACACCGAGGGCGGACCGGTGGATGAGCTCGACTTGCTCAGCCGCCAGCACCTCGGCGGGCACAAAGGGGTTCACCAGCTGCTGGTAGTGGGTCGGGCGGGTCTCCGTCACGTGGCCGGAGCGCCCCCGGCGGGCGCGGCGAGCTGAATCTGGCATCCCAAGAAGGCTATAGCAAATCCTATGCCTGCGTAGACTGCAGGTTATACTGCGTATTGTGCAGAATATTCTTCCGATCTTACGCACGGATACCCAGAAGGAGCTCCTGATCGAGCTGTTCTTCCTCTCACCCCGTCCCCGGACCCTGTCCGATCTGGCACGCGCCATCGACGTCGACCAGACGACGGTCATGCGCGAAGTCAACCGGCTCCTGGACTCCGGCCTCGTCACCGAAGAACGGGTGGGACGATCGAGAACGGTCGCCATCGACGAGACCAGCCCGTTTGCCAAGCCGATGCGCCAGCTGATGCGCCTCGTATACGAGCCACCGTCCGAGCGAAACGGGGGAGACGACGGGTTCGCCCCGATCGAGGTCGGGCGGCGCCCCCACCATCGACCGCTGCCCTCCTCCCGGCGGAGGACACCATGAAGCGGCGGTCCGGCACATTGCTGCTCGCGAATAATGAGCAAAAGGTCGGAAAGGGCCTCTCAGTAAAGTCGCCCGCGATGGCACCGACGGAAGCGGAGATCAAGCGGGTCGTTGCCCGCGTCGTGGGACAACTCGCCGGACCGGTCGAAGTACAGATTGCCGGACAGCCCACCCGTCCCGCACCGGAAGCGGCCTCCGGCCGGCCGGCGGCCCCACCGCAGCCCGGCCCGAAGGGTGGCGCCGACGGCGGTGCCATCGCCATCGGCGCCGACCACGGCGGCTATCCGCTCAAGGAACGGCTCGCCTTCCGGTTGAAAGAAGCCGGCTACCTCGTTGATGACTGCGGCACCCACAGCACCGAATCGGTGGATTACCCCGACTTCGCCCACGCCGTTGCAGAGAAGGTGGCCATGGGCGAGGCCGCCTGGGGAATCATCGTGGATGGGGCCGGCATCGGGTCTGCGATGGTTGCCAACAAGGTGCCGGGGGTGCGGGCCGCCCTCTGCTACGACCTCTCCAGCGCCCGCAACAGCCGGGAGCACAACCACGCCAACGTGCTCACCCTCGGCGCCGGCCTCATCGGGCCAGCGCTCGCCCAGCAGATCGTCGAGACCTGGCTGGAGACGGCGTGGGGCCCCGGCCGCCACGCCAACCGGGTGGCCAAGATCACCGACATCGAGCGCCGCTACGCCGGCGCCGGAGCGGTCCCGGCGGGGAGCGGAGGCGCATGAATCCGGGGACCGCATGAACCAGGAAGCCCTCATCGAAGCCATCACTCAGGAAGTCGTGGCAACCCTCGCCGGACGCGACCCCTGTGCCGACTGCCAGGGCTCCTGCGCCGCCCACAGCCCCGAGAACGTGCGCCGCGTCGTGGCCAACGGTGCCGACCGCGTCAGCTTCCACGGGGCCGGAGCCGACGTGCCCCACGACCTGGCCAAGTACATCGACCACACCCTCCTCAAGCCCGATGCCACCGCCGACGACATCGACAAACTCTGCGCAGAGGCGGTCGAATACGGCTTCGCCGCCGTCTGTGTCAACCCCGCCTGGGTCAAGCGGGCGGTGGCCAACGTCAAAGGCTCAGGCGTGAAGGTGGCGTCGGTGGTCGGGTTTCCGTTCGGTGCCACTACGTCGGACATCAAGGCGATGGAGACGCGCCGGGTGTTGCGGGACGGGGCGAGAGAAATCGACATGGTCATCAACATCGGGGCACTGAAGTCGGGGCAATACGACGTCGTGCGCCAGGACATCGCCAAGGTCTCTGATGCATGTCACGAGGTGGGCGCCCTGAACAAGGTGATCATCGAGACGTCGCTGCTGGCCGACGAAGAGAAGGTGATGGCCTCCCACCTCGCCCGCCTGGCCAAAGCCGACTTCGTCAAGACCTCGACCGGCTTCGCGGGCGGCGGCGCCAACGTCCACGACGTCCTGCTCATGCGCGAGACCATCGGTCCCCAGATGGGCATCAAGGCCTCGGGGGGCGTACGCAGCCGCCAGGACGCCGAAGAGATGATCGCGGCCGGTGCCTCCCGCATCGGCGCCTCGGCCGGAATCGCCATCGTGACAGGAGGTACGTCCAGTGAGCAA
The DNA here is from genome assembly GCA_041609995.1 of Acidimicrobiia bacterium. Lineage (GTDB taxonomy): Bacteria > Actinomycetota > Acidimicrobiia > Spongiisociales > SHLN01 > JABDOU01. The sequence continues at coordinate 4,634 of JBFIPU010000037.1, forward strand.
TATTGAGTTGCGGTCCTTTGTGTTTCTCGACAGCCTCCAGCCCCAATACGCCGCCTTCATCGGGACCACTGCCTCCGGCTTCCTGCCCTTGGCATACGAGGCCTCGTTGTTCGTGGAGATCTCACCGGGAATCGAAATCAACCGCCTCACCGACATCGCCCTCAAATCGAACGCCGTCAAGCCCGGCATGCAGATCGTGGAGCGGGTGTTCGGCCTCCTGGAGGTCCACTCCCCTGACCAGGCCGAGACCCGCGGGGCCGGTGCCGCCATCCTCGAGGCCATCGAGCTCGAGGAGAGCGACCGGCTCAAGCCCGAGATCCTGTCCAGCCAAATCGTCCGCCGGATCGACGACCACCAGGCCCAGTTGATCAACCGCATGCGCCACGGGCAGATGATCACGCCCGGCCAGACCCTCTACGTCCTCGAATGCGTCCCCGCCGCCTACGCGGCGCTGGCTGCCAACGAGGCGGAGAAGGCCGCAGCCATCAATGTGCTCGAGGTCCGGGCGTTCGGTGCAGTGGGTCGCGTGTACCTCGGGGGCGAAGAGGCCGACATCGACGTCGGCTGGCAGGCGGCCGTGGCCGCCCTCGAAGGAATCAAAGGTCGAGCCCAGAAAACGTAATACAAACAAAGGAGCACCCAAATGGCAGATGCGTTGGGAATGATCGAAGCCCGCAGCTTTCCGGCCATGGTCGAGGCAGCGGATGCAATGGTGAAGGCGGCCAAGGTCGAGCTGGTCTCGTACGAGGAAACCGGCGGTGGCTATGTGACGGCCGTGATCCGCGGCGACGTGGCCGCGGTCAAAGCGGCGGTCGACGCCGGCGTCCGCGGCGCAGAACGGGTCGGCGAGGTCGTCGCCCATCACGTCATCGCCCGCCCCCACGAGAGCATCGATGCGGTGTTGCCGCTGGGAGCCGACGACAGCAAGTAGCCAACAGTTAGGAAAAGCGCATGTTGTTAGCGCGAGTCGCCGGGACGGTTGTCGCCAGCCGCAAGGAGCCGCGCCTCGAGGGCCTCAAGTTCCTGCTGCTGGCTCAACTGGACGTGGACAACAAGGAGACCGGGGGTTACGTGGTGGCCGCCGACGCCGTCGGGGCCGGGGTGGGCGAGGTTGTCATGTATGCGAGCGGCAGCTCGGCCCGCCAGACCGAATATACCCACGAGCGCCCCTGTGATGCCGTGGTGATGGCGATCGTCGATTCCTGGGAAGTCGGCGGCAAGGAGCGATTCACGAAATGACCTCTTCCGTCACAAAACCGGGCGGTAGCCGCCCATGAATGAGCTGACCGAATCGGACATCCAGGAGATCATCGGCCGGGTGCAGGCGCGGCTCGCCGCTGTCGAGGGCGGAGCCCCCGCCTCAACGCTGGCGGCCCGGGCCGAGCTCGACCGTGACATCGAGCTCGGCGACGGTATCCATCCGGGGATCGAGGAGGCGGTGGTGGCGGCCCGGAGAGCACAGGCCTCGTACGCCAGTGAGGGTCTGAGAACCCGCCACCGCATCATCGACGCCGTCCGGGCGGCAATGGTGGCCGAAGCCGACAACCTGGCGCGCCTGGCCCACACCGAAACCGGGCTCGGGCGCCACGAAGACAAGATCAAGAAGAACTTGCTGGTGTCGACCAAGACCCCCGGCCCCGAGGACCTCGAGCCGGTCGCCGTCACGGGCGACGACGGCATGGCCGTCACCGAATGGGCACCGGTCGGCCTGGTGGGGGCGATCACCCCCACCACCAACCCGACCTCGACCATCATCAACAACTCGATCTCGATTTTGTCAGCAGGCAATGCGGTCGTCTTCAATGTGCACCCCAACGCCAAGAGGACCTCGGCCGAGAACATCCGCCTCCTCAACCGGGCGATCGTGGCCGCCGACGGCCCCCGCGACCTCATCACCGCGGCGGCTGAGCCCACGCTGGACAGCGCCAAGGCCCTCATGGCCCACCCCGACGTCCGCGTGTTGCTCGTCACCGGCGGACCAGGGGTCGTCAAAGAGGCCCTCAGCGCCGGCAAGCGGGCCGTGACCGCCGGCCCGGGCAATCCGCCGGTGGTGGTGGACGAAACGGCCGACATCGACAAGGCCGCTGACTCGATCGTGGCCGGAGCGTCTTTCGACAACAACGTCATCTGCACCGACGAAAAGGAGGCAATCGTCGTCGACTCGGTGGCCGACCGGCTCCTGCGGGCGATGGACAAACGCGACACATACCTGCTCAAGCCGCACGAGCTGACGCGCCTCGAGCGGGTGATCTTCCACGAGCTCGGGCCGCCCAACAAACCTGGCGTCATCAACCCGGCGTTCATCGGCAAGAACGCATCGGTGATCCTCAACGAGATCGGGGTCCAGGTCGGTGAGGAAGTCCGGCTGGTGGTGGCCGAGGTGCCGAACGAGCACAGCCTGGTATGGACCGAGCAGATGATGCCGGTTTTTCCGGTGACGCGGGTACGCAACGTCGAGGCCGCCATCGACCTGGCCGTCCGGGCCGAGCACGGATTCCGGCACACGGCCGGCATCCACTCCAGCAACGTCGACGCCATCACGGACATGGCCCGGGCCATGAACTGTTCGATCTTCGTCGCCAACGGACCGTTCTATGCCGGCCTGGGAGAAGGGGGCGAGGGATATACGTCGTTCTCGATCGCCAGTCCCAGCGGCGACGGCCTCACCCGGCCCCGTACGTTCTCCCGACCCCGCCGCGTCAACGTGGTCGGCGCATTGCGGATTGTGTGATGGCCGGCTGATGGCAATTGCGCTCCTCGAGTTCCAGTCGATTGCCGCTGGAATCGAATCGGGCGACGCGGTGGTGAAGCGGGCCAAAGTCGAAGTCCTCCACGCCGGAACCGTGCAGCCGGGTCACTACCTACTCCTGCTCACCGGGTCGGTCGGCGAGCTGGAGGAGGCCATCGACGCGGCTGACCTGATCGGATTCGAATTCGTGACGGACCGGGTCTTCCTCCCCGATCCGCACCCCCAGCTCAGGGCAGCGCTGTCAGGCACCCGCAGCCCGGGTGGAGGCGAAGCGCTCGGAATAATCGAGACGTCGACCGTGGCCGCCAGCCTGGTGGCGGCCGACGCGGGCCTCAAAGGCGCTGTGGTCACATTGCGGGAGATATTCCTCGCCGACGGGCTGGGCGGGAAGGGGTACCTCCTTTTCGGGGGACCGGTGGTCGAGGTCGAAGCCGCAGTGGAGGTTGCCTGCGAGCGGGCCGGCAATCGTGTAATCGCCTCACGGGTCATAGCCCAGCTCCACGCCGAGATGGAACACAACCTCGCCGCCGATGGAAGATTCTCTGCCCGGGTACGAGGAAGCTGATGCACCTGGCACGAGTCATCGGCACCGTGGTGGCCACCGAGCGCACGCCCGACCTCGGCGGCGTGAGATTTCTCATCATCCAACCTCTCAGCCGCGACCTGGAGCCGACCGGCCGGCCGGTGGTCGCCGCCGACGGCGTCGCCATGGCCGGCCGGGGTGAGTTGATCTATTTCGTCGGCTCGAGAGAGGCCGCCCAGGCCATGCCCGAGCCGTTCGTGCCCATCGACCACGCCGTCGTCGGTATCGTCGACCACGTCAATATCCGGCCGCTCGCCCGGCCGGCAGTCCGCAAAGCCACGACCAAGAAGACCTCCAAGCCGCGTACCAAGAAGGCTGGAGCATGAAACTCGCCCGGGTGGCCGGCACGGTCGTTTCGACCATCAGCGCGCCGATCTTCGACCATCAGCGGCTGCTGTTCTGTGACTACTTGTCGGCGGCCGGCGAAGAGACCGGCGATTACGTGATTGCAGTCGATGTCGTCGACGCCGGCGCAGGAGAGACGGTGTTGATCCTGGACGAGGGCAACGGCGCCCGCCAGATCATGGGCGAAGCGGTTGCCCCGATCCGGGCGGTAGTCGTCGCCATCGTCGACGAGGTGGATCGCTGATCACACCTCGATATGAAGTTGGCGAAGAATCTCCCGTTCCACTTCTGCCCCCTCCGACCAACGCATCTCCAGGTTCTCGGTGCCGATCCACGAGAACAAGGCCCCCTTCAGCTGATCGGAGTAGCTGACTGCATCGACGGGGAATCCGCGCTCCGACAGAGCGGAAGCCAGCCGCCGGGCGAGATCCTCGTCGACCTCGACGAAATCCAGCGTTGCCGGGTTGGGGAACAACATTCCGTGAATCGAGACCAGCCGGGCGAGTTCGGCCACCGGCGCCGGGTGATCGTCCACGCGCAAGTCGACGGCCACATCGGTCTCCCCGAGATATCCGCCGCCCGTGCGCACCACCAATACGGCCGCCGATTGCCTGCCGCGCCGGTCCCCCCCGGCTCCATCACCGGCCGCCAGGGCGGCCAGCAGCTTCGAGGTCAAGTCAGCCGTTTCGGCCTCGAATGCGCCAGCCATCTCGCGGAGAACATCCGCTCCGGTCAGGATGTTGCCCTGGCACGTATAGACATCGCCGATCAGGTGGCCGGCCCACTCCGTGCATTCACCTCCGGTGAACGCTGCCCCGGTGCCGGCGGCGTCCACCACCCCCAACTGGCGGTGCTCCCGGCCGTCGTCTGGAGCGATCAGTCGATCGACGACCTCTGACGCCGGACGGCGCTCGAGGAGGTCGAGGCCGGCCGGCCCATAGCCGATATTGGCGTACGCCTGGGTCGCCAGTGCGCCCACCCCGGCGCGAGCCCACGGCACGACCGAACCGGCAGCCAGGAACTTGGAAGCGACTGCCACCCCCCACTCCCCTGCGTCCAGGTCGGCAGCCACGATCGAGAACGTCATGCCGGAAGGCTAGAGAACGGTGGCCTATGGCGGCCCCGGCTACCGGTCCAAGAAGCCCGCGATCGCGACGACGACGTCATCTGACACCTCTCTCCCGATATCGGCCGGGGTCATGGCCACCGGATCGGTCTCGTCCACACAGTTGAGCGCGTGCGTCAGGCACGGAAAGACCCGGACCACGAAATCCTGGCCCTCCGTCTTGCCGACCTCTGACAGATGAGCGCGCCATGCTTCCGCCTCGGCTGCCGGTACGTTCCAATCCAAGTCCCCGTTTACCACCAGGAGAGGCTGGGTGATGACGGCAGCTTTGGAAACCGACGCCTCGTCGAGGGCGAACCAACCACGCCAGAACTCGGCATCCACCCCGCCCACCGGCTCGTCTCCACCCGCCCGTATCGCTCCCAGCCCTTCGACCAGTTCAGAAATGGGCGTCACCGACGGTGAGGCGGCGGCAGCATCACGCGACGCACCCAGCTCGACCAGCAGGTCAACGATGCGGTCGCGTTGCGATTCGATGATCTGGTCGATCGGTCGAAACGGTCCGGCGATCATGACACCGGCCGCCACGGCCGGGTCGTCGGCCAGGATGGTCGTGATGAACTGGGCCCCCTGGCTGTGCCCGATGACGGCGAGGCGCTCCGAATCCACGGCCGGCTGCTCCCTGAGCCATGCAACGGCAGCTCTGGCGTCGGCCAGAAAGGTGCCAATCGTGAGGTCATCCTCGGGTACCGGGTAATCGTTGTCGCGGCAACCGTTGAAAGAGCCGCACGTTCGCTTGTCGTACGTGACAACCGCGAAACCGTGGTCCTGCAGGCCGTCGCCGAGTTCAGCGAAGACCGGAACGTTGAACCCGAATTGCATGCCGACCTGGCCAGGGATGCGAGCATCACGATCAACCGGACCGCTGCCGTGGATCAACACGACCGCGGGCACGACAGTCCCTTCCTCGCGCGCGGGCAGCCGCAGGCTTCCCTCCAGGGTCAACCCCGCCGCCGGAATCGCTACCTCCGTGGTGGTTGCTCCGAGTTGCGGCGCCCCGTCAACCCGGGTTGAGTTGGGTGGGGTTTCAGCCGGTTGTCCGTCAGATGTCGTCGTCCCGGTCTCCTCCCCAGAATCAGAACACGCGCCGATCAGGATCACGAGCACGCCGACCACCAGCCAGTTCGAAAAGGACATGCCGGGCATGGTAAATGAACCCTCACGCCATAAGATCGCACGATGGAGTCCTTCAAAGCCGTCCGCCTCGTCGGGCGGCGCGAGCCACTGGTGGAAGAACAGATGCCGGTCCCCGAGGTCGGTCCGGGAGAAACCCTGGTGAGGGTGGCGGCGGCCGGGATTTGCCATTCCGATGCCCATTACTGGCTCGGTGATCCCAAGCTGCCGCCGCTCCCCCGCACGCTGGGGCACGAGATCGCCGGGGTGGTCGCGGGCGTGGCCGACGATGTGACCGACATCAGTATTGGGGATCGGGTCGGCATCCACTATCAGACCAGCTGCGGCGTTTGTGAGTATTGCCTCGCCGGCAACGACCAGTTCTGCACCACCGGCAAGATGTTCGGCAACAGCATCGATGGCGGCTATGCGGAGCTGGTCCTGGCGCCGGCCCGGAACCTCGTGCCGATACCCCCTGGTGTGGAGCTATCGCATGCGGCGGTGATGATGTGCTCCAGTGCCACGGTATTTCACGCCCTCGAGCGGGCCCGCCTCGCCGCGGGCGAGGCCGTAGCCGTATTCGGGCTGGGCGGCCTCGGGCAATCGGCTGTCCAACTCGCCAAAGCACGGGGAGCGGCCCAGGTCTTCGGGGTTGACCTCTCATCCGCCAAGCTCGAGCTCGCCGAGCGGTACGGCGCCATCCCGATTCGAGGTGGAGATCGGGCGTCCCAGGAGATCCTTTCGGCCGGCGGCGTCGACGTGGCACTCGAGTTGGTTGGCTCGCATGTCACGATGCGGCAGGCGATCGACGTCTTGAAACCGTTCGGTCGGGCCATGGCGGTCGGGCTCGCCAGCCGACCTACCGAGTTCACGCCGTTCAGCGATTTGATCGGTCGTGAAGCCGAAATCCTGGGCGTGGCAGATCACCTCCGTACCGAGCTCCCGGAGCTGCTGGACATTGCGGCCGCCGGTGATCTCGACCTGACCGGCATTGTCACTTCCGAAATCCCGCTCCAAGCCGGCCCCGTGAACGAGGCGATCAAGCGCCTGGCAGAATTCGGCGAAGGCGTACGAACCGTCATCCGCCCCGATGTGTGACATTCCAGCCGACTCGACCGGCGGGTAGCGTCTCGGTATGGCTGTCAACGGTGTCCACACGCTCCTGTATTCATCCGAGCCAGAAGAACTCCGGGCAGTGCTCAGAGATGTCTTCGGCTGGAATCATGTCGACGACGGAAACGGCTGGCTGATCTACGCACTCCCCCCGGCGGAGATCGCCGTCCATCCGGGTGAGCGACCTTCACACGAGATCTCCCTGATGTGCGACGATCTCGCAACAACGATGCAGGAGCTCGAATCGAAGGGAATCCGGTTCGCCGGCGAGCCGTCCGATGAAGGCTGGGGCATTGCGGTCACGATGATCCTCCCGGGCGAGGTGCAGATGCTGCTCTACGAACCGCGGCACGAAACGGCGATCTGATCCGGCATGGGCGCATTGCCGCTCGTCCTGGTTCTGTCATCTGCCCTCCTCCACGCCGGCTGGAATCTGGTCGTCAAGTCCAGCTCCGATCGGCTGGTGGCCGGCTGGGCCCAGGTGGTGTCGGCCGGCGTCGTCATGCTTCCGTTGCTGCTGGTCAACCCCATCCCCACCTCGGTGATGGGTTTCGTTGTGATCTCGGCGTTCGTTCACTCTTTCTACATCTCGTCGCTGGTGGCCGCCTACGAACGAGGCGAACTGTCGCTCGTGTATCCGGTGGCGCGAGGAACGGCCCCGGTGTTGGTCACGATCGCGGCCGCCCTGCTGCTCGACGACCTGCCTTCGGCCGGCGGCCTGGTTGCCATCGCGCTCGTGGTAATCGGAATCCTGTGGCTGGCCCGGGGCACCAACACCGAAGGATGGCAGTGGGCACTCATGACCGCCGTCGCCATCTCTTCCTACACCTTGATCGACGGCGCCGCCGTCCGCACGCTCGACAGCGCCCTCGGGTACACCGCCGCTGTCTTCGCCGCCCACGCGCTCGTGTTCACGCCGATCGTCATCGTCCGCCGGGGGGTGGCACCGATCATCGACACGTTGCGGCGAGAAGGTGGCCGCCACCTGCTCGGCGGAACGGCCTCAGCAGGTGCATACCTCCTCGTGCTGGCAGCCGCCCGCCTGGCACCGCTGGGTCTGGTCTCGGCATTTCGGGAGACATCGGTCGTCATCGGGGCGCTGGCGGGATGGCTCATCCTGCGGGAGCCGGATGCCAGGCATCGGCTGCGGGGAGCCTCGTTGGTGGCAGTCGGCCTGGGCGTCTTGATCCTGGCCGGCTGAAGCCGGGGTATGCCCCCGCCAGGCAGGCGCCCTCTTCGTATGCGGCGAGATGGCCTATTGGGCCGGGTACAACGGCCATATCCATAGCCAACTCCCCGATCTACCGTCCCCGGGGAGACGTCGAGAGAGTTCTCATGGCGACCCGTGTTGCAGATGCTGTCCGGACGAGACGCTGGCCGGTCGTGCTGGGCGCGGTGCTCATCCAGGTCTGCCTCGGAGCCATCTACGCGTGGTCCGTGTTCACCCCGGCTCTCAAGGATGCCGGGTGGAGCAATGTCCGGACTCAGATGGTCTTCTCCGCCGGTCTCGCCAGCTTCGCGATCGTGATGGTCTTTGCCGGTAGAAACCTCGGGAAGTTCGGGCCACGGCCACTCGCCCTCGCTGGTGGTCTGACGCTTGGGATCGGGTACGCGTTCGCATCGATGAGCGGAGGCACCAATTTCTGGATGGTCCTCATCGGCGTCGGCCTGATCGGGGGCAGCGGGATCGGGATGGCCTATGTGGTACCGATCGCGGTCGGGATGCGCTGGTTTCCTGATCGCAAGGGCACCATCACAGGCCTGGCCGTGGCCGGGTTCGGGTTTGGGGCATTGGGCTGGATCAAGCTCGCCGGTTCGTGGGGCAAGCTCATCGAAAACGCCGGACTGGGCCAAACGTTTCTGATATACGGAGTTGCGTTCGCGTTGATCGTGACCGCCGCCTCCATGACCATGCGAATGCCACCGAAAGGTTGGCTCCCGGAAGGGTTCGTGCCAGCAGCGGATGCGGGGGAAGGCGCCGAAGACTTCACTCCCCGAGAGATGCTGCGGACACCACAATTTCACCTGATCTCGCTCACCTTCGCGGTATCCGCCGGGGCGGGATTGATGGCAATCGGCCTGATGAAGCTGTACCCCATCGAGGCCCTCACGGGTGCCGGGATCGACGGCGCCCGCGCCAGCGCCATCGCCGGTACCGCCATGGCGGTCTTCTTCAGCCTGGCGAATGGCGTCGGCCGCATCGCCTGGGGCGCACTGAGCGACAAGCTCGGCCGGAAACGCTCGGTGGTGACGATGGCCGCGACCCAGGGTCTGATCTTGCTGGCTTTCATCCCGATGGCCGGAAACGAATGGTCGCTGTATCTGGCCGCAGCGTTGGTCGGCTTCAACTTCGGAGGAAACTTTGCGCTCTTTCCGGCCTTGACCGCCGACGAATTCGGTAACTCCGCTGTCGGACAGAACTATCCCTGGGTATTCCTCTCCTACGGAGCCGGCGGCATCATCTTCCCGATTCTGGGCGGTTGGCTGGGCGACATCGGCAACTTCGCCCTCGCCTTCTCCATCTGCGGGATCGCCTGCATCATCGGCGCCCTGGCCGCCTCGATCGTGTTCCCGCCCCACCACGACGAAGCGACCCGCCCCCTGAGTGTCCATGGGTTCCTCCATAGCGCCCACCTCTTCGACCACGAACGCGAGATCGCGTAGCTGCTGCTGTTGGTGGTTTCGATGTTCAGAATCCTGGAGTAGGCTTGCGTTCGCCTCACTGGGTGGAGGCCAGCGTTTCACCTCGCTTCCCCAGTGTTCACAAGGCATCGCTTACTCACCCGGTTGGACCGCCTCTTCGGCCGCATCATGACACATACTCCGCGAGTCGCGGCAAGGTGTCACGCCAAGGAGAACCATGACCAACCCAATCGATATGACCACGTTCGCCCAACTGGGGCTACCCAAAAGACTCGTTCGAGCACTCGCCAACTCCGGCATCTCCGAGCCGTTCCCGGTACAGACCGCTACGATTCCATCGGCATTGGCCGGAAGAGACGTGGCGGCCAAGGCACCAACCGGATCTGGCAAGACATTCGCCTTCGGGTTACCCCTCTTGGCTCAGGTGGAGCGCGCAACCAAGAACCGCCCGAGCTCTCTGATCCTCGCACCGACCAGAGAGTTGGCCGAACAGATCAAACAAGAGCTCGTCCCCCTCGCCAAATCGATGGACGCATATGTCCACGCCGTCTACGGCGGCGTGGCGTACGGTCCCCAGAAGGCCGCGTTGCGCCGTGGCGTGGAGGTCCTGGTTGCCACCCCCGGTCGCCTGGAAGATCTGATCGAGCAGGGGGCCATCCGCCTGGATGAGGCCACCATCGTTGCCGTCGACGAGGCCGACCGAATGGCGGACATGGGCTTCTTGCCGGCGGTACGCCGGATCCTCGATCTCACCCCGCGACACCGCCAGACCATGCTGTTTTCGGCGACCCTGGACGGTGACGTCGCCGTTCTCATCCGCGACTACCAAACCGATCCGGTCAGGCACGAGGCCCCTTCCGTCGAATCCGAAGCCATTGATGCCCGCCACCATTTCTGGCTGGTGCCACACCACGATCGGGTCGAGGTGACAGCCGACATCGTCGCCGCCGGCGGGCGTTCAATTGTCTTCACCCGCACGCGGCACGGTGCCGATCGATTGGCCCGCCAGCTTGGCCGGCACGGCATCGACGCCGTCGCGATCCACGGGGGCAGATCCCAGAGCCAACGCACCCGGGCCCTGAAACAATTCACAACCGGTCACACCCAGGCATTGATCGCCACTGACGTGGCCGCTCGCGGGATTCACGTCGATGCGGTCGAAACCGTCCTGCATTTCGACCCGGCCGCCGACCACAAGGACTACCTCCACCGCTCCGGCCGGACTGCCCGCGCGGGAGCGGCCGGGACGGTCGTAAGCATTCTCACACACGACCAGCAACGCGGGGCGAGACGAATGCAACGAGATCTCAATCTGTGGGCGCCCATAGAGACACCGCTCATCGAGCGCCTCGCCACGGGTGGCCACCGTATGGGGGAGCGCGCAGCGGCCTCAGAACTCGACACCAAACGTTCGAAACAGCGCTCACACGCGGCTGATCGAGGCGAACGGACAGATCGGATTGGGAGGGATTCGGCAAGCGAACCCCGCCGACGTCACGTCTCCCAATCGATCCAATCCATTTATGTCTCCAATATCCCCTGGGAGGCAACCGCCAGCGATCTCGAGCAGCTGTTTTCCCCCTACGGTCGAGTGGCGGCGGCAACGATCGTGACCGATCGCCGAACCGGCCGTTCCCGCGGCTACGCCTTCGTCGATATCGAAACGGGAGCGAGTCGGAAAGCCATCGGTGAGCTTCACGGTTCGCTCCTGGACGGTCGCGAGCTGACTGTTCGCCCGGCTCGCCCCAGGCCACCACACAACAAGCGAACAAACTCGCGCAAAGAGCAAACTCGATCGCGGCGGCGTAGATAGCGGTTGGAACAGCACAATCGATCGGCGCCCGGCTCCGCCGTCAGGAATTTCGTAGTCCGTATCTGCCATCAGGAGCGATGACGCCTAGCCTGCCCGGCCATGTGGCAATGGAGCGGGCGATTCCTCATAACGAGCATCCTGCTCTTTGCGCTCTCCGGCTGCGGCGGCGATGCGAGCCAACTCGGCGCCGAGGTGGCGATGTTGGACAACACCTTCGTACCAGAGACGCTCGCGGCAGATGTCGGCACGACGATAACGTTCATCAACAAGGGCCGGGCCCCCCACAACGTCATCGGGAACGACGGCCGTTTTGATTCGCGGCGTGAAACCGGAAAGAATCATGAGTCGGGTGAGTCGTGGAGCCTGACTGTCGATGAGGCGGGGACCTACCCGTACTACTGCTCGCTCCACGCCGTGCAGCAAGACGATGGCAGCTGGACCGGAATGGTGGGAACATTGGTGGTGACCGAGCCAACCGGCTCGTGAGAGGAGGCGGATGACGACCAAAGGCGCCTACAACCTCATCGTGCTGATCGCCGCGCTGCTGGTCCTTGCCGCCTGTGGCGACACGTCGGTCGCCGGAACCCGCAGCAGCAACGTACCTGCCTCCGAGGCACCGACGAGCTGGACCGGCACCACCCGCAACGTTCCCGGAGAATACCCCACGATCCAGTCGGCTGTCGACGCAGCCGACCCGGGCGATCTGGTACTGATCGCCCCCGGCGTTTACAAAGAAGCTGTCACCGTCACGACCCCCGGTGTGACGATTCGTGGCACGGACCGCAACGCCGTGATTCTCGACGGCGAATTCACGCGCGACAACGGAATCGTGGTGACGGCCGACGGAGTCGCACTGGAGAACATGACGGCCCGCAGCTACGCCGTGAACGGGTTTTTCTGGACCGGCGTCGTGGGGTATCGCGGCTCCTATCTGACCGCCATCGACGACTGGGTGTACGGGATCTACGCGTTTGACTCGGTCGATGGGTTGCTCGAACACTCCTATGCCTCCGGCTCCTGGGATGCCGGCTTCTACATCGGACAATGCGACCCCTGCAATGCCGTCGTCACCAACGTCGTAGCCGAGTTCAACGGGCTCGGCTATTCGGGAACCAACTCCTCGGGCAACATCTATATCGTCAACTCGGAGTGGCGCCACAACGTGGCCGGGGTCGTTCCCAACACGCTGGATTCCGAGCTGTTACCGCCCGTCAACAACGTGGTGGTCGCCGGCAACTTCATCCACCACAACGGCGAGGCAGAGCGCGCCCCGAATCGCTCGGCGGAGTGGTCGGCTTTCGGCAACGGCGTGGTATTGGCGGGCAACCGGGACTCGGTGGTACGCGACAACCTGTTCGTCAACAATGCAACCAGCGGTGTGCAGGTCGTGACCATGATCGACGCGAACCTGTGGCCATCCGGGGGCAATGAAGTCCGCGACAACGTGATCGTCGGATCCGGACGCGCTGATCTGGCGCTCGGCGGTCCGGCCGAACAGGGCTCGTGCTTTGCGGACAACGAAGCATCGCACACCGTCCCTTCCACCTTGCGGCTGTTCCACAACTGCGACGGCTTGAACCTGCCCCTCTGGTACGGGCTGGCGACTTCGTCCGAACCCCTCGGCCGCATCGCCCAGGCCAGCAAAGGCCAAAACACCCAGCTGGAACATGGCGATGCCCCCAAACCGGAATTGACGTTCGCCCAACTGCCCGGCGGCGCCGACGCACCGGTCCAGCCGGCCGTCGACGTCTTCGATTCCTTGAACTTCGACCCCGGCTCGATCACCACGCCGGAACTGCCGGCGGGGATGGAGATCGACAACCGCCGCACGACGATCTTCGGGGTGGCGCTGGACAGTGGCTTCTGGCCGGTTCTGTTCGGGGCTCTCATGTGGTGGATTCCGATGGCGGTATGGCTGCTCGGGGCCCTGTGGGCCATGTGGCAGCTATGGAGCGGGAACCGCTCGACGGCGGCCAAGGTCTTGTGGTCGACCATCGTGATGCTGGTTCCGGTCGTGGGGGTCGTGCTCTACGGTGCGGTCGGCCGCGGACGGACGCTGCTGGGGCGCCGGACGGCGACCTGGCTTGGCGGCTCGGTTGGTTGGCTCGCCCTGGTCGTCGTGGCTCTGCTGATCGGCGGGGTGTTTTGACCGGCGACGACCCGGAAACCCCCGACGCCGGGGCACAGGTGCCGGAGGGACTCAGCCGGCGGGAGGCGCTCAAACGCGTCGGCGCCGGCGGCCTGGTGTTGGGGACCGGTTTCGTGGCAGGCGGCGCCATCGGAAGCGATGCGCAAGAAGACACGGAGGGCACCTACGACGGCGGGCGCCTGTCGCGTGAACTCCCGGTGGGAGTGGCGGCCGGACCCTACGGAACGGAGTTCTCGGTGCCGGATGACCTCGAGGGAGATGCGCTCGATCACCTCACCTTCCCGCCTCCACCGGCGGCGGGGCCGGTGGAATTGGAGATGGCCGTGGTCGAACACCCCCATCGGGTGAGCCTGGCGCACACCGTTTCGGCATGGTCGTACAACGGCACGAGCCCGGGTCCGATCATTCGGGCCAACGAAGGCCAGACAATCCGGATTCATTTCAGCAACAAGACCGGCCACGATCACAACCTCCACTTCCACGGCCGGCACTCCCCCCTGCACGACGGCTGGGAACCCATCCCCCCAGGCTCCAGCACGATCTACGAGATCGAGGCGGGCCCGGCCGGCTTGCATCCCTACCACTGCCATACGATGCCGATCGACCGGCACATCGCCAAAGGTCTCTATGGCGCGCTCATCGTCGACCCGCCGGGTGGGAGACCCGAAGCTCGCGAAGTGGTCCTCGCCCTCTCCGGGTGGGACGTCGACGACGACGGCCGCAACGAGTTGTACTCCTGGAACGGGGTCGCCGGGTTCTACCAGAAGTATCCGATCAAGCTGCCCGTCGGAGAACCGGTCAGGGCCTACGTGCTGAATATGACCGAATTCGACCCGATAGCCTCGTTCCACCTTCACGCCCAGACTTTCGACGTCTACCCGGCCGGTATGGGACAGGTACCCGCCTTTTCCTCCGACATCGTCACACTCGGCCAGATGGAGCGGGCCATGCTCGAGTTCTCACTGCCCGAGGTGGGGCGTTACATGTTCCACCCCCACCAACACGCGATGGTGATGCGGGGCGCCATGGGTTGGTTCGCCGCGATCTGAGCCCGTGCTTCTGGCCGGGAGAGCCGTCGGGCGGAGCATCTGCACCGTACCATCTGACTCGACACGCCGGGGAGGACCACGTGCCGAGGACAATCGGAATCTTGACGGCCGGTGGGGACAGCCCAGGGCTCAACGCCGCCATCCGCGCCATCGGAAAGACCGCCGTACGCGCCCACAACATGAGGGTCGTCGGGTTTCTGGACGGTTTTCGGGGCCTGATGGAAAGCCGGACCGTCCGGCTCGACAGCGACCGCCTCTCGGGGATCCTGACGAGGGGTGGCACCATCCTGGGAACCAGCAGGGACAAACCGCACCGGATGGAGGTCGGAGGACAGGTGCTCGACATGCGGGGCGCAATGATCGACAACTGCCACAGGCTCGGCATCGATGCTCTCATCTGCCTCGGAGGCGGGGGAACCCAGAAGAACGCCTACCGGCTGGCCAAGAAGGGATTGCCAATCGTCACGCTTCCCAAGACGATCGACAACGATGTGGCGATGACAGAGCGCACCTTCGGATTCGACACCGCTCTGGCAATCGCCACCGAGGCGGTGGATCGCCTGCACTCGACCGCCCACAGCCACCACCGGATCATGGTGGTGGAGATCATGGGTCACAACACCGGATGGCTCACGCTGGGGGCCGGCATCGCAGGCGGGGCCGACGTCGTGATCATCCCGGAGATTCCCTTTGATGTCGAATTGATCGCCGAATCCCTCCTCGCTCGCAAGGCCGGCGGCAGCCGTTTCAGCATCGTCGCCGTATCAGAAGGAGCGATGTCGGCCACCAACTCTCAGATCCATGCCGATCTGCGCGCTCGCAAATCGGCCGCGACCACCCCGGAAGAGAAGGCGGAGGCGGTCGCCGCCATCGATTCCTTTGAAGAAAGCCGGGGAGACCACACTGCCCGTGTGGCCAGGAAGCTCAAGGAGATCACCGGCCTGGAATCGCGCGTGACCATCCTCGGCCACGTCCAGCGAGGAGGCACCCCGACCCACATCGACCGCTTGTTGGCGACCCGGCTGGGCGCCGAGGCGGCCCAGGCGGTGGCCGACGAGGACTACGGCATCATGATCGCCTCGCAGCGAGGGGAGGCGGTGCGGGTTCCCCTCAAAGAGGTGGCCGGCAAACGGCGAACCGTTCCGCTGGATCACCCGTGGATCCAGACGGCCCGGCAACTCGGAATGAGCCTCGGCGACTAGCCGAGGGGCTCAGACAGGTACCGGTACGAGGGCTGGTTCACCTCAGGGGTCTTGGAGCTGGTGGCGCGATCGGTCTGCGTGGTGACGACCTGCATTCTCACGTCGACGGAGGTATCGAGCCGGTCGGACAGATAGCTGGCCAGAGCTGTGACAGGTGGCGTCCGCTTCGCACTCGCAACCAAAACGACGTTGACATCGGTCACCTCGCCCGCCACGTCGACCGAAACATCGACCACCTCGGCGGCGCTGTTGTCCGAGTCGACGAACTCCTCCACCGCCGCCACGATGTCGGCCGTTTGGTCGGTCGGAGGCAACACGTGCCCCCTCCCGAACTGGAGCGGCAGTACCACGATGATGACGGCCAGCGCCACCCACCGGAGCCCGGACGCAATCGACGAGTTTCCTGTGAGCAGGCGGCGGCCAGGCACGAACCCGCATGCGATGAACGTGAGAGAAGCGCTGATGACGATGCCGGTCACGTTGACGAGGTACAGCATCATGGCACCCAGCGCCATCTGCCATTCGGTCATTTGCAGCATGATGCCCACCGTGGCCAGCGGCGGCACCAGCGCCACAGCCACGGCAACGCCGGGGAGCGCGTCGCTGGCCTGTTTGCGTACCTGCCCGTAGGCCCCGGCGGCCCCGGCGGCCAGCGCGATGCCGAGGTCGAGGAGGTTGGGAGAGGTGCGTGCCACCAGCTCTCCGGGCAGAGGGATCGGGTCACCAGGCACGGCGAACGCAATCAACGCCGCCAATCCGATGGAGAGGACAGAACCGACGAACACGAGGAACGACTGGCGGATTACGCGAAGCGGCCACGCCATCACCACCGCCGCCGCCACTGCCAGAGCCGGCCCCATGAGGGGCGCCACCAGCATCGCACCGATGACCACCGCTGTGGAGTCGGAAATCAGGCCTAGCGCGGCGATGGTCACCGCCAGGGCCATGAGCGACAGGTACCGGGCAAAAAACGGCCGAATTCGAGGGCCTTCGTGGAAGAGTGCGAAGATGACGCGGCGGCGTTCGTCTGGATGAACGTGATCGTGCTGCTCGAGATGCACGCCCAGGTGAGCCAATGCGGAACCAACGACACCGGAAAAGCGCACCAAGGGAGCAGCTATCAGCCCCGCCGTTCCCTCTGACGCCGGCCCCCCGGACCCGGCGGCGGACGATCCCTCCGCCGGCTCTGAGAGACTCTCGGCCCGATCGTCAACGCTGTGATCGGTCATAATATCTCTCTAAGTGGTCGGGAGGATGCTAATAGCTCCATACGGTGGTGATCCAAATCGGTAGTGTCATTTTTCGCGTAGCCCTGACTAGTGACCGGGACTAGTCACGGAGTCGTCGTTACCGACCGATGGTCGAGACCGCGAACCTCATCCGTAGCAACCCTTCGGATCCTTGGGAGTTGCTCCGCAACTCGACCTGATCGGTACACCCCAGCCCTGTTTGCAGGAGCGCCACCGCAACGCCGACCACGAGCGAAGCTGCAAAGAAATGGGAACGCTTCGAGTTCCTCGGGCCTGTAGCTCAGTCTGGTTAGAGCAGCTGATCGACCCTCTTTGAACGAGCGCCACGCGACCACCCCACCACGCGAGACCGAGCGAAGCTTCAAAAAGGGCAACCCTTCGGGTTGCTTGCGAGTTCGCAAACGAACTCGTAGTCGACATCGAGTTTGGCAACGCCAAACTCACCAGGAATCCGCAGGATTCCCATAATCCGTAGGATGATGAGGCCGCCCAACCTGGATCGGCATTACCTCGGGCCTGTAGCTCAGTCTGGTTAGAGCAGCGGACTCATAATCCGTCGGTCGTAGGTTCAAGTCCTACCGGGCCCACTGCGATTCACTTGAACCGCGAAGCGTCGTCCTTACCTCTGAGAATGCCGACGCATGAGCCGTGCGTCCTGTTGGGTTCCCGGCACGACACGCTTGAACCTCCGGCGCTCAATAGGTGCCGATCTCGTTCACGCTTCGGCAAGTGCGTTCGTGCGCCTGATTTGGTGATATGGGTGGGTAATCGACCTGGCCTGATCTTGGGAGACCCGGCGGCGTTGGTCCGGGTGAGGAGCATCTTCCCCAACATGATTGGGGTGACGCCTCCTCGCGTGGTCCTGGGTGACGGTGCCTTGCCGCGTTGAGGTCACTCGCGTCCGAAGACGTCGCAATCCAGCGCGAGCGGGTGATCCAGTCGATCGAGACGCTCCTGCGCTGCTGTGATGCCCGGGGATTGATGTGTGCCAACGACTCGTCGACCAGGCTTACTCCGTTCATCGCCCAAGCGCGATCAAGGGCCATGCGGCCCTATCCGGCGGATTACGCGATTCCTACGATCCACAAAGGCATCCAGAACACGGAAGGTCGGTCCCATGGTCCCACCCTTCTCACGGCGACCGGGTGGCTATCGAGCGATACCTGCCGGCTCCATTGGTTTGTTTCTGGCTTTGATGATCGCTCTCGTGTTGGGCACCTTGATCTCCGGCCTGAGTCCCGGCGCCGGTATAGCCACTGACATGACCCACCTCGAAGCAATCGCGTTCACCGGAGGCGAGACCACTGACGCCGATATCTATCTGATGGATACCGAGGGAAACGTGCTTCAGAACGTGACGACTCAGCCGTTGGATGACCGAGGCGGGTGGTGGTCATGGGACGGCGCCCGGCTCGCTTTCGTCTCAGACCGAGACGGATCGGATACGCTGTACGTTGAGAACTTCGACGGCTCCGAACCCACGACCATTGCGGCTGTCCCAGATCTCGACTGGTCGTGGTCTCCTGACGGCCGCTTCATTGCGTGGGTCTCCCACAGCCAGGTCCCGGACCTCTGGGTGACCGATGTAATCACGGGTTCAACCGTCAACCTGACGGAGGGGGCCATTGAGGTTTCGGGGCCGACATGGTCGCCTGATGGGCTCTCCATCATGTTTGCTTCATCCAGCGACCTGGGAGGTCGAGACATCTCCGTCCTCCCGGCTGCGGGCGGCTCTGCGATCACCCTCACTGCCGACCGCGCCGCGGACGACTTCGCGCCACAGTGGTCCCCCGATGGTTCACACATTGCCTTCGTTGGCCGGGACGATCCGGATGTTCTCTATGTGATGGATGCCGACGGCGGCAAACGATTGGCCATCGCTGAATACGACCCAGGAGACGCTCTCTGCCCGGGTGGATTCTCCTCATTGGCTTGGTCCCCTGATGGCTCGACGATCGCTTTCGCCGCACGAGGGTCTTCGTGCAGTCCCCATTCGGAGTTCGTAGAGTTCTTCACCGTGCCCCAAAACGGCGGCGAGGTCACATCCCTGGCGTCGGGCTCTTCGTGGAGGGCCGGTGGACCGACCTGGTCACCGGATGGCACGAGAATCTCGATCGAAACGGGCGGCGTATTGCATCAATCGGTCACGCTGGTCGATCCCGACGGCACCGATCGGGTCGTTATTGACGTTCCCCTCGGCGGTGATTCGCGGTCTCCGAACTGGTCACCCGACGGCTCCCAACTCGCCTTCGTTCTCGACCCGGACGTCAACCATGCATTTGAACGGCCGCCCTCGGCCTTCGATATCTATGTCGTTGACAAGGATGGCGTCAACCCCACCTATCTCACCGATGGCGAGGCTCCGGCCTGGAGGCCGCTGCCTGCTGCCGGGGTCGGTTTGGTGGATACGACCACCGGCCAGTGGCATATTCAAGGAGAACGCTCGTTCTACTTCGGGATACCAGGAGACGTCCCCGTTGTCGGGGATTGGGACTGCGACGGTCAAGAAACCCCGGGCATGTTCAGAGAAGCAAACGGTTTCGCCTATTTGCGCGACACAGTCGATACAGGCATCGCCAATATCGAATTCTTTTTCGGTATCGGTGGCGATATCCCCCTGGCTGGCGATTGGAATGGAGATGGGTGCGACTCGCTCGGTATCTACCGGCCCAACATGGGCAAAGTCTTCCTACGCAACACACTCGACACGGGACTGGCCACCACCGAGTATTTCTTCGGTATCCCAGGCGACCGGCCATTCGTCGGTGACTTTGATGGTGACGGCGACGACGAAATCGGCCTCTATCGCGAATCCACCGGATTCACCTATCTGCGGTTGACCCACTCGAGCGGCATCGCAGAC
>JBFIPU010000038.1:0-22947 GCA_041609995.1 Acidimicrobiia bacterium
CTTGCCCTGCTCGAGCGTCTGGATGCGGGCGATCTCTTCCACCAGCGGCTCGATGGCGCTCGCGATGTCCAAGCAGACCTGGGCCCGTTCGAACGCCGACCAGTGGCGGAACTCATCCTGTGCGGCCCGGGCGGCATCGACTGCCCGGTCGATCTCGGCCTGCGAGGCCCGGGGGATGTTGGCGATGTGCTCGCCGGTCGCCGGTGACATGAGCTGGTATGGGTCACCGCCACTGCCCGCGGTCCATTCGCCCGCCACGTACATCTTCACATCGACGGTCATGTCATCCTCCGGTTTCCTGCGGGGCGATAATACAACAGTGTTGTACAAAGTAGTACGCTAGCACCATGCCGAGTCGCAGTGTTGAGTCGATCGTAGGCGCCCGGCCCTTTCCTCTGTGGTGGGAGGCCATCAGCCGCAAACCCACGCGGCCTCCCCTCGAGGACCCGGCCAGGGTCGACGTGGCGATCGTCGGTGGTGGATACAGCGGACTGTGGACCGCCTACTACCTTGCGCAACGCGACCCGTCCCTGGACATTGCCCTCATCGAGCGCGACTTCGTCGGCTATGGCGCTTCGGGTCGCAACGGAGGCTGGTGTTATGCCGGTTTTGCTGCCGATGCGTCGGCGATCGAGCGGCTGTCGTCCACCGAAACCGCCCGGCGCTGGACGCGTGCTCTGCTGGAAATGGTTGACGAAGTGAGCAGCGTGGTGAGTAAGGAGGGGATCGAGTGCGACTTCCACCAGGGAGGCATCATCGAGTTGATCCGCAATGGAGGCCAGGCCCACCGAGCCCACCACCATGTTTCCGAGCTCCATCGACTCGGCTGGACGACGGACGACATCCGCTTGCTGACACCGGCCGAAACGGCCGACCGCATCGCAGCAACGGAAACCCACGGTTCGGTATTCATCGCGCAAGCCGCGTCCCTCCAACCAGCCCTGCTGGCGACCGGACTCGCCCGGGCAGCAGAGAGCCACGGTGTCACGATCTTCGAAAACACCGAAGCCACCGAGATCAAGCCCGGGCACGTGCGCACGAACCGGGGTTCGATCTCGGCCCGGGTGGTACTCCGGGCAACGGAGGCTTACACGGCCGAGATGGAAGCACATCATCGCGACCTGGTCCCGCTGTATTCGCTCATGCTCGCCACCGAGCCGCTCTCGGAAACCATGTGGGACGAGATCGGACTGGCTGACCGGGAGCTCTTCGGTGATTACCGCCACATGGTCATCTACGGCCAGCGGACCGCCGACGGCCGCATCGCTTTCGGGGGCCGGGGAGCTCCCTACGACTATGGATCCCGGATCCGGCGGGGCGCCGAATTCTCCGCCGATCATCATCAGGATGTCTGGAACACCCTCGTGTCGCTTTTCCCGGTGCTCGATGGTGTATCGATTTCCCACCGGTGGGGCGGAGTGCTGGGAGTCGCCCGCGACTGGTTGCCGCGGGTTGTCTTCGACCCGGTGTCGGGCATGGGCTGGATCGGTGGGTTTGTCGGCAATGGTGTGGGCGCCACCAACCTCGCCGGGCGCACCATGACCGATCTGGTGACCGGAGACTCCACCGAGCTGACCAGCTTCCCGTGGGTCAACCGAGCGCTGCGGCGGTGGGAACCCGAACCGTTGCGGTGGGCCGGCATCACCGGCGTACAGGCGGCCATGAAGGCGGCGGACATCGAAGAAGCCAGAACCGATCGCCCATCGCGCGTGTCCGCCGCGGTGACGCGTCTCATCAGGAGCACCAATGGAATCGACGAAATCTGATATCGCCACGCTTTCGGCTCGCCGAGTCGAGCTTGGCATCAGGGCGGGGGCCGACACCGGGAAGCCGCATACCTGGTTCAGCGAGTTGTTTGACCGCAACGGGATCGAGGTCGGGACGTGGGGATGTACCCCCGGCGGCTGGCAGATCGAGAACCGCCCTGATACCGAGGTGGTTCACATCGTGTCCGGCCGGGCGCGGATCACCGACCACGATGGAGAGTCCTACGAGGTGGGGCCGGGTGATGTGTTTGTCCTCCCGGCCGGCTGGTCCGGACGCTGGGACGTGCTCGAAGACCTGGAGAAGTTGTACGTGATCGTGACAGGAGACATCCGATGAGCTTGCAGGGACCCGAAACGGCCAAACTCTTCGACCGGGCCTACCGCGCCCTCGTGAACGGCGTGTCCAGTGGCTGGCGCTACTGGGGGCGCGACGACACGATCGTGTTGACCGGTGGCAAAGGCAGCCGCGTGACAGACGCCGACGGCAAGCAATAC
This sequence comes from Acidimicrobiia bacterium, assembly GCA_041609995.1. Classification (GTDB taxonomy): domain Bacteria; phylum Actinomycetota; class Acidimicrobiia; order Spongiisociales; family SHLN01; genus JABDOU01. The sequence goes on from JBFIPU010000038.1 coordinate 2,262, forward strand.
ATCGATTATCACATGGGCTTTGGACCGATCATCCTCGGCCACGGCGACCCCGACGTGGCCGAGGCCGTGGCGGAGGCGGCCGCTGACGGATTCACCTATGCCTTCACCCAGGAGCGGGAGGTGCTCGCCGCCGAGAAGGTGAAAGAGGCCGTGCCGTGGGTCGAGCAGCTGCGCTTCACCAATACCGGCACCGAAGCCACGATGCACGCAACACGACTCGCGCGCGGCTTCACCGGCAAGGACGTTCTCGTGAAGTTCGAGGGCAACTATCACGGTGCCCATGACTACGTCATGTATTCGTCGCCCGGAATGGACACGGAAATGATGGGCTCGCCCTACCGTCCAATCCCTCTGCCGATGAGCTCGGGAATGCCGGGGGTCATCAACGACCTGATCATCACGCTCCCCTACAACGATCTCGATGCCGTCGAGCGGGTATTCGCTGTACACGGAAACCGGATCGCCGCCATCTTCGTGGAACCGATGATGGGCAACTGCATGGGCATCATGCCCCAGGCGGGATTTCTCGAAGGTCTGCGCTCGGTCTGTGACCGGTACGGCACGGTGCTGATCTTCGACGAGGTGAAAACCGGTTTCCGCATTGCCACCGGGGGAGCCGCCGCCGCGTTCGGGGTCACCCCGGACCTGTCGACCTTCGCCAAGGCGCTCGGTAACGGCGTTCCGGTGGCGGCCATCGCCGGCCAGGGCGAAGTTCTGCAGGGCTGGGCGAAAGGCGGAATCATGCAGGCCGGGACGTACTCCGGCAACGGGATCTCGACCGCCGCCGCGTCCGCCACGGTCGCAAAGCTGCTGACCGGCGAGCCCATGTCCCGCATCGACAAGATCGGCAGCGCCTTGATGACGGGTGTGCGGGGCATCATGGCCGAGGCCGGGGTTGAGGGCGCCGTCCTCGGGCATCCGGCCATGTTCGGCATCTACTTCGGACCGGGAGAGCCCACCGACCTGCGCGATACGGCGTCCCACAACGAGGACCTGTACGAAAAAACCATGATGGGCATGATCCACCGAGGCGTGCTCCCCTCCCCGGACGCTCACGAGCCCTGGTTCTTGAGCGCAGCGCACGACGAGGAGGATGTGGCGGTCACGCTGGAGGCGTTCGGTGATGCGCTGGAGGAGGCACTGGCCTGATGCCGATCCAGGTCGACGTCGAGCAACGCCGGCGCGACATCGCCGAGGCGACGTTTCGAGTAGCCGCCCGGACCGGGTTGGCGGGCGTCACGCTGCGTTCGGTGGCCGGCGAGCTCGGTGCCTCCACGACAGTCATCACCAACTATCTCCCGACCCGGGCAGCACTGCTGGTGAATGCGGTCGACATGCTGGGAACCGAGTGGGTCGAGGAACTGGAGGCGATCAGCCACGAGGGCGGTGATGACGTGATCCGGAGGGCCTTGCTGGCGTCAGTGTGGTGGGACGACGCCGAGCAGATCAGGTGTGAATTCTGGGTCGACTTGCTCACGGCCCCGGGCCGTTCGGGCGAGGTGGACGCCCGTCTGCGAGCCACCGCCCGGCGGGTGCGCGGCGTTTTCGAGGAAATCCTGGCCGGCCGCGGCCATCCCGACCCCTCCACCACCGCCGATGCGCTGTTCCTTTTCGCCCAGGGTGTGTTCGTGTCGATCGTGGAGGATCCGGAGGCCTGGGGACCGGACCGGGTCGACCGGGCGGCGACGGCGCTGGTGTCAGCTCTGGCCTGAGTGGCGTTCGGCCACGCCGTTGAGGATCTCCAGCACGACCCGGTTGGCCAGCAACGCCGTCACCTCACCGGGACCGTCATATGGGGGCGACACTTCGACCACGTCGGCTCCGATCACGTTGAGCTCTCGCCCGAGTCTCCGCAGGGTGTCGAGCAGCTCGCGCGGCAGCAAACCTCCCGGCTCGGGGGTTCCCGTGCCGGGAGCCATCCCCGGGTCGACCACGTCGATGTCGACCGAGAGGAACGCCTGGTCGACGCCGTCGCCGGCGTATGCGATGGCCTCGTCTACCACCGCGTCGAGTCCTCGATCGACGATGTCGGTCATCAGAAAGCTGCGCATCCCCTGTTCCGCCATCCACGCAACCGTTTCCGGCTCCGGCCAATAGCCCCGGAGCCCGATCTGGGCGAACCGGCGTCCGGCCACGTGACCCTCCTCGATCAGCTTGCGCATCGGCGTGCCATGGCTGTGGGGCATGCCGCCGAGCGTACCGGCGCCGGTGTCGGCGTGGGCGTCGAAGTGGATCAAGGCGAAGTCCCCCCTGACCCGGGCCAGGGCCCGGGCGTTGGCGTAGGTGATCGTGTGGTCGCCACCGAGGATCATGGGGATCTTGTCCGCCTCGGCGATCGTGGCGATCGCGGCCGAGATACGGTCGAGGCTTTCGTCCATGTATCCGGGCGGAAGGTTGAGGTCCCCGATGTCGACCACCCCGAGCACCGACAACGAATCGATCCCGGTCGGAAGGTGGGGTCGATACCCGTCGAAGCCCAGGTAACCGACGTCACGAATCGCCTTGGGGCCGAAACGAGCGCCCGGGCGGTAGGAGGCGCCCCAGTCGAAAGGAGCACCGACCACGACCACCCGAGACTCTTTCCCGAGGTTCTCGAGCGTCGCAGCCGGCACGCCGGAAAACGTGGCCCGGGCTGCGAACGCCGCGATCTCCGACGTTTCGAACCCGTCCCCTTTCATGCCGGCTACCTCCCGCGCACTTCTTGATGTGAACGTAATCTAGGCCCGACCGCCAGAGTGGAGACACATGGGAGCCATCAGCCTCGTCACCGATATCCCCGGACCCCGCAGCCTCGAGTTGATCGCCAGGAGGGAGGCCGCCACCGGCAAAGGAGCGGCCAAACTCACCCGGCTGGCGATTGCCTCCGCCCACGGCGCGGTGGTGACCGATCTGGACAGCAATCGGCTGATCGATCTGGCGGGTGGTATCGGCGTTCTCGCCACCGGGCACACACCGGACGCGGTCGTATCGGCCCTCAAGAACCAAGCCGAGAGTCTCATCCACATGTGCGCCATCGTCGCCTCTTATGAACCGTACGTCGAGGTGGCCGAGGCTCTCAACCGCATCACGCCGGGCGACTTCGACAAGAAGACCGTATTGATGAACACGGGCGCCGAGGCCGTCGAGACCGCCGTGAAGGCGGCCCGGGCGTTCACGGGCCGCCAGGGAGTGGTGGTATTCGACGGGGCGTACCACGGACGCACGAACATGACGATGGCGATGACGTCCAAATTCAATCTGTTCAAACACGGGTTCGGCCCGTTCGCACCCGAGATCTATCGGTTCCCGTTCCCGAACGTGTACCGGCGCCCCGACAGCATGTCGGAAAGGCAGTTCATCGATTGGCACGTTGCACAACTCGATCACAGCTTCATGGCGATCGTCGAGCCTGCCCACGTGGCCTGCGTGGTGGTGGAGCCGATCCAGGGCGAAGGCGGCTTCATCCCGGCGCCCGAAGCGTGGCTGCGACGTCTGCGCGAGCTATGCACCGAGCAGGGCATCGTAATGATCGCCGACGAGATTCAATCCGGCTTCGGCCGCACCGGCAAACTGTTCGCCATCGAACACGCCGGGGTCGTGCCCGATCTCGTGACAACGGCCAAGTCGCTGGCGGCCGGCATGCCCCTGTCGGCGGTCACAGGCCGGGCCGACATCGTGGACGCCCCCCATCCTGGAGGGTTGGGGGGAACCTATTCGGGCAACCCGCTGGCCTGTGTGGCCGCTCTGGCGGCGATCGACCAAGTCAACACCGACGCGTTCCTCGCCCGAGCATCGGAGATCGGGCGGCACCTGCGTGCCCGGCTCGACAAGATCCAGTCGAACCATCCCGGTTTCGTGGGCGATGTGCGCGGTGTAGGTTCAATGTTGGCAATGGAATTGGTCACCGACTCCGAGAGCAAAGAGCCGTCGATGGATCTCGCCTCGGCCGTCACGGCCGAGACCACCCGGCGCGGTGTGATCACGATCCGCGCCGGCCTCTACTCCAATTGCGTCCGTTTCCTTCCCCCGTTGGTGATCAGCGATGACGAACTCGATGAGGCTCTCGATGTCGTCGAGGCCTCGGTGACGGCGGTGGCCCCATGACCCGCCGACTGTTGTTGACGGGAACGCCCGCCGAGCGCGGCGTCGAGCACGGATCACCGTTTCCGGAAGAGATCCAGGCCTACACGGAAGAGCGGATCATGCTCGTGATGCAGGGGTCGTGGACCGGAGGACGGAACCTCTCCCGCACCGAGGTGCTGGGCGTGGCCGACAGCCTGATCCAGCCCCATGCCGACTACTCCCCCGACCTGTTCGAGGAGATGGAGGCGATGGCCGACGCAGCCGGGATCGGGGTTCCGGAGGCGATCGTTGTCGGCGGTTTCACCGATTTCATCGATGTCGTCCGGGGGGCCTTCGACCAGGCGCCAGAGGATGACACCTGTACGGCCATGATCGTGCCGGGGTCGGCGACCGCCGACGGGAGGCCGTTGTACGCTCAGACGTGGGACATGCACGACAGCGCCACCCAGCACGTGATCCTCCTCGAAATCGAAGACTTCGAGCACCCGAGGGCGTTCGTGTTCACGACATTGGGTTGCTCGGGTCAGCTCGGAATGAACGAAGCCGGTGTGACCGTTGGGATCAACAACCTCACGGCGGCGCAAGGGCGCATCGGCGTCACTTGGCCGTTCGTCGTTCGCAAGGCGCTCCAACAGACCAATGTCGAGAACGCCGTGAAGATCATCACCGAGGCACCCATCGCGGGAGGCCACAACTACCTCGTGATGGGACCGAACGGGACCGGCGTCAACATCGAGGCCATGCCGCAGTCCTACCACATCACGGAAGTCACGTCCTCTCCCTACGTACATACCAACCACGCGCTCTACGGAGAAACCGAGCAGTTCCAGGCCGAGAAGGCCCCGGCGCTGATGGAGAGCTCGCGAGCCCGTCACCAGCGGGCCAAGAAGCTCCTCGAGGGCGCTCCCATCACCGTCGAGCTCCTGATGGAAATCACCCGTGACACAGCCGGCATCTGCCAGGTCGCCAAACCTCCGTACCACATCGAATCGTGCGGAGCAGCCGTGATGAGCCCGGCGACCGGCGACCTCTGGGCTGTGGCGGGCCGTCCGGACAGCAATCCCTACGAGCATTTCGCGTTTTGATGTCCGAGTTCCGATACGTGAATCTCACGGAGGAACTTGCTCCCAAATGCGCCGAGCTCGAGCTGGCGACCTTCGAGGATGCCAACCCGGAGGATCTGCTCCAGGAAGAAGACATGCTGGCCTACGCCCGGACGTTCCCGGAGGGGTTCTTCGTCGTACTCGATGGAGACCGGGTTGTCGGCCAGGGTGGCGGGATCTACCTCGACTTCGATTTCAACCACACCCAGCACACGATTGCCGAGATCACCGGCGAACACCAATGTGGCAACCACGATCCGGATGGCGATTGGTATTACGGGACCGACATCGTCGTGCACCCCGACTACCGCCGCCGGGGGATCGGGCGGCGTCTGTATGAGTTGCGCAAGGATCTGGTACGGCGTGACGGAAAGAAAGGGATCATCGCCGGCGGCTACCTGCCGGGTTACGCCGACCACAAACACGAGATGACCGCGCAGGAGTACTGCGACCGGGTGGTGGCAGGCGACCTGTACGATCCGACCCTCAGCTTCCAGTTGGAGAACGGCTTCGAGGTGCGGGGGGTACTGGCCGACTACATCGAAGACACGGCCACCGACGGCTGGGCCTCGCTGATCGTCTGGCGGAACGACGAGGTCCCCGAGTAGGCGGAGAGGGCCTATGGCGAGTCGGCTAGCGTGTCCGGAGTGTTGACCAAACCCAGATCTTTCGTGCGGGCCGACGGACCCGACAAGGTGACAGGCTCCGGACGTTACGTCGCCGACATCAGCCTGACGGGAATGGCCATCGCCAAGTTCAAATACGCCGGCGTCACCCACGGTCGGATCACCCGTCTCGACACCGACGCAGCCAGGGCAATGCCGGGCGTCTTTGCGGTGCTTACCGCCGCCGACGTGCCCGATGTGCTCTTTGGGGCGATTCCGGACCGGCGCCTGTTCGCCACCGACGTGGTTCGCTTCGAAGGCGACGTTCTCGCAGCGGTTGCCGCCGTCGACGGCAAGACCGCCCAGAAGGCGGTGGATGCCATCGTCGTCGAATACGAAGAACTCGAGGCCGTGCTCGACCTGGAGGCGGCGCTCGGTGATGGTGCCCCGCTGGTGCACGCCGATTGGGAAAGCTACGACGCCGACCACGTTGTACGTGACCGCAACGTGGCGTCTTTCTCCTCGATCTCCAAGGGAGATGTGGCGGCCGGGATGGCCGAGGCGGATCAGGTTGTCACTAGCCGGTTCGAGGCCGACGCCTCACACGCCGTTCCCATCGAACCGCGCGGCATCGTGGCCCAATGGGAGGGCCAGAAGGTGACGATCTGGTCGTCGACCCAGGTGCCGTTCCAGGCGCGGGCCGGTGTGTGTGAGACGCTCGGGCTCCCCACCAACCATGTGCGGGTGATCGTGCCGCATCTGGGCGGTGGGTTTGGCGGCAAATGTGGGTTCCATTTCGAAGCGCACGTGGCCGCTCTCGCCCGGGCTGCCGGGCGACCCGTCAAGCTCGTGTTCTCCCGGCAGGAGGAGTTCCTGGCGCCCGACCGGCGCCGCGAGGGCATGGTCATCGAGATCACGACCGGGCTGAACGATGACGGGACCATCAATGCCCGGCAAGGCCGGCTGCTGCTCGACAACGGGGCCTACACCGCAGACGCCGACTTTTTTCCCCAGCTCGCGGCCATGCATTTGGCCGGACCCTACCGGGTCCCCCACCTGCTCATCGAGTCGTCGCTGGTGTACACCAACAAGCAGCCGTCCGGATCGGTACGGGCCCCGACAGCTCCCCAGGCGTGCTGGGCCCTCGAGTCACACACCGACGAGCTGGCCCGGGCGGCGGGAATGGACCCCGTCGAGTTCCGACGCCTGAACGCCATCGATTCGGGGGATGTCGGGGTCGTCGGACAGACGTACGGCGAGATCGGTTTGCGCGCCTGTATCGACGAAGCGGTGGCCGCCATCGGCTATGGATCCGATCTGCCGGCCGATGAGGCGATCGGCGTCGCCATCGGGTGGTGGCCCAGCTTTCCCGGGCCATCGGGCGTCTACGTCAAGGTGGACGACGACGGCAAGGGCCAGATCATCACCGGTGCCCAGGAATGCGGTACCGGTGCCGTCATGACCCTCCCTCAGCTCGTGGCCGACGAGCTGGGGATGCGTGCCGAGGATTTCGAGCTGATCTACCAGGACACCAGTGCCGCTCCCTACGACGTCGGCGCCACCGGCAGCCAGACGCTGCTCAACAACGGGCGAGCGGCGCTGGGCGCCGCCCACGAGATCGGCAAGCAGCTGCGGGAATTGGCGGCCGCCCAGCTCGAGGCGTCCCCCGAGGACATTCGACTCGAAGACGGAGCTGCGATGGTGGCGGGCTCACCGGGGAGCTCTGTGTCCATCACCGAACTCGCTGCCCTTGCCGCCTCCGAAAACCTCTTGCTGGCTCACGGGTCCAGCGACCCGCTCCCCGAGCCGGAACTGGTCGGATCGACCTGCGTCGGCGATCAGGGGGTGGCGGCGTGGTCTGCTCCCCAATTCTCCTGCCACGCCGTCCGGGTCCGGCTCGACCGGGCGACCGGTGTGGTCCGAGTACTGGAAGTCAGCACCGCCCACGATTCGGGCACGATCATCAACCCCATCGGCGCAGTCGGTCAGGTGGAGGGCGGGGTGCTGATGGGCATCGGCCAGGCACTCACCGAGGGCACCGTTTACGACAATCGAGGCCATCAGCTCAACCCGGGGCTGCTGGATTACAAGCTACAGACCATGGCTGACGCCCCCCCGATCACGACCACCTTCGTCGAGGTGGCCACCCCCGACGCGGGGCCACACGGAGCCAAAGGTCTGGCCGAGGCCCCCAATGTGGCGACCGCTGCTGCGGTGGCGAATGGAATCGCCGCCCTCGTCGGTGCGCCGATCCTGCAGCTGCCGATGACGGCCGAGCGGGTGTGGCGGGCGTTGTGAACTTCGAGATCGCATCCACGATCGATGAAGCCCTGGGTGCCCTGGCCGCCGGCGCCCGGCCGATAGCCGGCGGAAGCGACCTGGTGGTCGCCTCCCGCCAGGGCAACCAACCACTCCCCCCGGCGCTCGTGGCGATTGATCGGCTCCCCGAGCTGCAGGGCGTCTCGCTCGAAGGCGGGGCCCTACGGATCGGGGCCGGCGTCAATCACGCCACCCTCGCCACCGACCAACATGTCGTTTCGGGTTATACGGCGTTGTCCGATGCGGCCGCTTTGGTGGGTTCGCCCGCCACCCGCAACGTCGGGACCATCGGCGGCAACATCATGAATGGGTCGCCCGCGATGGACACCGGCGCCCCTCTCATGGTGCTGGGTGCCCGATGTGAACTTCGCTCGACCTCGGGCAGTCGGATGCTGGCCGTAGGCGACCTGTGGCTGGGGCCGGGCGAGACCAGTGCCGCCGCCGACGAGTTGTGCGTGGCAGTGCAACTACCCGTCCGGCCGCCGTCCTCGGGCAGTGCCTATGCCCGCCTCGAATACCGCCGGGCGATGGAGATTGCGGTCGTCGGGGCAGCCGCATCGGTGGTTCTGCAGGAAGATGGATCGGTCGGCGAGGTGGCCGTGGCGCTGACCGCGGTGGCACCGACGATTGTGACCGTCGACGGGCTCGGCGATCAGATCGTCGGAAGGCCGCTCGATGCCGACGCGCTGGCGACTGTGGCCCGCCTGTCCTCCGATCAGGCGGACCCGATCAGCGACCTGCGCGCGGGCGCCGATTACCGCAAGCACACGGTCGGCGTCATGGCCCACCGGGCCGTGTTCGCAGCCTCGGCTCGCGCCCGGGGGGAGCACATCCCCGTGCCCTTCAACCACGCTCCCATCTTCGGATCGATCGCATGACCTATTCCCTCAACGTCAACGGAACCGAGTACCCGATCGACGCTCCGCCGGACCGCAACCTTCTCAGCGTGCTCAGATCCGAGGTTGGGCTCACCGGTACCAAAGAGGGTTGCGACGATTGCGAATGCGGTGCCTGCATGGTTCTGCTCGATGGCAAACCGGTCAACTCCTGCTCGTACCTCGCCGCCCAGGCCCAGGGACGGGAGATCACGACCGTGGAGGGATTGGTAGAAGACGGTGAGCTCCATCCCATCCAGCGAAACCTGCTGGAGGAGGGAGGCGTCCAATGCGGCTTCTGCACGCCGGGGATGATCATGTCGGCCCACGCCTTGCTGACGGCGAACCCGAATCCGGAAGACGACGAGGTGCGACAAGGGCTGGCCGGCAACCTCTGTCGCTGTACCGGGTACGCCAAGATACTGGCCGCAGTACGACGGACGGCCGGCGGGGGCTACGCCGGCTGACGGCCGCCCTGCGACTGCCGATCGAGCATCCGCCGCCCGATTGGCAGAATGGCGCTGTGCGAAAGCGGCATTCGATCAGTGACATCGCGGGTGACCTCCGATCCCTAGCGGTCGAGGAGGGTGACAGCCTGATGGTTCACGCCTCGTTGCGTGCCATCGGGCCTGTCGAACGCGACGCCGATGGGGTGATCGACGCATTACAGGCGGCGGTGGGGCCCGCCGGGACCCTGCTGATGGTCCTCGGGGCGGAAGATCCCTGGGCCTGGGTCAACGAGCGCCCCGAGGAAGTGCGGGCCGCCTTACTGGCCGATGCCACTCCGTTCGATGCTTGGCAAACCGCATCCGATCCAGAGGTCGGTGCGTTGGCCGAGGTGTTCCGTCGGCGGCCGGGCACCGTGATGAGCGACCATCCCGAAGGCCGGTTTGCGGCCTGGGGTCGACGGGCGATGGAGTTCACGACCGATGTGCCATGGGATGACTACTTCGGCCCCGGTTCACCGCTGGAACGGTTCGTGGAGGCCGGCGGCAGGGTCCTGCGGATGGGGGCCGACGAAAACACCACGACCCTGCTTCATTATGCCGAATACGTGGCGCCCATTGCACCGAAACGGCGGATTCGCCGCCACCGGCTCGTGGCCGGCCCCGACGGCCCCTCGGTAAGGGTGGTAGACGCACTCGACGATGAGGCGGGCATCGTCGACTACTCGCCCGGCGACTACTTCACCGTGATTCTTCGCCAGTTCCTGTCCGATCGTCGGCCGCGACGGGGCCGGGTCGGGGGTGCCCCGTCAGAGTTGATCGATGGCAACGAGCTGGTCAGCTTTGCGGTGGCATGGATGGAGCGGCACCTGGCTTAGCCGGCCCTTGTGGCGTACTCTTCGACCTCGATCACGAAGGCCCGTTTCTGATCGTCTTCGACGAAGCAGGCCCGGAACGAGTTCTTGGCGATTCCGATGAGGTCAGCCTCCGTGAGTTGGAGCTGGGACGCCACCGCCTCGTAGTTGTCTGCCACATACCCGCCGAAGTACGAGGGGTCGTCGGAATTGAGCGAGACGGACAAACCCGCCTCCAGCATCGCCGGGAGCGGGTGATCGGAGAGTTGGTCCACCACGCGGAGCTTCACATTGGACAGAGGGCACACGGTCAGCGGCACCTGTTCGTCGGCCAGTCGCCGCACGAGCTGCGGGTCTTCCATGGACCGAACGCCGTGGTCGATGCGCTCAGCGCCGAGAAGATCCAGGGCCTGGCCGACATAGTCAGGCGGCCCTTCCTCGCCGGCGTGGGCCACGGCACGTAGCCCTTCACTCTTCGCCCGGGCGTAGACGTCGGTGAACAGGCGGGGAGGAAAACCCGCCTCGGACGAATCCAAGCCGATGCCGAGAAGATGATCCCGGTACGGGAGGGCATCTTCCAGCGTTGCCATCGCCGATGCCGCCGGCAGGTGGCGCAAGAAGCACATGATCAGACCAGAGCTGAGTCCGAGTTCCTCGTCTGCTCGACGCATCGCCTCCGTCAACCCTTCGATGACCGCCCCCATGGCCACCCCCCTTTCTGTGTGGGTCTGAGGGTCGAAAAAGATCTCGGCTCGACGTACCCCGTCGGCAGCCGCCCGTTGGAAATAGGCAAACGCCAGGTCGTGGAAGTCTTCGGGCTGCACCAGAACCGCGGCCCCCTGGTAGTAGATGTCCAGGAAGGACTGCAGGTCATCGAACTCGTATGCCGTGCGTACCTCATCGGGAGACGCGAAGGGCAACTCGACGCCGTTGCGGCGCCCGAGTTCGAACATCATCTCCGGCTCGAGTGTGCCTTCGATGTGGAGATGCAGCTCCGCTTTCGGAAGGCCCCGGGCGAAGGTCATGCGCTGGATTCCAGGAACCGGACTGGGTCTCCCACGCGCACGGTACCCGAGTCGAGGATCACACCGAACGCTCCCCCACCCCAGTCGTTCTGCAATGCGTCGCGCAGCCCCGGGTGCTGTTCGTCCATCAGTTTGCACGGGCGGGTCTCGCCCCGCAGCTCGATACGGCAACCTCCCAGCGCCAGGATCCGGCCACGGGAGTCGGCCAGCTCGACTCCGCTCACCATCACGTTGGCACGGCGTAGCGCCGGTTCGACGTCGGCCTCCAGCTCCGATGCTGCCCGCGCCCACCGTTCTTCGCTGATGATGGTGACCTGCCGCCAACCGCCCCGATCGGCGTTGCCGACGATGCCCTCCTCCTCGATCAAATCGAGTTCCTCCACGGAACGCATGGGGCTGCCGTGCGAGTGCTTCAGCCAGAGGGCAGCGACGTGTGGCATCCCGGCAGACTAGGCCCCTAGGGTCGGGATCATGGACGGGCCCTGGATCGACATGATCGACGACCGCCAGTGGGACGATCCCGAGCTGGCGGCCTTGCATCCGAGCGTGGTGGATCCGCAATACCAGCGGGTGGACAACATCTTGGGGATCCACTCACTGGATCCGGCCGGCCTATCCGCCCACTTGGCCCTGTACCGACAGGCGATGAAGTCGACCCGGTCGCTCCCCAAAGTCGAGCGCGAAATGATCGCCGTCGTGGTGAGCAAGATCAACGAGTGCCACTACTGACTGACGCATCATCGGCGCGGTCTGCGCCGGCTGCTCAATGACCACGGACTGGCGGACAGAATCGAACAGGATTATCGGACCGCCGGGCTCGACGAACGTCGGCTTGCCATCCTCGCATTTGCCGACAAGCTGACCCGCAGCCCACAGTCGATGGCGGCGGCCGATGTGAACGGTCTGCGCTCGGTCGGGTGCTCGGACCTGGATGTGTTGCACATCACCGAGGTGGTGGGCTATTACGCGTACGCCAATCGGTTGGCAGATGCCCTCGGGGTCCCGCTCGAGACCTGGATCGACGGCTAGCCGAGCTGGCGGCGGAAGAACTCCACGATCAGCTCCGATGCCGAGATGCTCTTCGTCGTCACGCCAAACCGAACCTCGGTGTCCGAACCCGGCCAGGAATGGCCCCCGTTGTCGATCCGGAAGAACCGGGTCGTCGCCTCACAATCGGACCATTCGAACAGAACGACATCGTCGGCGACAGCAGTTTCGCCTCGATCGCCACAACCGTTCAGCTCGGCCCAGGCGGCGATGGCCTCCTCGGCGGGTCCGCTCCCCAGTCCGAGTAGCCGAGCGAGGAGCTCGGCGCCGTCGCCGTCGTAGGGGACGGTCCCGTCGGCGGTTCCATGAAAGCCCTGAATCGCGAGGGGGGCGCCGTCGGGGCAGGGCGGTACCGCGTAGGAAACCGTGGCAACCGCCCGCACATCGAGTGAGCTCTCGCATCCGAGCACTGCTGCGAAGGCGGCTCCGTTGGAGAAACCGGTGGCAAACACCGGACCAGCGCAGGGGACCAGCTGCGGGAGGATCCCGTCGATGAAGTCGACGTCGCTGTCGTTCCCGCCGTCGAGGTCCCAGCGGTACGGCGGCTCGGGCCTTCCTTGCCCGTCGAACACGACCACCAGAAACCCGTTGGCCGAGCCCACCGGGCCGAGCATGCTCACATCGCTTTGTTCGAAGGCGTTGCCGCCAAAGCCGTGGAATTCCAGTATCACCGGATGCGGTCCGGATCCGGGCGGGACCATGGCGCGGAAGCTCCGGCCTCCGGCGATGCCCTCCTGCCATTCGCCTGCCGGGCCGATGCAGCTGATGGCTCCGGTGTCGGCCTGGGTCGTCGGAGGCGCGCTGCTCTCAGTCGCCAGGCTGGTGGTGACGGCATCGACCACTGTCGCTTCGATGTCCGGCGCCGTGGTGGCGACCACCGACGTGGAGGTCACCCCGGCCGACGGCGCGCTGGTAGGCGTTGCGGTCTCTGCTCGGCCACAGGCGGCCATGGCCACGGCGAGACCAGAGAGGAGAATTGCGCGAGCAACACGGACAACTGGCACGCGAGGCGGGTCAGCTGTCGTGGATCGGGGTACGGGCGGCCAGCACGCCGTCGGTGTCAGCGTAGAGCCAATCACCCTGCTGGATCCTGACGTCCAGGAGCGTCGTTTCGGGGATGACGCCGCCGCGATCCTTCTTGTCACTCCTGCGCGGCGAGGTGCCCAGCGCCCACACGGCGACCGGCATGCCCGCAATGATCGCCGAGTCACGGATGCAGCCGTTGATCACGATCCCGGCCCAACCGTTCTCGAGGGCGAGAGATGCCAGATTGTCCCCCACGAGGGCACAGGACATGACCCCTTCCCCGTCGACCACCAGCACGCGGCCCTCGCCCGGCGTCTCGAGCGCCGCCCGGACGTGTGTGTTGTCAGCGGGTGCCTGAACGATCAACACCGGACCAGCCATGCGACCGCCTCCGCCGAATGGGCGCAGACCATGATCGAGCACCGAGGTCTCGGGGTGTAGGTCCAGCAGGTCGGCAGTGGTCCACTCCATCTCACCAGCCTAAGGAGTCAATCACCACCACCGGTTTCGAACTCGACCGTGTCGTGTACGAAGCACTCCTCCCGTTCCTGGTGATCAGCGAGCGCCCGCAGTGTGTGGATCAGGTCGGTGCGCATGTCATTGACCCATTCGGTCTCAGGGGCCGAAGGTTCCCGACGCAAACGACACAAACACTCTTCCAGGGCCAGGATGATCTCGGCGTGCTCCTCCTCCAGGCGGATCATCACGTGGTCCAACTCGGGGGCGATCTCGGCGAGCTCCACCAGGGCCTGTTTCGAAGAGCGGGCGTGACGTTCGAACGCCCCTGTGAGCGAGCCCACCGGGTCGATGACCCCGAGCGCCCAAATACGTCCCCGGCGGGCACCCACGCCGGCCAGACCCACTCTCAGAGCCTGCACAGCGCGCTCGATGTCGGCACGTGACTCGGCGAGATCCTGACGGTGTTCGGTACCCGGAGAGTGGAAGGAATACTGTCGAGCTGTCGTCATCGTGGCCCTCCATGTGCAGCCATGTGCACAAGAGAATCCCCGCCCCAGCCGTTGCCTGCTATTCGAACACACGGCTGATCGAAAGTGAATCCTACGGATGGCATCGGCGCCTGTCCAGAAAAACTTGAGACTGCTAATCCCACACGTGAACCGGCAGGCCGATCCACAGCCGCCCGGCCAGCCAGTCGGCCTCCCATAGCGGAACGCGGACACAGCCATGGGAGGCGGGGTACGGTGGCACGGAGTCGGAGCCGTGAATGGCATAGCCGCCCCGAAAGTACCACGGCCGGTAGAGCCCACCGAGGTAGGAGATCCGCCAGCCCTCGTAGTGTTTGTAGAGGGAGTAGTCGCCACGCGGTGTCACGGCTCGCACAGTCGCGCCTGACGAGCTGATGTAGCGTTCGCCATTGCCCGAGGAGATGGGGATGATGGCTTCGAGCTCGCCATCCATCAACAGATACCCGAGCTGTCGGGTGAGGTCGAGCTCGATCCGGTTCGGCTCGTCACGATCTGGCAGGTCGGGCCGTGGCAAGTTCGCCAGGCTCACCCAATCCTCCACGTTCCAATCATCGGTTCGTTCGGCCTCGACATACTTGTGAAAGGCCACCACTGCCGAGGCCGTTCGCGGCCCATATACGCCATCGATGTCGTCCCGGAAGAAACCGGCATCGGTCAGTTGCGTCTGGAGGTCGGCGACGAGCGCTCCTTCGTCTCCTCGAGCCAAGGCGATGGCGGCCATCGTGGTCGTGGTGAGGGTGGTGGTGGAGGAGGAGGTCGGCGCGGTCGAGGTCGTTGTGGACAGGCTGGTGACCGGTTCCACCGTCGACGACGCCGAATCGGCAAGCGTCGTCTTCGGTGTCGGATCGGCAGGCAACGCGATCGTGGTGGGCGGAGAGCCGTACCGGCCCAGGGAGGTCGAAGTCGTGCCGGACGCCGGACTTCCTCCCCCGCAGCCCGAGAGCAAGATGCCGAATACCAGCCCGACTGCCGGCAGGTATAAACGCACTCCCGCCTCCTTGTTGCTTCCATTGGACACCGACCATGGCGAGGGTCGACAGGGCCGCCGGTCCTCCCTTGCCGGGCCAGGAATTCACCCCAAACGGCCCTAACCGTAAGTCGGACTCTGAGATAGCTTGAGACGCCAGACACGAAGCAGACAAGTAGCAGAAACCAAGAGACGAGAAGGAGGGATCGTGCTGCGCGGCCGGCTGGCGATCGTGGTGGCCACCGTGCTCGTCGCGGGCGCGTGCGGATCGAATGGTGATCAGGTGATCGGCATCCAGACGTTGACTTCAGGGATTGCCCGCGCTCCGGCCTCCGGCACGAGCGAAACCGACATCGCCCGGGTGGCTGATGCCGACACCGATCTCGGGTTTGCGATCATGGCTCGGGTAGCCGACGGCGGTAACGCCGTCCTTTCCCCGTCGAGCATCGCCACCGCACTGGGCATGCTGTGGGCGGGAGCGAGAGGACCCACTGCCGACGAAATCGCGCACGTGCTGTCGGCTGACGACCCGGAACGCTATCACTCCGCCCGCAATGCAGTCGACCTCGCCATCACCGAGATAGGACAGGTGCCAGGAGAGGGCGATGCCGAACCGTTCACGTTGCGTTCGGTGAACGCGCTGTTCGGCCAGGATGGATTCGCCATCGAAGACGAGTTTCTGGATCTGTTGGCTCTGCACTACGGGGCCGGCATGAACATCGTCGATTTCGTCAACGAGACCGAAGCATCCCGGGTCGCCATCAACTCGTGGGTCGAAGACCAGACCGAGAATCGAATCGAGGATCTGATACCCCCCGGCGTCGTCAACGATCTCACCAGACTCGTGATTGCCAACGCTATCTACTTCAAGGCAAACTGGCTCCAGCAGTTTGAGCCCTCGGCGACCGCCACCGCCGACTTCACCACGCCCCGGGGTCCGGTGTCAGTCGACATGATGAACGGATCGGTACGCGCCGGCTATCACGACGGCGAAGGATTCGCCGCCATCGCCCTTCCGTACATGGGCTCCCGCAACTCGATGCTCCTCATAGTTCCCGACGACGGTTCATTCGACGATATCGCCGGTGCCATGGGCTCAGGCATGATCCGTGATGTCCGGACCCGGCTTTCGGAGCATCAGGTGCAGCTCAGCATGCCGAAGTTCGAGTTCACGACAGAAGTGGGGCTGAAATCCGTGTTGAGCGCTCTCGGGATGGAGTCGGCTTTTGTTCCTCCCGGCCCAGGCGACGGCGCCGACCTGACCGGGATCCATGCCGAACGGGTGCTGTATGTCCAGGACGCCCTTCACAAAGCCTTCATCGCCGTCGACGAGCAAGGGACCGAGGCGGCGGCCGCCACTGCCATCGTCATCGGGCTCGAGTCGGCGCCTCCACCGGCCGAGCTGATCGTCGACCGCCCATTCCTGTTTCTCATCCAGGACGATGCCACCGGGGAACCGGTGTTCGTGGGCCAGGTGACCGACCCGACCGTGCGCTGAGAACGGGCGCGGCACATCGCTTCGGACCGGTTGGCGCAGAGCGGATGGAGGCCGGCCGGGGTTACCGGCGGGGACGCGCCTCGTTGACAGTGAGCCGGCGTCCTTCGAAGTCTTGTCCATCGAGAGCCTCGATGGCGGCGCGACCTTCTTCTGGGGTGGACATCTCGACGAAACCAAATCCCCGGGATCGACCTGTCTCGCGGTCATTGATGATGGCTGCCGAGGTGACGGTCCCGTGATTGGCGAACAGCCGCTCCAAATCGGCGTTCTGGGTCGAGTACGACAAGTTTCCTACGAAGAGGTTCAAAGCGTTGCGCCTTTCATTCATGCGAGCCGGATCGCCAATGCGGTCATCGGAACGTCAATCCGGCCTGCCGACCCGTGGTCGGCGGCGGAAGCATACCGAACCTGGCAGAGGATGCCGCATGATTATGGTTCTCACTGCAGGGGTCGATGACAAGGAGGCCTCCATGGCCCGGTTCTGGCAGCAAACCTGGTTTCGGTGGGCGGTCGCCGTGGCGGCCATCCCGGTGCTGGCAGTCGCCTGGTGGTTGGGCTCGCCCTTGTTCCTCGACACGGAGGTCGACGAGGAGTTTCCCATGTCGGCCACAGCCGAAATCCCTCCGGACTCGAGCCGGGAAGCGGTCGAGCTGCAGATGCGCGAGGCAGCCGAGGCTCCGGACTTTCCCGCCACCGAGCCGATGCCCGGGGCCGGCCCGACGGCATTGCTTTCGGGGATGTTCTCCGGTGCTGATTCCTTCCACCAGGGGTCGGGCACGGCCACCCTCTACGAGCTCGAAGACGGGAGCCGGATCGTGCGACTCGAGGACTTCGAGGTCACCAACGGCCCAGACCTGCATGTGCTGGCCGTGCCGGCCGCCAATCCCACCGGTCGCGAAGACATCGTCGGTTACGTCGACCTCGGCAGCCTGAAAGGCAACATCGGTAGTCAGAACTACGACGTGCCTTCCGACCTCGATGACATCGGCTCCATCGTCATCTATTGCGTGCCATTTCACGTGTTGTTTGCCAGCGCCCCGCTCAATTAGCCGGGGAACACGAATCGGGTATCGGCGGTTGTGGTGACGTGTGGCAAACTGAAGGGCAAACCAGCCAGGCGCACACCGATCCCGGCCTCATCCCCGAACCAGCGAGCCCGGAAGACCAAGCCGATCCGATGACCCCACACCGATATGTGGCGCACAGAAGGAGCCAAACGTGACCGAAGCCGTAATCGTTGCCAGTAAGCGGACACCGCTGGCCAAGTCTTATCGGGGGTCGTTCAACATGACCCGGCCCGACGATCTCGCCGCCCACGCCATCAAGGCAGCGCTGGCCGACGTGCCGGCGGTGGCCTCCGAGGACATTGCTGATGTGATCATGGGATGCGGCCTTCCCGAAGGCCCGTCCGGCAGCAACGTCGGCCGGATCGCCTCCCTCATAGCCGGTCTTCCGACTTCTGTGCCCGGAGTCACCGTCAACCGCTTCTGTTCGTCGGGCCTCAACACGATCGCCATGGCCGCCGAGAGGATCATGGCCGGTGGCGTCCACACGATCGTGGCCGGAGGCGTCGAGTCGATCACCATGGTGCAAAACGAGAACATGCGTGTGTCCGATCTCCACAACCAGGAACTGGCCAAAGAGGTGCCCGGGATCTACATGTCGATGGGGCAAACGGCCGAGGTGGTCGCCAAGCGGTATGGGATCAGCCGCCAGGACCAGGATGAGTACGCGCTGCTGTCCCAACAGCGCGTCGCCCACGCTCAGGAAGAAGGGTGGTACGACGCCGATATCGCGCCCATCAAAGTCAATCGCAGCGTCAAACAGGAAGACGGCACGTTCGCAGTAGAAGAGGGCGTGGTCGTCTCCGTCGACGAGTGCAACCGGCCCAACACGACTCTGGAAGGCCTGGCCGCCCTGCCACCGGTTTTTGACACCGAGGGAGGCTCGGTGACGGCCGGGAACGCCTCGCAGTTTTCGGATGGGGCCTCGGCGACCGTGCTCATGTCCGTCGATCGGGCTGCCAACTTCGACATCGAGGTGTTGGGAACGTTCCGCGGCTTTCAAGTCGCCGGCGTCGATCCGGACGAGATGGGGATCGGACCCATCAAAGCAGTACCGAAACTGCTGCAGGCAACCGGTCTCGATTTGTCCGACATCGACATCGTGGAGCTCAACGAGGCCTTTGCATCGCAGGTGCTGTACTGCCAGCGCGAGCTCGGGATTTCCGATGAACAGCTCAACCCGATGGGAGGGTCTATTTCCATCGGTCACCCCTATGGCATGACGGGCTCGCGCATGGTCGGCCAGTTGCTCCGCCATCTCAGGCGCACCGGCGGCCGGTACGGCATCGTCACCATGTGCGTCGGAGGCGGTATGGGGGCGGCCGGCTTGTTCGAGGTGACCGGTTAGATCCCCAGCTGGCGCAACAGCTCCCCCACCAGGAGAGCGGCCGAGACCACGACACCGACGATCGGCAGCCACGACGGGACCTCGAACACCCCCACCGAGCCGTCGCGGGTCTTGATCTTGACGAGCGACACATTGACCGCGGTGAAGATCCCGATCGTCAGCAACGATGTGATCCGGGCGAGTACGCCGAGGTCGAATGCCAGGGCCAGCGCCAGCATCAGCCCCGTGCCGATGACCGTGGCGGTGACCGGGGTGCCCGATCTCGGTTCCACCTTCCCGAGGGCTGCCGGCAGGGTGCCCAGCCGGCCCAGGCCGTAGAACACCCGCGACACCATGAGCAATTGCACGAGCACCCCATTGATCATGGCCAAAGCTCCAAACATTGCCATCAACGCGGCTGATCCGCCGGCCGTCTCGTACACCAGCACGAGCGGAGCATCGCTGGCACCAAGCACGGCGGGATCGACGACCAGGATTGACATGCCCACGACGAGGACGTACAGCACGGTCGAGATCACGAGCGTCAACACGATCGCTCTCGGCAACATGCGCCGTGCCTGTTTGGTCTCCTCCGCCATTGCGTCGATATCTTCGAATCCGAGGAACGCGAAGAAGGCAACAAAGGCACCGCCCATGATGCCCACCCAAACGTCCCACTCGAAGCCGGGGGTCAACGCGGCTCCGACATTGCCAAAGTCGGCGGCACCGACGCCGACGCCGACAACCAACAACAGGCCGATGACCTCGATGATCGTGAATACAGCAGCAATGCCCACCGAGTTTCGGACCCCGGTGATGGACACCACGGCCAGGGCGAGAACGAGGCCGACGACAGCGACGGCGTCCGGGATGGCGAACAACTCTCCGACATAGCCGGCAAACGCGGTCGTGATGGCGGCTCCGGCGATCAGGCCGACAGCCACCACCGACAGCCCGATCGCCCTGGTGAGGGGTCTGTGCCTGAATGCGTGATCCACGAATACCGCCTCTCCGGCCGCCTTCGGCAGGCGGGCGGCGAGCTCTGCGAATCCGAGGCCGGTGATCGCCGCCAGCGCGGCAGCCACGAAGAAACTCCAAGGCGCGTAGATGCCGGCGGCGCCTGCGATCTCACCCACGAGGGCGTAGATGCCGGCTCCGATGGTGGTCCCGAGGCCGTAGAGGACGAGCATCGGCAGCGAAATCTCACGGTGCAATTCCGGGCGCGTCGTCACCTCCATGGGCCCATGATGCCACTCGACGGTGCGCCTGATCCTGGCCGTTCGTCACGGTTCGCAAGACAACGTGCCCTAGCCGGTCCGCCTCCGATCCCTACCCTTGTAGGCAGAGCGAGGCATACGGAGGGAACGCATGAGCATTGTGGTCGGCATCGAAAATGCTCCGCATTCTGAGGTGGCTGTCCAGCGGGCCATCCAGCTGGCGGAAGCGCTCAACATGGATCTACACGTGGTGCACGTCAAGCAC
>JBFIPU010000039.1:0-22720 GCA_041609995.1 Acidimicrobiia bacterium
GAGCTTCGACACCAACGGCCGGACCATGATGGGGGTGCGGCCGGGTGAGGTCGCCGGCTGGGTCGAGGCCGATGGGCGCTCTCTTGTCGGGATCGGCGCCAACTGCGGGATAGGCCCGGCCGACGTGGTGCAGGCGGCGCTGGCGATGGGGGCCGACTCCGACCGGGTGATCATCGCCAAAGCGAACTGTGGGATCCCGCTGTACTCGGACGGCGTCCTGTCGTATCCGACCCCCCCGGCCGACATGGCCGACTATGTCGAGCTGGCGGCACGGTCCGGCGCCCGCATCATCGGGTCGTGCTGCGGGTCGGGTCCGGCGCACATCGCCGCCATTCGCCAGGCAGTGGACTCCCACGCCGGAGGCCCGCCCGCCTCACCGGAGGAGATCGCTGATCGGCTGGGCGGCGAGGTGCGGGTCGAGCGGCAACGGACCCGCGGGCGCGGTCGCCGGAGGGCCGTCAGCTGATCCGCACGTGCGGCGGGATGCCGAACCGTGCGGCCGTGGCGGCTTTGATGCCGTCCGGGGGTCGGCGGCTCGTGGCGGCGTGTACGGGGGCCAGGTCCTTCAGTGCTGCCCCGTCACCCTCGAACGCCTGAATGCACAACTCCGGCGCAGCGTTGGCAGCCGCCAGGATCACGCCGGGCACTCCCAGTTGGCCGGCCAATCCCACCAGAGCCGAGCTGCCCGGATAGATCGGCGTCGTATGGTCGACGACCTCTGTCAAAAGCCGTTCCGCGTCACCCGTTGAGTCCTTGCAGGCGTCGATGTCGAGGTCGTCGAGGAGTTCGAGGCCGATGCCCGGAGGCGAGATGGCGGGGAAGTGATAGCCGGCGAGCCATGCTCCTCCTGCCGCTTGGCGCAGGGCCGCGTAATAGGGGCGAGGATCGGCCATGCCGGCGGGGGTGAGGGCCAGTATTCCGTCGGCGCCGGCTGCCACGGCATCGCGGGTCAACTCGACGGCTTGTCGGGTTGAGGGCGCCCCGGTGCCGGCGATCACGGGGACCCTCACCGCTCGGTGGGTGGCCTCGATCAGCGCCACCCGTTCGGCCCGGTCGAGTGCGAAGGCCTCGCCCGTGGTGCCCGACACGACCACCGCACTGACTCCGAGGTCCACCAGACGTGCTGCCAGGTCGGCGGTGGCTGCGGTGTCGAGCTCGAGGTCGGCGTCGAAAATGGTGACGAGGGCCACTCCCACGCCGCGGAACAATGGCATGGGCCGATCCTAAATCGCCACTCTGTCGTCAGCCCAAACTCGTCGTCAGCCCAACTCGAAACCGCTGAGAGCTTCGGCGCCGGTCAGATAGAGCTCCACCGAGCTGCCGGAGGTGCCGGATGCGATGTAGATGTTGGTGGTGTCCGTCACCTCCAGGCGGGGGGCCCAGCTCCACCGGCCGGATTCGCTCACCTGGATCGTCGCCTCTTCCAGCCCGACGGCCGGAGCATCCAGGCTCAACATCAACGTGCTCGACGGCTCAGCCGTTCCCGAAATGGACGACGCAGTCGCTTGCACGGAATAGGCAGGGACCACGACGACGGCAGTCGAGTTTCCGTCGCGGGCGACGAATGTATCTCCGGGAGCAGGCCGGTTCGCCGGCGCGAACTGGAACACCCCGGTTTCGCTGCGCAGCTTCTCACTGACCGTTCCCCGATCGCTGATCACCGTGATCTCGATGCTCTCGCTGCTGGAGAAATCGAACCCGTTGACCTGGGCCGTGGTCGACCCGAGTGACACGATCAGGGCGCCGGTACCCGTCGGCGTCAAGACGTCGGAGCCAGGGGGTCGGGCCGAGATGGCGGCGGTGGCGATGACGATTGGAACGATGAGCAGAGCCAGGAAACGGGCGGGGGTTTCGGTGAGCCAGGCGGATCGGCTCCCCAGGTTCGGGGCCAGGCCTATCTCAGCCGAGTAGGGCGCTGCCATGGTCTACCTCCAGGATGGTGGGAGCCCATAGCTAAGTATGATTTTCGCGTTCTCAGCGGTATTTCGGACGCATGGTCACTACAGGTGGCGGCCTCCGATCGGACAACTCGGAAATGTCACCGACACCGTGGCGATACTCCGTCCCGCCGATGCCACCTCCCACGTCCCGACAGCAACACGCTCGCGGTGGCGGGCCTTCTCTGGAACCAACACGTGATTGCCGCCGGCAGTGCGGGTTCTGAATCCTGTGTTTGTCCAGGCCGGTCGTGGTGCACCGGATCGGATTACTTGATCGATTCGACAAACGGTATCGGCTCGGTGGTTCCCTCGATGTCTTCCTCGCCGGTGTGCAAGGTGACCCGGGTGCCGTCCTGTGCCATCTCGATGGGGAGCATCACGAACCCGAGCGTCGCCCCGAAGCGGGGGGACCACGCCATCGAGGTGAGGTAGCCGACTACCTCGCCGTTCACGGAGACATCGAGTAACCGGATATTGCCCTCGATGCGCTGTGAGAACCGGACGCCGGTCAGGCGGCGGGCCGGGCCCTCGGCGGCGACCCGCTCGAGCGCGTTGCGGCCCACGAAGTCGTCGTCGGTGTCGAGGTTCACCATCCGGCCGAAGCCGAGTTCATAGGGGTTGACGGTCGAGTCCATGTCCGTCCCGTACGAGAGGATCCCGCCTTCGATGCGGCGGATCTGATTCGGGGCCCCCGGCACAGCGCCGTAGGGGACGCCGGCGTCGAACATGCGCTCCCACAGCCATGATCCTTTCGAAGCGTCGCGCAGCC
Organism: Acidimicrobiia bacterium; assembly: GCA_041609995.1. GTDB lineage: Bacteria > Actinomycetota > Acidimicrobiia > Spongiisociales > SHLN01 > JABDOU01. The sequence continues at coordinate 2,710 of JBFIPU010000039.1, forward strand.
AGACCTCATAGCCGAATTCGCCGGACCACCCCGTACGCGAGACGATGAGGGGCACCCCGTCGAGATCGGTCTCCGTGAACCGAAAGTATTTGAGACCGGCGATCTCATCACCAAAAACATCGCGGATGAGGTCGATGCTGCGCGGGCCCTGGACCTGCATGGGCGATACGTCCGGCTCGTGGACGGTGGCGTCGAACCCGGCCTCCCGCCCTATCCCTTTCGCCCACAGCCCGATGTCGTTGTCTGCCAGCGAAAGCCAGAACTGGGTATCGGAGAGTTTGAGGAGAACCGGATCGTTGAGGATTCCGCCGCCGTAGTCGCACACGAACGTGTAGCGGCCCTGGCCGGCCTGCATCACGGACACGTCCCGGGTGCACAGATACTGCGTCAGGGCGGCCGCGTCGGGGCCGGTGATCTCGACCTGACGCTCGCCGGCGACGTCCCAGATCGCCACGCCGTTGACCAGGGCCTCGTATTCGGGCTCGGGGCCGGTATAAGCCGCCGGCAGGACCATGTGGTTGTACACCGTGACGGCGCTCAACCCTGCCTCGACCGTCTTGTCGAAGTAGGGGGACAGTCGTGTTCGTGGGGCCGGCACGAATCGAAATGCCTGCACGGGGCCTCCTTCGGGGAAGAACGACGGCGCCACGCTAGACACATTTCATACGCAGTGCATCGTGTTTCTGCCCGTTGTCCCGACGGCCGCCGGCGGCGCCGATGGTCCGGATGATCCGCATTCAGGAAGTAACGTTCCCTGAACATGTTCTCGAGCCACGTCGGGGGACCATCTGATGGGAACGAAGATCGATTTGACCAGTGACGAGCCAAAGTTGCCGATTCGGATCGCGTTGGTGGCTCGTTGTTCGCCCGGCAGCGCCGGGGCACCGGAGGCCTGCTCCGAACTGGCTGACACGTTGAGCACCGAATTCGGGCTCGAAGTCGACGTGATTCGCCTGGTCCGGCCGGCCGAGGCGGCCGCGACCGGCCCGCCCGTGGCGATGGAGGTCAACCCCGAATGGGACATGGCCGCCGAAATGGCGGCCGCCCGCATCAACGAGTGTGACCTTCTCGTGCTCGAGTTGAATCCGGCCTCCCCCTTTGCCTTCATTTCGGACCTGATGGGCCTGACCACCGTCCCCGAACTCGTGGTATTGGATGGCATCACGCCCTCCGATCTCGCATCAGCGGACGATCTGGTGGCAGCAGCACGCAAGTCGAAGGCGGCGGTCACCAGGTCGTCAGCCGCCAGCGACTGGCTGCTCGGGGAGACAGGAGGTGAAGTGCGTGCCGATGTCATTCCCCACGGTTCGGCGTGGCAGCCGCTCGGAGTTCCCGATCGCGTCCGGCGCACGATTCTCTCATGGGGCTACCTCCACCCGGAGATGGGATTCGAACGCGTGGTTCGGGCGCTGCCCCACCTGGCCGATCTCGATCCTGACGCACGGTACCGGATGGTCGGTGTGGCCCATCCTGCCTGGTCCCCGACAGAGGCCGCTGCGTATCGCGACACGTTGTCCGAATTGGCCCAAACCCTGGGCGTGGCCGACCAGATCGAATTCGGACCGACGCTCCATTCCGCCGACGAGCTGCTGGCTGAGATCGAATCCTGTGACGTGGTGGCCGTGCCGTATGACGCCGTCGACCAGATGTCATCTCGGATTGCGACCGAAGCTGTGGCAGCCGGCCGGCCCGTCGTCGCCACCAGGTTCCCGGGAGCCGTTGACCTGTTGGTGGATGGCGCCGGGATCGTCGTCGGACATGACGACCCAGACGAGATGGCGACGGCGCTTCGCAAGCTGCTCACCGATGACGAGGCCTATCAGCAGGCGGCGGCGGCCGCAGCCGCCAAGAGCCCGATGTTGAAATGGAGGGCAATCGGCACGCGGTTCATCGATCAGTTCGTGCGGCTGCTGGCCGTGACATCGGTGGAATCCAGCGCCGAGTCCTGAAATGCGCCCTTTATCTTCCTGACCCCACCATTATCAGGCGAACAATGGTCACCGTAACCCGTAGCGACGTCGAGTTGCTCCCGGATTTGTCTCGGGTCGTCGCCAAGCCCTTCCTCCCCGGCGAGACGACCTTCGCCGGCGGTCCGACGCGGGTCGAGCTGATCGCTGACCGTGTCCTCAAACTGTCGGATGCCGAGGCCGCGGCGGCTCTCGAGCGCACGGTCGACTCGTTTGGGGGCAGGCACCGGGATCTGAAGTCCATCTGGGAACGGAATATCCAAGCCGCCCTGGCGTTGATGCCGGATCGCCGCGACATCGGTGGCACCCAACGGGCGCTGCTCGGTGCCTATTTCACGCAGGAATATGCTCCACAGGCAGCTGCCGTCTGCAATCCCTCGATGGTGCCATTCCCCGGCTCGGACGACGGTACGGGTTTCGTGCTCAGCTTGCGGTCCATCGGCGAGGGACACATTTCGTCGGTGGAGTTCCGGACCGGGCACGTGGGAGCCGGGGGCGAGATTCAGCTCGACGAACCCAGCCCCTACCTGCAGACCGGCTTGCGGCGCCCGCCCACCTATGAGAACAAGGTCTTCCACGACAAGCTGTTGGCTTTGAACGCCGACCCCGAGTTGGTGGCGTCGTTGATGGCCGACCTCGGCGACCAGTTTTCGTACGATGAGCTCGAATCTGCGCTCGAGGCGCTGACCCGGGGTGAGGTATCCGAGGCGGCCGCGTTCGAGACGGTCAGGATCATCAACTGGCTGGCCGCCTCGAACTATGAGCTGGTGTTCTCGGGTGATGAGCCCGTGTCGGAGCGCCTGCTGCATCCGGCAGGGCCCGCTGACAGCCGGGGAATCGAAGATGCCCGTTTTGTTCGCTTCACGGAAGACGACGGCAGCCACGTGTATTACGCCACCTACACGGCTTACGACGGCTTCACGATTATCCCCCAGCTCATCGAAACGCGAGATTTCATCCGGTTCCGTTTCGCAACACTCGATGGCGCCTGCGCCTCCAACAAGGGCATGGCACTGTTTCCGCGACGAATCGGCGGCCTGTATACGGCGTTGGGCCGGCACGACGTCGAGAATCTGCACATCCTGCAGACGGATCGGCTGCGGGTGTGGGACCACGCCGAGTTGGTCTATCAGCCTCACCAGGGATGGGAGGCTGTTCAGATGGGCAATTGTGGTTCACCAATTGAAACCGAAGAGGGTTGGCTGGTGCTCACTCACGGGGTGGGTGCGATGCGAACGTATGCCCTGGGAGCCTTGCTGCTGGATCTCGACCACCCCACGCGTGTCATCGGACACCTGGAGTACCCGCTGCTCGAGGCGGCTCCGGACGAACGAGATGGCTACGTGCCCAACGTCGTCTACTCCTGCGGAGGGATGGCCTACGACGGCCAACTGGTGATCCCATACGGCTTTTCCGACCGGGCTGTCCACATCGCCACGGTCTCGATCGCCGAGCTGGTGGAGGCGATGGTCTGAGTCTCAGCGGGAGCTGTGCTCGGCGATTGCCCTTTCGTAGGCGGCCGCATGATTGGCGGCCATGGCGGCAATGCCGAACCGTGTGACTGCGTCCTTCCGGCATTGGTCACGATCGAACACGGCGAGATCGGCCACGGCCGAAATCGCCCCCTCCACCCCGTCGACCACCTGTCCGGTCACGTCGGGGCGGATCAGCTCTGGCATCGCACCCCGGCGCCATCCCACCACCGGGGTTCCGCATGCCAGCGCCTCGGCTACCACGAGCCCGAATGGCTCGTCCCAACTCAGGGGCACGAGTAGCGCTCCCGCCCCCCGGTAGGCACCGATCAGGTCCTCCCTATCGAGCGAGCCGAGGTATTCGATGTCCTCTCCGTTCAGGAACGGCTTCACCTGGGTGTCGAAGTACGGCGCGTGGTCATCCTCGATCATGCCTGCCAGCTTCAGCGGCCGTCCGGCACGCCGGGCCACTTCGATTGCCAGGTGCGGGGCCTTTTCAGGAGCCATGCGTCCGGCGAACAGCAGATGTTCGCCGCCGCCGTCACCCGGCGTGAAGGTCTCGGTGTCGATCCCGTTGTGCACCGTGGCTACGTAATTGAGGTCGGGAAAATAGCTGCGCTCGGCGTCCGAGATCGAGATGAACGGAAGGTGCCGGTAGCGCCGCAACGCCGGGTGGATGCCTTTGCTCCAGGCCGCGCCATGAAGCGTGGTGATCAGCGGCACCGGAAGGAATTGGGCGAATCCGAGCGGATGGACGTTGAGGTGCGAGTGGACGATGTCGAATCGACCTGTCGCCACATGGCCGGCCATGGTGGCGATGTGCAGGTCTTCCCAGATCCGCGGATCGGGTGGGACCCGGTCGACGGGCCACTCTGCCAGTGGGTGCGGCGCCGTGGCGACCAGCTCGGCCGGGGTCGTCGATCCCTCGGCGGCAAACATCGTCACCTCATGGCCGGCGTCGGTCAGGCCCGTTGCGAGGTTGGCGGCCATCTGCTCCCACGGTCCGTAGCCGGCCGGCGGCAGCCGATGGGTGATCGGTGCGAGGACCGCGACTCTCATGTCGCTCAGCTGCTGCGGACCAGATCGCGAGTCGGCGCGGGGGGACGTGCCGCAGGCGCGAGACGGGCGCATGCCTCGAGGACGGATAGCGCGGCGATGGTGGACTCTGCCCCCCGATTGTCGTTGGCGCCCGTGTCTGTCAGCCCATCGCGACCTCCACCGGTGGCGGGATCGTATATTTCGACGCCGACGTCGTTGACGCCCGCAAACCAGCGTCCGCACCTCAGGACGGCTTCGCGCCACCTCTGATCACCGGTGACGTGCCAAGCCCGTTCCGCGGCTGCGGCCAGAGCCATCGGTTCGATCGGTTGCTGGTCGAAGCCGGGGCCGCCATCGTCTTCCACGGCCTGACCTCCCACCGGTGTGAAGGAGTATCGATCTTCGAAGCGCTCTCGTGTTTCGAGCCAGTCGAGCAAGTCGAGACCCTGTTCGATGAGGTCGGTCCGTCCCAGAACCTGGCCGGCCGCCATCAAGCCATCGGGTATCCGGGCGTTTGCGTACGTCAGACGGGCCTCGGGCCAGGGCGTACGGAACGGCTCGAGGCCGGCGGCTGCCGAACGAGCGAGACGTTCGGCAAGCTCTGCGTGTTGGGGATCGGTGGAGAGTGCTTGGGACCCGAGGGCGGCATAGGCATGCGGCCTCAGAAACGGAGACTCGAGCGTGGCGACCGCCCCCAGCGTCGCCGCGGCTGCCTGACGCCAGTCCGGGCGCGGCGCATGCACCGCCGCCACAGCCAGCGCCCAGATCCCCCGTCCCTGAGTGTCGTCCGGGCCGCCGTCGTCCGTCCACCGGCGCCGGTAGTCCATTCGGTTGTGGAACGTGCCGTCGGGACGGCAGGCGTCGATTACGAAGCCGGTGAGGGTGCCAATGGCCGGCAGTTTTTCGTCGCTGGGTGATTCGCAGAGAAGCACGAGGGCCCGGGAAACGTCATCGAGCGTGTAGCCGTGGTCCCGCCGGGGCAGCCCGTAGAAGCTGTGCTCGAACAGCCCGGTGTCATCGACGAGGTCGAGCAGGTGGTCGTATCGAGGCCGGGGAAGCCTCATATTCGCTGACCGGCCGGGATCCTCTGGACACGGAGTACGTCGACCGCCAGTTGCTCGTACGCTTCGGCCACGCTGCTCCAGGACAACGCCGTGGCCAGCTTGCGCTGCGCCGAGAGCATTGTCTGGGTAGCGCCCGCCGACGAGAGCAGTGACTGCACTGCGCCGGCGAGAGCTTCGGGATCGTTGTGGGGCGTGGCCATGGCCGCACCTGCTGCGGCCATCTCTCTGGCGTGAGGGAAGGCGGTCGCTACCACCGGCACGTTGGCGGCGATCGCCTCGACGAGAACGCCGGACACGACTTGCTCGGTCGATTCGTACGGCAGCATCACGACGGACGTCTGGCGGAGCAACCCGGCCAGCGTCGACGGGTCGAGATACTCATCGACGAACTCGACGTTGTCTTCCAATCCGAGCCGCGCAACCCGATCTTCCAGGGATCGGCGGTAGGCCTCGCCGGCGGCGTCGAGAACTTTCGGATGTGTCCGACCGGCGATGATGTAACGAATGCTCGGGAACCTGCCACGCAGCCTGGCAGTTGCTTCGACAGCGAACTCCAGGCCCTTGCCCGGGCCGATCAGTCCCCACGTCAATAGGGTCGGGCGGGAGGCGTACCCGTTGCGACTTCGGAGGTCGATGGCGTTGGTACCGTGGGGAATCACGATGGCCTCCGGGCCGGCGGTGTCGTAGCGGTCGGCCAACAATTGCTGGGCAGCTGCGCTCAGTACGACTGTCCGGTCTGACGCCGCCACCAATCGTTCCAGGATCTGACGTTGGAGGTCCGATGGGTTGGTGAGAACCGTGTGCAGGGTGGTGATGATGGGAGCGTCGATACGGGCAACCAGGTCGAGGACCGATCTTCCGGAGTCCGGGCCGAAGATGCCGTACTCGTGTTGGATGACAACTGCGTCCATCTCGGAGAGCACCTTGGCCGCCGCCTCGACCGACGTCGGGTCGGCCGGGTCCATGTCGGCGATCACCTCCCGGCTCGTGTGGGCGGCATCATTGGCGTCCCTCACCCTGACCACGCCCAGCTCGCTCCCGGAGCCCCTTCCTCGTTCCATGGCAGACCGAAGGTTGGCCGTGAAGGAGGCCAAACCGCAGGTTGTCGGTGGGTAGGTGCTCACAAAACCGACGTGAGGCCAGGTTTTGGCAATAGTGAATTCAGCGGGCTTTGATGTCATCGAATTCCCCTCGAGATCAGGTGTCGGTTGACCCGTGCAGCACCTCACGAGTTTCACCGAAGTGGTTAGCCAGTTTACTAATTGGGGAGACGATTGGGGAGGTCTCGTCGAATCTTCACGCTCAGTGGTCTTCGGCGTTGGCGGATGCAAACGAGCGCAGACCCGCCAAAGCACGCGTGTTCGTGTGTCGATGACCCGCCCATACACATGCTCTCGACTGACTCTTGCGAGGGGGACCTTGGCCAGAATCGTTCCGCACCTGTGGTACACCGAGTTTGCTCGCGAGAGCCGACGCCTAGCTCGGTCCGGCCGAGCGCCGGCGGGAGACGCCGGTGCCGGGAGGCCGCCCCGCATCGATGCTCACGCCGGTGCCTCGAGTTCGAGTAGTCGGATCTTGGCGTCGAGACCTCCGGCGAAACCGGTGAGGCTGCCGTCGCGGCCGACCACTCGATGGCAGGGAATGACCACCGACACCGGGTTGCGGCCGACGGCGGCTCCGACGGCGCGTGCAGCCGTTGGCCGCCCCAACTCCTCGGCCAACTCGCCATACGTGATGGTCTTTCCGAACGGAATCTCCTGGAGCGCTCCCCACACGGCCCGCTGGAATGCGGTTCCATCGAGGTCGAGCGGGATATCGAACGCCCGGCGGCTGCCGGCGAAGTACTCGTCGAGTTGTTCGGCCGCCTTGCGCAAGTAGGGATTCGAGTCGTCGGTTGTCAGCGGGTGGCCGAATCGAACCCGGCCCGGCTTGTCATCGGGCCAAAGGATGGCCTTCAGCCCGTTCTCCGATGCCACCAACGTGAGGTCGCCGACGGGAGTCGGCTTCTTGGCGACGGACAGGTTGCTCATGCTGCTCCTTCGAACCATAGGTGGGCGGCCGCAGTCGCCCGATACGGGCGCCAGGCTTCGGCCATTTCTGTCAATTGCCGCGTCGAGAGCGGCTGCGATCGGTTGGTGAGCTTGGCGGCTGCCTTGCGCAGTCCCAGATCCGAGGCCGGGAAGGCATCTTCGTGGCCGAAGGCGCGAGCGGCGATCAGATGCGAGGTCCACGGCCCGATGCCGGGCAACGCTTCCAGCGTCCGGGTGAGCTCATGCAACGCCTGCCCTCCGGCCATCGGAATCGACCCCGAATTCACGCCGGCCGCAAAACGACGGAGGGTCTCCTCCCGCCGGTGCGTGAGGCCGATGCCGGACAGATCCCCCTCTGCGATGTCGGCCGGAGAGGGGAACGTGTGGGTCAGCCCGTTCTCCAGCCTGGCCGGGATCGGAGTTCCCAGCCGCTGCACCAGCCGGCTCGTGATGGTGCCGGCGCCGCCCACCGATATCTGCTGGCCGATGATGATGCGAACCGAGATCTCGAATCGATCCCAAGCCCCGGGCATTGCCAGCCAAGGGCGGCGCCGGACCAGCTGGCCGATGGTCACATCGTGCCCGAGCGCCTCGGAGGCGGCCGGATTGGGAGAAGTCGCAAACAGCCGCTTCACCCTCGCCACATCGTCGACCAGGGAGCCAAAGGAGGCCAGGTGGGCAGTGACCGCCAGCGCGTCATCGGCAGCCGGCTCGACCTCCAACACCCCAGGGTGCCCGCACGAGACGATCGTGCGACGGTACCGGTCGTCGACTCGTTCGACACCGGGTATTGCCCGCAGACGGAGGTAGGCGAGAACGAGGCGGGCGGCGGGCGAGCCGGCGATGGTGAGCGTGAGGCCGCCGTCGGTGACGGTTCCCTGGTTGCGGCGACGCCGGGCCCTGAGCTCGGACGGGGTGAACGAGAAGATGTCTCGGACGACCCGATTCATCTGGCGCACGCTGTTGAACCCGGATGCAAAAGCGATCTCGGTGATGGTGAGCCGCGTCTCGTCGAGCAGGCGACGTGCGAAATGGGCCCGGCGGGATCGAGCCACGAAATCGGGGGTGGCGCCGATTTCCTGCTCGAAGAGACGGCGGAGTTGACGGGACGAGTAGCCGACTTCGGCCGCCAGCTCCTCCTCTCCGTGACGGTCGAGGTACCCATCCGAGATGAGCATCATCGCCCTGGCCACCTCGGGTGAATCCGTGGCTGCCGCCACCTCCACCTGATCGGATCGACATTTGAGGCAGGCTCGGAACCCCCGGGCCTCGGCCGCCACAGGCGACGGCATGGCCCGCACGTTGCGGGCCGCCGGGCGAGCCGAGCAGCTGGCCCGGCAGTAGATGCCGGTGGTGACCACTGCCTGGAGCGGTTCGGGTTTCATGACGTGAGTCTCGCACATGCGTACCACAAAAGTCGGACATATTCGGACATCTCACATATGACGGATGATGGGGGGCCCTCTCACATGGATCCGGTAGGGTGCCCGGCCATGAGGCCGCACAGCGAGAATCTGGCGCCGCCCGGCACAGGGGCGGTGGTGACGGTATCGAAGTCGTTCGGCGACCGCGCTCCAGATCTGGCCGGGATCGTGGCAGGTGCGATGCGCGCTGTGCTCGGGGACGACGTTCGGCTCGTGCACGCCAAGGTGAAGCGGGCAGGAAGTGTGACGGCTTTCGGCGTCGAGCACCGCGGCCAATTGTTCACCTTCAAGCAGAAGCAGCGAGCAGTTGCCTTTGCCCGGTCGAAAGGAGTGCGGTCGATGTCCAGGCTGTCGCGCCCGCCCGAGCCCGGCATCAAAGGTTGGGCCTACGACGGCATCCCCTTCTCGGCGCTGCCGGGCTGTCGCTACCTGGTGTCGATCACCATCGGCTCCGACCGTCCCCTATATCCGGTGACGCTTCGGAATCGCAAGACCGTGCCCATCGAGCTGCACGACCCGACGGAGGAACTGGTGGCCATCGCCGCCCACGAGGCCCACCATTGCCATCAATATGTCAATGATCTCTCCCGGTCGGAGGTCGCCTGCGACCGGGCAGCGCTGGCCGTGTTGGACGACTATCGGGCGGGCGGTTTCGCCTATGGCACTCCGGTTCCCGCCTGAGCCCGGAGTCAGTCGGCCAGCCGTCGCCACCCGCCGGCACGGTTTCTCGCCACGATCGCACGCACCAGCTCGACCAGCGCACGGCGGTTCAGGGCGTCGCCCTGATAGACCTGCACTGCTCGCGCCGTCTTGTTGCCGTGACCCTGGTTGATGATGCCCTCCGGGTCGGGGACGGTCGGGTCGTACAGGAACAGGTTGATGTGGTCCTTGGTCGCCAGGAGGGCGCAGACGTTCCCGTCGAGGACGAAGTACGGCTGAACCGAGCGTTTGATCGTCTCCTGGATCTCCGGATCAGCCGACCAGATGATCGCGCGCAACTCACGACAGACCTCCTGCTGCCATGCCGGCAACCCCTCGATATAGGCGTCGACGCCAGGGTGCGCTCTCCCCATTGATGAGAATGTAGGCACAGCCTCGTGTCGCTTCAAGCGCCGGTCGCGCAGATCATGGGTTGAGCCGGTGGATGACGACGCGACAGCGGGCCGACTACGGAGCGTGGGGTTTTGCTGAAACGGCCGGACGCTCGTGCTAGACAGGGGGGTGGCGACCGTTCCCGGGAACGGTCGTTTTTCGCGCTCTGAGGGGGAAGCGGGCACCGTGGGCGGCTGCTCTCCAGGCCCAGCGCGGCAGGGAGAGATGGCGGTAGTGTTGAGGCGTCAAGCGATCATGGAGGGCTTATGGCCAACATTGTGCGAGCGGCGATCATTCAGGCCGAGTGGACCGGCGACAAGGACTCGATGATCGACAAACACGTGGAGCTCGCCAAGCAGGCAGCGGACCAGGGCGCCAAGGTGCTGTGCTTCCAGGAGCTGTTCTATGGCCCGTACTTCTGCCAGGTGCAGGAGAACGAGCATTTCGGATACGCCGAACCGATCCCTGATGGCCCAACCACGAAGCGGATGCAGGAACTGGCCAAAGAGACCGGCATGGTGCTGGTGGTGCCCATTTTCGAAGAGGAACAGGAAGGCTTCTACTACAACACCGCCGCCGTGATCGACTCGGACGGAACGTATCTCGGCAAGTACCGCAAGACCCACATCCCCCATGTGAAGGGGTTCTGGGAGAAGTTCTACTTTCGCCCCGGCAACATGGGCTATCCGGTCTTCGACACGGCCGTGGGCCGGATCGGCGTCTACATCTGCTACGACCGACATTTCCCGGAAGGATGGAGGGCGCTGGGCCTGGCCGGTGCCAAGATCGTGTTCAATCCTTCGGCCACCAGCCGAGGTCTCTCGATGTATCTGTGGAACCTCGAGCAGCCGGCGGCGGCGGTGGCCAACGAGTACTTCATCGGCGCCATCAACCGGGTAGGTCAGGAGCCGTACGGCGACAACGACTTCTACGGCTCCTCATACTTCGTTGACCCGCGCGGCCAGACGGTCGGAGAGGCGGCCAGCGACACGGACGAGGAAGTGGTCGTGCGGGACCTCGATCTCGACATGGTCGAAGAGGTGCGCCAACAGTGGGCCTTCTACCGGGACCGTCGGCCCGACGCGTATGAGCCGCTGGTGGCTCCCTGATGGGGGTCCACGCCGACCTGCTGGCGCGACACAACAGAGTCCTGCCCGCCTGGATGGCGCTCTATTACGACGAGCCCATTGCGATCGTGGAAGGCGACGGGCGCCGGGTACGTGACGCCGAAGGCAACGAATATCTGGATTTCTTCGGAGGCATCCTCACGACCATGACGGGATACAAGATCCCGTCGGTGGTGGCCGCCGTGCAGGAACAGGCCGCCCGGATGGTCCATACCTCGACGTTGTACCTCATCGAGCAGCAGATCGAGCTGGCGGAACGCCTCGCCGAGCTCTCGGGGATCCCGGACGCCAAGGTGTTCTTCACCAACTCTGGCACCGAGGCCAATGACACCGCCATGCTGATCGCCACCGCCTATCGCCAGTCAAACCAGATCCTGGCATTGCGCAACAGTTACCACGGGCGCTCCTTCGCAGCGGTGTCGCTCACGGGTAACCGCTCGTGGTCGCCCACCAGCCTGTCACCCCTGAGCGTCACCTACATTCACAACGGCTACAAGTACCGGAGCCCCTTCGGTCATTTGCCCGATGACGAGTTCATTGCTGCCGGAGTCGCCGATCTGCGGGACATGTTGAACGTGGCCACCGCCGGCGACGTGGCCGCCATGATCGCCGAGCCCATCCAGGGCGTCGGAGGCTTCGTCACCCCGCCCGATGGCTACCTGGGCGCCCTGAAGGACGTGCTGGACGAGAGCGGCATTCTCTACGTATCCGACGAGGTTCAGACGGGGTGGGGCAGGACGGGCGAGAACTTCTGGGGCTACCAGGCCCACGGCATCACTCCCGACATCCTGACGTTCGCCAAAGGTGTTGCCAACGGGCTGGCGATGGGTGGCGTGATCGCCCGGGGCGAGATCATGGACGCCGTTTCCGCCAATTCGATCTCGACGTTTGGAGGCAACCCGCTCGCCACGGCCGGTGCCCTGGCCAACCTCGATTACCTGGAAGAACACGACCTCCAGACGAATGCGCACAAAGTCGGAAGCCAGCTCAAGAACAGCCTCGACCACCTGGTGGATGATCCGGACTCACCGGTGGGGGAGGTGCGGGGCAAAGGGCTGATGATCGGGGTGGAGCTCGTCGCACCCGGGACCAAGGACCCGGCCCCCGAACTTACGGCGCGAGTCATGGAGAACGCGAAGAAGAACGGTTTACTGGTGGGCAAGGGCGGCTTGTTCGGCAACGTGCTGCGCGTGGCCCCGCCCCTCTCACTCACAGAGGACGAAGCGGACGAAGGCTATGAAAAGCTCGCCCGCGCCATCGAAGAGGCCTAGAGCCGGCGAGGAGGACAAATGAAGACGGTCATCAAGGGCGGGACGGTGGTCACCGCTACCGAGCAGATGTCAGCGGACGTGCTGATCGACGGCGAGACGGTGGTAGCCCTGGCAGCAGCCGGCAGCCACGATTGGGAATCCGGCGCCGACAAGGTCATCGACGCCTCCGGCAAGCTGGTCATCCCCGGCGGCATCGATGTCCATACCCACATGGAGCTCCCGTTCGGAGGCACGTTTGCCTCCGACTCGTTCGAGACCGGCACCCGGGCCGCGGCGTGGGGCGGCACCACCACCATCGTGGACTTCGCCGTCCAGGTGAAGGGCGAGTCGGCCATGGACGGATACGAGGCGTGGATGAACAAGGCCGACGGCAACTGTGCGATCGACTACGGGTTCCACATGATCACGGGCGACGTCAACGACCAGACGCTGAAGGAGATGGACATGCTGGTCGACGAGGGGGTCACCAGCTTCAAAATGTTCATGGCTTACCCGGGGGTGTTCTACTCGACGGACGGCGAGATCGTGATGGCCATGCAGAAAGCGGCCGAGAACGGGTCCACGATCATGATGCATGCAGAAAACGGCATCGCCATCGACGTACTCGTGCAGCAAGCCCTGGCCCGGGGAGAGACAGATCCCATCTATCACGGTATGACCCGGCCTTCGCTGTTGGAGGGCGAGGCCACCCACCGGGCGATCCGGCTGGCCGAGTTGACCGGGGCGCCGCTATACATCGTCCACCTGTCGGCGGCGGAGGCGCTGGCCGAGGTGACGATGGCGCGCGACGAGGGCCTCAACGTGTTCGCCGAGACCTGTCCGCAATACCTGTTCCTGGCGCTGTCCAACCTGGGCAACGGGTTCGAAGGTGCCAAATACGTGTGCTCCCCGCCGCTGCGCCCGCGCGATGATGGACACCAGGAGATCCTGTGGCAGGGCCTGGCCACCAACGACCTGCAGATCGTCTCCACCGACCACTGCCCCTTCTGCTTCAACGACCATCCCGAGTTGGGCATCCAGAAGCATCTCGGCGAGGGCGATTTCTCCAAGATCCCGAACGGGATGCCCGGCGTCGAACACCGGATGGAGCTGATCTACCAGGGAGCGATCGGCGAGGGCCGGTTGTCGCTCAACCGGTGGGTGGACGTGTGCTCCACCACGCCGGCCAAAATGTTCGGGATGTATCCGCAGAAGGGAACGATTGCCGTGGGCTCGGACGCAGATATCGTCGTGTTCGACCCGGGGACTTCGCACGTCTTGTCGGTGGAGACGCACCACATGCGGGTCGACTACTCCGCCTATGAGGGTCAGGAGATCACCGGCAAGGTGGAGACGGTGCTGTCCCGGGGCCGGGTCATCGTCGACGATGGCGAATACCACGGTTCGCCGGGCGACGGCCGGTACCTGCGGCGAGGCATGAGCCAAATGCTGATCTGATGAACTTCGGCGTCGTGTTGCAGACCGACCCGCCGGCGTCGCGGGTGCTGGAGCTGACGCGCTACGCCGCCGCCCGCGGCTTCACCCACGGCTGGACGTTCGACTCGCACGTGCTGTGGCAAGAGCCGTTCGTGATCTACAGCCGCATGCTGGCCGAGAACCCGGACATGATCGTCGGGCCGATGGTGACCAACCCGGGGACCCGGGACTGGACGGTGATCGCCTCGCTGTTCGCGACCCTCAACGAGATGAGCGGCGGGCGCACCATCTGCGGCATGGGCCGGGGGGACTCGGCCCTGCGCTACATCGGCCGCCCACCCACCAAGCTGGCGACCATGGAGGAGTCGATGCAGGTCATCAAGGACCTCGTGGCCGGCAAGGAGGTGACCTACCGGGACAAGCGCTTCTCGATTCCCTGGGTGGGGGATGGCTGGGATCTGCCGATGTGGGTGGCGGGCTACGGTCCGCGCGCTCTCACCCTCATCGGGGAGAAAGGCGACGGGTTCATCTTGCAGCTGGCAGACCCCTACCTCGTCGAGTGGACTTCCAAGTTCATGCGGGACGCTGCCGCTGCTGCGGGACGGAACCCTGACGACATAAAGATCTGCGTGGCGGCGCCGGCCTACGTCGGTGACAACCTGGATGATCAACGCGACCAGGTGCGGTGGTTCGGGGGCATGGTCGGCAACCATGTGGCGGATCTGGTTGACCGATATGGGGACGATCCCGATATGGTGCCGGCTGCGCTTTCGGACTACATCAGAGCGCGAGAGGGGTACGACTACGACCACCATGGCAAGGCCGGCAACCCCTCGACCGACTTCGTGCCCGACGAGGTGATCGACCGCTTCTGTGTACTGGGACCGGTGGAGACACACCTCGAGCGGATGCAGGAGCTGAAGGACCTCGGGGTGGACCACTTTGCCATCTATCTCATGCACGACGCCCAGGAGGAGACGCTCGATGCGTACGGGCAACAGGTGATACCAGCATTCTCCTAGGAGGATCACACATGGGTGGCGACAAGCCCGAGGAAGCCAATGAAACCCTGGAACAGCAGGAAGAACGCGTGGCCGAGTCGATCGAGGACGCTGTCAATGTTCCGGCCAGCATCGAAGAGGAGATGATGCTGGAGGCCGCGGAGTTGGAGGAGTTGCGGCATCCCCGGCAATCCCCAGGCGGCACGGCTGACGAGCCGGGCCGCGACGAGGACTCTGAAACCGACTCCGAATAGCAGGGCGACGGTTCGGTCGGCCCCATCGATGTCGAACGGGCGGCCACGGACCCGATCGGGGGCAGCGCGCGCGTAGTGTGGAGGCGTGACCGATATCGCCCTGTATCTGCAGAACGCCCGGACCATCCGTGAGGCAATGGAGCTCGTGCAATACGCCGAGGACCGCGGCTATGACGCTGTATGGCAAGCGGAGAGCCGACTTGCACGCGAGGCCACGGTTCCCATGGCTGCCTTTGCGGCTGTGACCGAACGAATCAAGGTGGGGGCGGGAGTCGTCAACAACTGGACCCGCAACCCGGCCCTGCTGGCATCGACATTCTCCACCCTCGACGACCTTGCTCCCGGCCGAATCTTGCTCGGGCTGGGCGCGTGGTGGGAGCCTCTGGCGTCCAAGGTCGGGGTCGACCGCCGCAAGCCGCTCACGGCGATGCGGGAGATGATTCAGGTCGTCCGAGCACTGCTCAACGACGAAACCGTCACGTTTCACGGTGAGTTCGTCCACCTCGACGGGGTGGAGCTCGACTACGTGTATCACGAACGCCGACCCAAGGACGTACCCATCTACCTCGGCGCGACCGGTATGAAGATGATGGAGCTCGGCGGGGAGATCGCTGACGGCGTGCTGCTCAACTACCTGGTTTCGCCCGAGTACAACGACCAGGCCCTCGAACACATCGCCATCGGAGCGGCCCACGCCGGTCGCACAGTGGAGGACATCGACCGCCCCCAGCTCATCGTGTGCTCGATGGCCGATGACCGTGCCCAGGCCCTCGACGCCGCCCGCATGCTGGTCACCCAGTACCTGGGCCAACAGCCCCACATCGGCAAGGCCTCGGGCGTGCCACGAGATCTCCTCGATGAGATCGCCGAACAGATGGGCTGGCCGGCAACACACGAGGAGGTCAAGACGGCCTCCAAGCTCGTGCCGGACGAGGTCGTCCAGATGATCACCGCCTCTGGCACCGTGGACGAATGCAGGGACAAAGTCGCCGAATACATGGCACATGGGTGCACTGCCCCCGTCCTCTACCCACTCGGGGCCGATGCCCGGGCCATGGTCGACGCCTTCGCCGGCTGGAGCCCTTGAGGCGGTGCCCCCACCGCGGGCGTCACCGATGATGGGGAAGTCCCCCAGGGGCGTGGTTGTGCGACAGGGTGAGGTGGATCCCCAAGCTCTGCTGCACACCGAAATGGGCTACTGGCGCATCATGGGCTACGGTAAGTTCAACAGCTTCGTGGCATTGACTGGCGGCTCCGACTTCTCAGTGGGAACCCAACATCTGTCGTGGTCGCGGCCAGAGCCGCTCTGTGGCTGGAGGGATCGAAGGGGTTGAGGGCTGACGAGGAGCTATCGGGTCGAGGGGTGACGCGCTCACCCATGAGATCTTCCTGGGCACGGAGTGTCCGTCGTTTGACCGAGCACCTGAGCGGGCTCCTGTACCGAGTTTGACCGTACATCGACCGGTCCAAATGATGGTGGAGGCGGTTTCCGGCGATGGTGACGGGCTGCCGTACCGTCGATCAGGCGGGACTGATGACGCCGGCCTCTTCCAGACGCTGGATTTCCTTCGGCGTCCACCCGAGCTCATCCAGCACGGCTCGAGTGTGTGCCCCGCGAGCGGGAACCGGTCCTTGGATGGCGCCGGGAGTGCGGCTGAATCGAGGAGCTGGTCCCGGCTGGGTGATGCCGTCCACCTCCACGAACGTATCGCGGGCCGAATTGTGGGGATGCCCGGGAGCTTCGGTCATCGACAACACCGGGGCGAAGCAGACATCGGTGCCCTCCAGGATCTCGATCCATTCTGCGCGTGTCCGCCGTTTGAACGCCCTTTCGAAGATCGATCGCAATTCGGGCCAGTCGGCGGGAGATCGGCGGTCGGGGAGCACGTCGCCGTCCAGTTCCAGCACATCGAGCATCAAGTCGTAAAAGCGTTGTTCCAACGGCCCGATCGCGATCCACTCCTCATCGGCGCACTGGTAGGTGCCGTAGAACGGGGCGCCCCCGTCGAGCAGGTTGGCGCCCCGCTCTTCCGTCCACAGCCCCGCCGCGTGGAGCCCGTAGATCGATGCCATCAAGGAGGCGGCGCCGTCAACCATGGCGGCGTCGACGACCTGGCCACGACCGGAAGTCTTCGCCTCCAACAGGGCGGCGCACACCCCGAGCGCCAGGTACAGGCCACCCCCGCCGAAATCGCCCACCAGGTTGAGTGGCGGTAGCGGTCGTTCTTCGCCAATCGCGGCGAGCGCACCGGTCAGGGCGATGTAGTTGATGTCGTGGCCGGCTGCTTCGGCCAGCGGCCCCTCCTGGCCGAATCCGGTCATCCGGCCATAGACCAGGCTCGGATTGGCGCCGAAACAGTCGTCCGGCCCCAGGCCCATGCGCTCGGTGACACCGGGCCGGAATCCCTCGATCAAGGCGTGAGCCGTCTCGGTGAGGGCGAGCACGATGCGGCGGCCCTCGTCCGACTTGAGGTCGAGAGCGACCGAACGGCGGCCCCGCAGCAGGATTTCGAAGCGCCGCCCGTGGGGAATCCCCAGGTCAGCCGCCTCCAGCCGCTCCACCCGGATCACATCGGCCCCGAGATCCGACAGCAACATTCCACACATCGGAACGGGACCGATGCCCCCCAGCTCGATGACGCGTAGACCGGACAGCGGCCCTGATCGTGGTCCGTTCATTGGACGGAATCTAGATAGCTGCGAGAATCGCCGGACGATGGAATTAATCGCCGAGATCGAGATCGACCGTCCCCCCGCCGAAGTGTTCGCGTTTCTGGCCGACATGTCCAACAACCCTCAGTGGCAGCGCGGGATGCAGTCATGCGAATGGACCAGCCCACTGCCCATCAGAGTCGGTTCGACCTACTCCCAGCGCGCGTCGTTCCTGGGCCGGCCGATCATCACCGAATTCGAGGTGGCCGAATACGAGACCGACGGGCGAATCCGCATCACATCGACGAAGAGCACATTCCCGCTGGATATCACACGAACCGTGGAGCCGGCCGGGGAAGGATCGCGGGTGCGAGCCATGATCCGTGGCGAGCCCGGCGGGATCATGGGCCTGCTGGCCCCGATCACCAAACCACTCGCCTACCATTCGATTCAGCGCGATTACCGGAGGCTGAAGGAGCTGCTGGAGGCCGGGGCGCCCGACTGAGCGGGTTGGTTTCGGTCGGCTCGGGAACTTGTTTGCCGGTGTTGCTACCCGTCGCCCCGGAGAGCTTCGACGCGAATGTCACCTTTGCCCGCTCGGCGACATGCACCGTGGTGTTCGCTCTGGAAGGCGCCGATGTGATGGTCTTTGGTGACGCCATCGAGCCCAGGCCGGGTCAGCGACCGTGGGAACCGGCCCATTACGACGTCGACCGGATCAAAGAGGTCTTCTTCACGACCGACGAGGCCGCTTACACCATTGTGGTCGAGGGCGCTGCCGTCGAGGCCGACCCGCGTTGCGCCGAATTCGCACATGTGGAGGAATTGTTCGCATCGATCAGCCTGCTCGAACGCTGACACTGCTTCGCAACGAACTGCCGCCACCTGCTCGGATCGACTGAGTTGTCGCTAGCGGGCGATCGCCGTGGTTTGAAACTCGACCGTCGGGTCTCCGAAGAACGGAAACTTCGCATCGACGACATACAGGCTCGAGCCTCGCTGGGCCGCGGTCGTCGGCGTCACCGCCCCCGGCACCGCCAGGGTGTCGACGATGCGGGCCGTGTTGTCGGCGAGTGAGATCTTCATCTTCACGACGCCGGCCGGTCCGGCAACGCTGTAGAGGGTCCGGCCCACCAACACGAGACCGTCGGCGCCAGGGAGGGCGTCGTCGATGTCGATCCGGCCGGCCACGACCGAACCCGACGTCAGGTCGGCCGGGACGTTGTACAGCGCAGCCCCGGGTCGGTCGGGCGAGGTGGATTGAGCAACGACGAGAGTCTTTTCGTCCGGAGTGGCGACGATGCCATTGGCGTTGAAACCCGGCGCCTGCACCCAATCGCCGGCGAGAGCCACCGGCTCGGGATCACCGATGCCCCCATCGGACGTGATCGGCACCCGGATGAGCCGAGGCGCGAACGAATCGGTGAGCCAGGCGGCGTCGCGGGTCACGATCACGTCATTGACGAAACCGGCAGCCACCTCCATCTCCAGCAGCATGGCCCCGGTTGCCGTGTCGTAGACGCGGAAACCGGGGATGATGGTCGGGTTGAGGGCAGGTCCGCCGCCGGCCACCCACAACCGACCCAGATGATCGACATCGAGACCGACGGCGATCTTGTTCGGGCCGGGTGACGGTGCGAGCTGCTCGGTTTCGCCGGTCTTGAGGTCTTGCTGCACAATGGCACCATCGACGAGTGATCCGACGTAGGCCGTTCGGTCGTCGATCGCGATTCCCTCGGGGAAGAAACCGTCGGGCAGCGGGATGGCATCGGGAAATGGAGCGCCCACCGGCGGAGCCGCACCGACCGGTGCAACGAAGACGGCCAGTAGGCCCAGAACGACGACGATGACCAGTGTTCGACGCATGTTTGCCTCCCCCTCGAGATCGGATACCAGCGCTGGGTGGGAGTCTATGTGTCAGCGACGCTGAGTGGCGACGAGGAGCGCTCTCAGTAATTCGCGGTCTTGTTCCGGCCGGCGCCGGACGAGCCGTAGCGTGGGGCGACGATCAGCCAAACACCTTCGGAGAGCGGCACGGCTCGTTGCCGCATCACCGTCCTATCCGGCTCCCCCGTAGCGCCGGATAGAGCGATGCGAATTCGGCGTGCGCCGTCCGGTACCGGTCCACGGCATCAGAGGGGTGGGTGGTCCCGGTCACCTCGATCCACCTCGCCGCGGCGGATTGCGCATCGGGGAACCATCC
>JBFIPU010000040.1:0-22643 GCA_041609995.1 Acidimicrobiia bacterium
CGGCGGCGAAGGCGGGTTCGATCCACGGGACGACCGAGTCGGGTGGATTGTCTGTGCGCAACCCGGATCCGATGTCGGCGAACACCGGCCAACCGCGTTCTCCCGAGATACCGAGGATGCGTTCCCGCACGGCCGCCGGATAGTCATCAGGGCCGACAACGATCATGCCGCGTTCCCCGGTGAGGATCGCGTCCAGCTCAGGAGACGGCAACAGCGGCAGTGGCCCGAGCGGGCGGGGGGCCGACACGGGCGCCGGATCGGAGGGCGCGGGGTCCGGTTCCAGCGGCTCGTCGAACGGCCAGTTGATGTGGACCGGTCCCGGGGTCGACAACAGCGAGCTCCAGGTTTGTTCGGCCAACTCGATGACCTCATCCCGATCCAGCGTGTCCGCGTCGGGCAGCATGCGGGTCAGGCGGGTGCAGCCGGCGAAGAAGTTCGATTGGTCGACGGTCTGCGGCGCACCGCGGTGCTGCAGGTGGCGGGGCCGGTCAGCCGTCAGTGCCAGCAGCGGAACCCCGGAATGGTGGGCCTCGAGCAATGCGGGGAGATAGTGGGCCCCGGCCGACCCGGAGGTACAGATGAGCGCCACCGGCTTGCGTGCCGCCCGGGCGAAGCCGAGAGCGACAAACCCGGCCACCCGTTCGTCGTGCTGGATATCCAGTGTGAGGCCCCCGGTTCGGGCCGCGGCCACGATCAAGGGCGTCGATCGGCTGCCGGGAGAAGCGATCACCCGGTCGAGGCCGGCAGCAATCAGCCATTGAAAAAACGTTTGGGCCAGCTGGGCGGCCCGCTCCCCGGAAGTTCTCGGTGGTGGGGAGGTGTCTCCAGGGCTCACATGAGGCCTATCAACGCCCCGAGTGTTTGCAGCTTCAGAGCTGTTTCTTCGAGCTCGGCTTCCGGATCCGAATCAGCCACGATGCCGGCACCGGCGAAGAGTGTCGTGTGGTCGTGGTCGATGAGTGCGCACCGGAGCGCCACCCAGAATTCGCCCTCTCCGTCGAGCGTGATCACGCCAATCGGCCCCGCGTACCAACCCCGGTCGAGCCCTTCATGTCGCGCAATGAAGTCGAGGGCGAGTGAATCCGGGGTTCCTCCCACTGCGGGCGTGGGGTGTAAGAGATCGGCCAACTCCATGACGCCGTCGGACGCGGTTCCTTCGGCAAGCACCGCCGTGCGCAGATGCTGGACTCGCTGGAGCTTCATCAGGTCGGTGGGAGAGGCCGACGGTCTCATCCCGGTGCGGCCGAACTGTTCGACAAGATGGTCGATGACGAATTGATGCTCGGCCAGCTCCTTGGGGTTGTGCGACAGCTCGGCACCCAATCGGTCGTCTTCCGCGGGCGTTTCGCCGCGCGCGGCCGTGCCGGCCAACGCCACGGAGCAAGCCGTGCCGGATCCATCCGCCCTGTCGTGCTCCCAGCGCACCAGCAATTCGGGCGTGGCGCCACAGAAGACGACACCGTTGCCTACGGCAAACACGGCGGCCTCGGGGTGTTGCAGGCGGAGGCGCGCCAGCAGGCTTCCCAGATCGGGAGTCGCCGGAGTGTCGACCGAGCGAGCGAGCACTACCTTGTCGAACTCGCCGCGGTGGATGGATTTGATGCCGGATTGGACGAGCTTGCGATAGGCCGGATCGTCGGCCGGAGTCGGGATCTGTCCCACCGCGATCGGAACGGGCGGGGGCGAGGCGGCCAATGCCCGGGCTTCCTCGATCTGGCTCTCCAGTTGTCCGGCGGTCACCCGGGCGGGCCCGATCGGGGCGGCCACCTGCCAGAACGCACTGTCTCCCTCACGCACGTAGGCGAGCCGCGGCAACCGGGCCAATCCGGGAGGCAACGAATACCAGTCGCTGTCAGGGGCGAACGAGAAACCGGCACCGAGCCGGGGGCTTTGCTGTTCGCCCAGCGTCAGCACCGTCGCCTGCAGTGCCCGGATCGAACGATGAAGGTGGGCGAACCGATCGGTACCCGCGGCCGTCTCCTGCCACGCCGATCCGACACCGACGAAGCAACGACCCGACGCCGGCTGTTCCCAGCAGAAGACATCCTCATTCCGAGTCCCGCTGACGAGGGCGAGCGGATCGACATCCATCGGGGCCGACAGGGTCAAGACCGTCACCGTCTTGTCGGGGGACGCCGCTTCCAGCGCAGCGATCAGCTCGTCCATTCGCATGTCACCACCAATCGTGATTCAGGATCGAGGAGGGCGGCCGCCAGCTGGGGGTCGACGTCGGCGTCGACGTGATCGCGAGCGCGGTCGATCAGGGTCCGATGAAAGTGGTCGGCGACCAATTTCGTGGTCTGCGCCATCAGTCGCCGGTACACGTCGACCAGGCCCCCATCCCCGCTGCCCGGAGCGGAGCTGACGTGGCGCGTGAACAGCTCAATTGCCTGGTCCGCCACGGCCGCGACGTTGG
This sequence comes from Acidimicrobiia bacterium, assembly GCA_041609995.1. GTDB lineage: Bacteria > Actinomycetota > Acidimicrobiia > Spongiisociales > SHLN01 > JABDOU01. Next base: position 2,417 of record JBFIPU010000040.1, read on the forward strand.
ATGCGTGCTGGGTGGCGAGGTCGACCAGGTCGGTGAGTGGAATGCCCGACTCGATCAGGTCGCGGGCTGTTCGCACCAGGCGTACGGCGTCCCGGTCGAAGCGCTGCTCGGCTGAGGGGGAGGGGGTGGATGGGGAGATGGTCGGTGCCAGCAGGCCGGCTGCCACCGCCATCGTCACGACCTGCGGATCCACGCCGGCGGCAGACGCCAGGTCGGAAAGCGATAGCGTGTCGGCGTCGGTCTGGGTGGCGAGGGCAGACAGCAGCGCGTTCTCGTTACCGGCCACCAGCTGCTTGATCTGACTCAGCGTGAAGCCCGACTCGGCCAGCTGACGAATCGTCTCGACGCGAAGGCGGTGGGAGTCGGTGTAGACGGCAGTGCGTCCCTGGCGTTGGGGAGGATCGATCAAGCCCTTGGTCTGGTAATAGCGGATCGTGTCGACGGCGAGGCCGGTGGCGCTCGCCAGTTCCTCGACCCTGAATGTTGAAGTCATCACTCTAAGAGTAGTTGCTCGAATCGTTTAGACGTCTGTCTCGGGGTCGGTTTTTCCGGCGCAACACGGTTCAGCGTGATCGGCCGGAACCAGTCGTTGTCCCAGCCGTTGGTGTCCCATCAGCGCTGTTCATGGCGGGCTGCCCGGGCCCGGTCCCGCTCAGCTCCAGCCCACCGCCTCCGCCAGCTCCGGTGGTTCTTCGACCGCCAGAAGGCCGGCGCCGGACACCTGGGCATCCGCCCGATCCAACCATTTCCACAAGAGCCGCGCCTCGGCCGCCACCTCGACGGTGAGGGGGACCTGGGTTGCCTCGTCGGCCGGCGCCTCCCGGGCGGGCAAGGGCAACTCACCCGATCCCCATGAGCCGACGAGGCGGCCGGTTGCGAGAGAGAAGCCCGTGCCGTCGGCGAGCTCGACGGTCAGCGGGCCGGCGGCGGCCAGGGCATTCCATCGGCTTCGATCGAGGAGGCACCGACGGAGCCCCTCGTACCGGTCCCGTAGGCGGGCCGCATCCTCGTAGCGCTGTCGGGCAACGCAGTCGGCGACCCGCTCTGCCAGGGGCGCCAGGAGCAGCTCGGGCTGGCCGTTGAGCGCTGCCGTGATCGGGGCCACCACCGCCGCGTGGTAGTCGTCGACGTCCAGGGTTCCGTCACAAGGGCAGAACGCCCGGCCCAGCTGAGCGGCGGCACACAGAGCCCGGCGCCGGCCGGGACGCCCGGTGCACCGGCGAATCATCGTGGCATCCCAGATCGCCGCCACGATCTCCTGGGCCCATTTGCGCCTGCCGAACGGGCCCAGATACAAACCGCCGTCGTCCTTCAGCGTCCGTGCGAGAGAGAGCCGGGGAAAGGCCTCGGGCGTCAGTTTGATCCAATGCGTCGCCTTGGTCGGACGACCTCGCCGGTTGTAGCGGGGCCGATGGGCGCCGATGAGCCGCAGCTCGGTGATCTCGGCCTCCAGCTCTGTGGGGCAGATCCGGTACTCGATCGATTCGAGGTCTCGCAGCATCGAGGCGATTGTCCGCCGCGTGTCGCCGTGAAAATACTGCCGGACCCGGGTGCGGAGGTTCTTTGCCTTGCCGACGTAGATCACTGAACTGTCGCGGTCCCGAAACAGGTACACGCCGGGCCGGCGGGGAAGGTCTTCGGTCAATCGGATCTTGTCGTAGTGGGCCCCGCCCTTCGCCGAGCACAGCAGCAAGAGGTCGTCGAGGTGGGTTGTGCCGAGTGAGCCCGATTGCTCGAGCAGCCCGAACAGCACATGCGCAGTCGCCTCGGCATCGGCCATTGCCCGGTGATTGGGTGTCACCGGTGAGCGGAAATGGGCTGCCAGCGTGCTGAGCCGGAGGTTGCGCACGTCCGGCCGCACCAGACGGCGCGCGAGCGCCGCCGTGTCGACGGTTCGCTGTGGGAGTCGCCCGTACCCGAGGCGTTCGGCGGCCGCGTTCAGAAAGGACATGTCGAATCGAACATTGTGGCCGACGATGACGGATTCACCGATGAACTCGAGGAATGTCGGCAGCGCCTCTTCGATCCGGGGGGCGTCGATGACCATGGCATGTGTGATCCCCGTGAGCACCGTGATGGTGGGAGGGATCTCGCAGCCCGGGTTCACCAGCGTCTGGAAACGCCCCACGACCTCGCCGCCGCGGTACTTGACGGCCCCGATCTCGGTGATCTCGCAGCTGGCGGCCGAGCCGCCGGTCGTCTCCAGGTCCAATACACAGAACGTCACCTCCCACAATGGGGCGCTGAGGTCATCGAAACTCGCTTGGTCGCTGGTGGCAGGGCGCATGGGCCCCATCATCCTAAATCGAACATGTGTTCGATCCAAGCATCGGGCCGGCCCCGCTATACACTCACCCCATGCAGGTCTACCGGCCACAGCACGGCCGCTTTCTGGAGGACTTCACCGTCAGCGACAGCTGGCTCCACCCCCGGGGGTTCTCCGTGAGCCGGACGATGAGCCGGCTCTTCGCCACCGCCTTTTACGAGACCCGACCGATGTACTTCTCGGCGGTCGACGCCAAGAAGGCCGGCTACATCGACCTGCCGGTCCACCCACTGCTGGTGCTGGGCATGGCGATGTCGCTGGGAATGGAGGCAGACTCGGAACAGGCGATCGCTCACCTCGGTTTTCGCGATCTGTATCTCCACCGACCCGTGTACCCGGACATGATGCTCCGCACCATGACCCAGGTGCTCGATGTCGCCATCAAAGGACACGAACACCCGGGAGTGGTCGAACTGCAAAGTGCTGTCGTCGGTGACGACGGACTTCCGGTGATCCACTACCGGCGCTCGATGCTGGTGCGCCGCCGCCCGACCGGATTCGAGGCGGCGCGGATGGAGATCCTCCCGGTGGAGTTTCCCGATCTCAGCGCCCGCAGCTGGTTTCCCCCCGCCATGGGATCCTGGCCGCCGGCCCCGGATTACCGCGTCGGTGATGTGATCTTGCACCAGAATCGTCGGACGGTCACTGACGAGCACGTCACGTGGGCCTCGTGGCTCGGAAGCACGCACCCGGCCCATTTCGACCAGCTCTATCCGGAGGGTGAGGAGTCTCTTCTCGGCGGACCGGAGGTCCACTCGAGTCTCGTGCTTGCCTGGGCAGCAGGTCTGGCCGGAAGGGATACGGTCCAGTCGGCGGTGGCCGAGATCGGCTACGACGACGGCCACGAGGCGGCGCCCATGGGTACCGGCGACACCATCGCCGTGCTGAGCAAGGTGCTCGACCGGTCCGCGGTCGAAGAAGGGACCGAAATGGCGTTCCGGCTCGTGGCAATCAAGAACCAGACGGCCGACGAGGCCTGGGAACAGTGGGGCCCGTCGATCTTCGATCCCGAGCTCGGCAAGCCCGAGGGTCAACGTGTGCCCAACAAGGTCCTCGAAATCACCCGGCGGGTGCTGTTTGCTCCCACACCGCTCGAGGTCGTCTCCCCTGACGCCCCGTCCCTCCGGGTCGTTCGGGACCGCTAGTTCTCCGTGGTCGACATCTCCAGCACCGCCAACCCGGCGGTGAAAGACGTGGCCCGGTTGCGTTCAAACCGCCGTCGTCATGATCCGTCCAGGTTCGTCATCGAAGGGGGCCGCCTCGTGGAACGAGCGGCGGCTGCCGGTGTCGAACTACTGGCGGTCTATGCCCGGGCCGGCGTCCATTTCCCGGAGGCCACGTCGGTATCGGACGCGGCCATGGCCAAGATGTCGGGGCGCACCCATCCCCCCGACGTTCTGGCGGTGGCCAGGATCTGGGAGACCACGAGCTTGCCACCGGCAACGGCCGCCGGCTGGTGGGTCGCCCTCGTCGGCGTCGAAAAACCCGGCAACGTGGGTGCCATGCTGCGTTCCGCCTCGGCACTCGGGGCTGACGGCGTGTTGTTGGTGGACAGCCGGGTCGACGTGTTCTCGGCCAATGTGGTGCGCAACTCGGCGGGCGCCCTGTTTTCCGTGCCGGTGGCATTCACATCCGAGTCCGGGCTCCGTCAATTCGCCGCCGAACGGTCGGCCCAACTCATCGCCACCGTGCCGGAAGGGGGCAGGCGTCCGTGGGAGCTGGATCTGACGGGGTCGATTGTGGTCTGTGTCGGCAACGAGGCCGCCGGACTTCCCCCCGGACTGATCGAAGCAGCGGACGCCGCCCTCACCGTGCCGATGCGGGCATCGTCTGTGGATTCCTTGAACGCCTCGGTGACGACTGGGATCGTGCTGGCCGAGGTCGTGAGGCAACGCTCCGCCTGATCGTCACCAGCCGCTGCCGCCGCCTCCTCCGAACCCGCCTCCTCCGAACCCGCCGAAGCCCCCAAAGCTGCCGCTGGACCAGTTGCTCCCGCCCCACGATGAACCGCCACCTGTCGAGCCGCCCCAACTGCCGCCGCCGTATCCACCGAACCAGCTGTCCCGGTCGCCCGACCAGGAGGTGTCGTGGTAGATCGGTTCCCATCCGTACTGTCCGGCATTGCCCCGGGTCAGTATCCAGTGGTAGTAGAACACCGTGAAGGGATCGAAGGCTCCGATTCCGGCCGGGATCGGACGTCCGGTCCAAGAATCCTGTTGCTCCCGGGTCCCGGCATGGGCGAGCTCGGGGGCGAAGCGGTCGGCATCGGTGATTTTGCTTCGCGCCAGCGCCTGCCGTTGGGCGGCGTAGGCCAGCGCAAACGCACGGGGGCCCCGGGGATCGCTCGCGCCGAAGGCGGCGGCCACGTCTGCGTAGCTTCCCTCCAGCCCAAGGTCGGCCAGGGCTTTCCGGGCCTGGAGCCACCGGCGCATGGCCTGGGCCGGCTCCAGGGAGATGGCCAGCACCCCGGCGATCGATCGCCGGGAGTCACCCTCCACGCCGTGGGCCACCAGCTCGGCGTTGAGCTCTTCGTAAACCTCGAAGGCGTTGGCGCGGGCGCGCATCATCGCCGCCGCGATGGAAATCGGCAGACCCAGTCGATCCGCATGTCGGCGGATCGCCTTGATCTGGCGCTGGGAGCTGAGCCCGGCGATGGCGTATTCTGACGATTGGTTGGGGTCGAGCCCGTTGGCGCGGTTCTTTCGGTAGGCGGCCACGAAGTCGGCGACGTCAGTTTCGTCGTGGTTGAGTAGCAGTAATGCCGCCAGGGCATCGAGGTCGATGCCGTCGCGCTTGAGGGCGGCTCCGAGGTGGTCGAGGTCGCTCCGGACCCGCTCGTACGCCTCGGCTGATCGATCTGTGTCGTCCTGCAGATCGGCGAGGGCGGCTGCAACCGCCGGGCGGGCGGGGGTGGCCGGTAGGCGCTCGTACAACGCCTCGAGGCGGCGCACCTTGTCGTCGGCAGTGGCATACGCCTCTTCGAGGGCGGAGATCGCCCCGGTCAGATCGGCATCGGACTTGAACGTCGGCACGGCCTTGACGAAGCGTTCTCCCCGGTCTGTGATGATGGCCCCTCCGACCGGGGTCTCCTGCAGTTGTTGGATGATTTGCTGTCCGACCTGGTTGCGCGCCTCCGCCACACGGTAGGGACGCTGGCTGTCGACCAACACCCGCAGTTCCTGCAGGCGCACCGAGAACACTTCCTCGTCACCTACCGGCACATCGAGGGCAGCGCGGGCCACGGCCTGGACGCCCTCGTCCGTCAGCTGGCCTTCCCCGGAAGCTGCCAGCTCCAGTGGCACCTCGGTCTCGGCCTCCAGCCGGGCGACATCCAGGACGTCGATGAGGCCACCCGCCCACAGGGCCGTCGCCTCCGACTGGGAGATGGGCTCGGCGGCGATGAACTTCGCCAGGGCTCGCTCCGCCTCGAAGACCGTGAGCTCCGGGGTCGGGCCGGTCGCATTGAATGGAACGCCATATTCCGCGGTGGTGGGAAGCTCTGCCCCCGAGACCCGCAAGCGCTCCAACTCTCCGTCGACCAGCTCCGTTCTGGCCGCCATCACCTCTCGGCGCTCCTTGCGACGCCAGGCCACGAGCGCCCCGCCTCCCAGCCCAACGATGGCGAGGGCCGCCACCGAAAGGCCCACCCAGAGACCGGCGTTGGAGCTCCGTTCGCCCTCGGCATAGGCGGTGAGCGCCTCTTCGAGGCGCGTCATGATGGCGACGATGCCACCGTCGAAATCGCCACCGGCAAAGAACCCGTCCCCGGCGGAGGCGATATCGCTCGGGTCCCGAGGGAAATCCTCGAAGCCGTTCCCCAGCTCGACCCACGTCTCGCGCTCGGCGAGGTTGATGACAACGATGACGCCTTGGCCCGAAGTCGCTTCGGTCGTACCGCCCACTTGCCAGCGTTCCCCGATGTCTCGCGCAAAGGCTTGCGACGACATGTCCTCGGTGGTGGTGGTCGTGACGACCGCGATTTGGCTGCCGGTGCCATCCACGACCCGTGCGATTGCTTGCTCGACCGCCGCATCGTCGTCGACGATGCCGGCCGCATCCGTCAGGTATCCGCTCGGCTGATCTGGTACCTGAGCTGTGACGCCCGATGGCAGGACCAGCACGAGGAAGAGAACGAGCACCGACACTCTCGTGAATCGCATGCGAGAGACGTTAGCCAATGAAGCAGGCCGGCACCCGCCCGGCCGAGATCAGGGGCCGATGGTCTCCGATCGACGGGCTTGCCGGTTGAGATAGGCGCGGTCCACGGTGAGGCCATTGCCGATTCCGGCCGGCACATCGAGACCGGCCCGGCTCGGCAACCAGCCGGGCTTGACGATGTCGCGACCCCACCTCCCGAAGAAGTGGGCGAGGGGACCGGGCTCACTTCCGGTGGCGGCCGCCAGCAACGCGGCCTGGCCGGCAGACAACAGCGTCGAGCCCCGGGTGTCGACCAATGTTTCCAAGTGATGTTCCAAGCAATAGGCGGTGACGTCGAGAAGCGGGCCGACGCCGCCGAACGAGTCGGCATCGAGGACGACCCCTGCCAGGTGGGATCGCACGGCTCGGTCGACCTGGCGCCATCCGGCCGCCCGACCCCAGACGGCCGACCCGGCACTTCTGGTCAGCTCGATCGTGGCGTCCAGGTCGGCTTCGTCGAAAGGATCGATGATCCCTTCGACGTCGAGTGGGACGAGCTGTCGGAACACCGCGGTCTCGGTTGGATGGAACGAACCACTGGCATCCGCCATGATCCGCGCATCCGGGAAATGCGCCCGCAGCTCGCTGATCGGTTCGACCTCCCACCCCGGTGAGATGACCACCTGCAGCACATCGGCGCCCTGATTCACCTTGTCCGCGGCCGATTCGAGCAGTTCTTCCAAAGTATTTGGAATTCTTATTTTGGCACGGAACGTGAGGTTTTCCCGTCCGCCCCCGAGAGCGTCGAGTACGTGCGAGTCGCACGAGCGGGCATAGAGATCCCACACCGCCATCTCGAGAGCCATTTTCGTGCGCGGGTGGCCGTGCAACTGCTCGAGGCGCAGGCCGATCCCGGTGGGGTGGATCAGTGGCGCCCGCAGCAGCTGTGGGGCGGCAAAACGTTCGGCGAAAATCCATGCACTATCTACGAATTCTCGGGCGTCCCACGGGGTGGCGCCCACGGCCGCTTCCGCCCATCCGTGGTGCCCCTCACTCGTGACCTGGATGACAAGGGCCCGCCCTCGGCCGCCGTCGGAGCGCGTCAGGTCGACGTCGTGCAGTGTGATCGAGTCGACTTGCATTTTGGCACCGCCCAGTTAGCCCGTTCATCAGTAAACGCGCATCGTGGTCACTGCGCAATGGGGAGCGTCCTGAAATCGCCGGAGGCAGTTGGCGGGACCCAGTTATTCGATAGTATTCGTGTCCCAACCCACCACCAACGCGGCCCCGGCACTCGTGCCGGGGTTGCGTTTGTCTGGGACCCGACCGGCGCGTGCCGCTTGGCGGGCGCGCTGTCTAACCTCGCAGGCATGATCTATTTCACGACGGCTCGCCCGCCGTTTGCGCCACCGGTCGAATTCGTCGAGCGCAAAGGCCTGGGTCATCCCGATACGATCTGCGACGCGGTCGCCGAGGAGCTCTGCCGGTATCTCGCGCGCGGCTATCTGGCCCGGCTCGGGACCGTCGAAGCGTTCAACGTCGACAAAGCGATCCTGGCCGCCGGCTCGGTCGACATCGGATACGGCGGTGGAGTGGTAGAGACGAAGGCCCGGCTGATCGTCGTCGGCAAGGCCGACCTCACCCGCTGGACGCCTGATCGGCATGAGCTGATCGGGGTCGTGACCACCAAGCTGCAGGAGCTGTTGCCCGACGCCGACCTCACCGAGTCGTTCGATGTCGACGTGTGGCTGAGCCCCTCTTCGGTCGACCTCTCGGCTGTTGTCTCGGGCCGGGGCCTCGAGGATGTGCCGCTGGCGAACGACACCTCGTTTGCAGCGGTCTCCCTGCCTCGCTCTCCCCTCGAGGAGCTGGTGTTCGAGACCGAGTCACACCTCAACGGGAAGGCGTTTCGATCCCAGGTGCCGGTGGGACGTGATGTCAAAGTGATGGGTGCCCGCAGCGATGGGTTCGAGATCACCATTGCCGCTCCCGTCATGGCCGACCAGGTAGAAGGCCCGGCTGATTACAAGGAGGCGGTGGTGGCGATCGCCGACGAGGCCAAGAAGGTCGCCGAGCACCTGGTGGGCGATGCCGAGATCTCGGTCAACAAGGCCGACAACGACGACACCCCCTACTTGTCACTGACCGGGACCAGTGCCGAACAGGGCGACGACGGGCAGGTCGGTCGGGGGAACCGATTTGGAGGCCTGATCACCCCGTATCGAGCCATGAGCCTGGAGGCGGCGTGCGGAAAGAACCCCGCCGCCCATGTCGGCAAGACCTACCACGCGGCAGCATGGGATATCGCCGGCCGGGTCGTCGAGGACACCGGCGCGACAGAGGCCACCGTGCGCTTGCTGTCGCAAATCGGAAGCCCGGTGACCCAGCCGCTGGCGGCCCACATCGAGTATGCGGGTGAGGCGAGCGAAAACGACCTCATCGACATTGCCCAAGATGCTTTGGCCGATTGGAGAGGCATTCAGGATCGGTTGATCGACGGCGAGTACACCCTCTACTGAGCATCGACTGACCACCGATTGGGCGCGCGTATGGTCGCGGGCTGGTGGGCCAGTGAAAGGCTGGACAAGGCCGAAGCGGGCTCAGTAGTCGATCAACTCGGCCACGGGCAACCCGGCCGCTTTCCACGCCCGGAATCCACCGATGACATCGGCCGGGTTTCGATGCCCCATGCGGGCGAGGTGGTATGCCTTGAAGCTCGACGAATAGCCGTCGTTGCACATGACGACGAGCTGAGCGCCGGTCACCAATCGTTCATCAGCGGCGTCGCCGAATGGGTCTGCGCGCCACTCGAGCACGCTGTTGGCAATGGCAACCGAGCCCGGAACGATCCCTTCGTTCTGGCGGTCGTGCACCGTCCGCGTGTCGACCAGCACGGCTCCCGTGCGCGTCGCTGCCAGCGCCTCTTCGGGCGTCAACCGTTCGATGGACCGGCGCGCTTCCTCCAGGAGATCATCGGCCGTCATGGGGCTCTCGGCCATGTCTCGACGCTACACGCGTTCAGCCCTACGCGTACGTCATTTCTGTCGTGATGTCGATGGAGCCACCGATGCTGCGGGCGACCGGGCATTTGTCCTGGTGAAACCCCAGAACGCGCTCGACGGTTGCCCGATCTTTGTCGGTTTCGATCCCACTGAGCCGGTACGTCACGTGGATCCGCTTGATCACGAGAACGCCATTTTCCGATTCCACCTCGCCGACCGTATCTGATACGAGGTTGCCACCGTTTGCATTGATCTTGCGCGCCTCCAGCGCGCCCCCGAGGGTTCCCGTGAGTCAGCCGGCTGTGGCCGCGATCACCCAGTCGATGGTCGTCGCATCCGCCGGGAAGTCATCCATGGAAACGCCGTAGTGATCGGCGATGTCGGAATGAACTCCAAACGTGTGCGGCTCGTCCTTGGTCGGCAACCAGACGTGACGGATGGGCCCGCGTACCCGCTCCACCCGAATCCGGGCCGTGTACTTGACATCGCCCACAGAGATCCTTTCGTTCGGCGCCCCGAGACTAGGAGACGCTGAACATCTCGCGCAGCCGCACGCGGTCCTTGAGCAGGCCGCCTCCAAAGACACGGGCGGCCAGCCGGAGAACCAGCCAAACCCCAATCAGCTGTAATGCCAGGCTGAGCGCCACCTCCCATGCGGCGGCGAAGCCGAGAAGCATCCTGGGTGGCATGGTGATGGGAGCCGTGAACGGAATGAAACTGGCGATCTCCAACGCCAGGGTTTCCTTGCCGTCCAGTGCGGTGAACGAGATGAAGAACCCGACGAGGATCGGGATCATGACCGGGAAGGCGACCCCCTGGAGGTCCTCGACCTTCGAGATCGAGGACCCGATCACCGCATACACCGACGCGTAGAAGACATATCCGAGCAGGAACCACACGGTGACGGTGAGCACCGGTGCCAGCCCTCCGGTTTCGGGCAGCGGCAGATTGTCGGTGAAGATGTTGGCGACCAGGGCTGCCACGATGATGACACCGATCTGGATGAGGCCCGTCAGCCCGATTCCGAGGACCTTGCCGGCCAGGAGATCGACCGGCCGGATCGTGGACAACACGATCTCTACGACCCGGCTGCTCTTCTCGTTGACGACCGACATCGCCACTGACAACCCGTAGGTGAGGATCGCCACGTAGAGCAGCATGCTGGAGATGTAGCTCAGAATGGCATTGGAGACCCCCGCCTCCTCGTTGAGAACGGTGACGCGGGGCGGCTCGACATCGGCGATCAGCTGCAGTTCGAGAGGAGAAATGCCGGCGTCGTTGAACCGTTTGCCGACCTCGTAGCTGTAAAGGATCTGGGTGACCATGTCTCCGGTGGAGCCCGGCTGGGACTCGGAGATGATCTCCCGGCCGTCCACGATCGCGAGCTGCGCCTCACCGGAGGACACCAGGGCCACCGCCGTCTCCCGATCCGCCACCGCCATCGGCGCGAACTCGACGTCAGAGCGCAGCAGCTGTGAGCCGATCGCCACTTCGTCGCTCGAGACGACGGCCAGCTGCAGCATGATTTCCGTGCTACCGGCACCGGTGACGGCCACCGGCACGATTTCGGTTTCCTCGCCGAGGATCGCCGGGATGATCATGCCGGCCAGAATGCCGAGCACGAAGACTGCGGTGGAGATCTGGAACGCTCGGGACCGGAGCTGTTCGCTCAGCTCCCGAACGAGCACCAGCCGGACGGCGGCAGCCCGATTCACAGCTGTCCCTCAGCGTCGGCCGACTCGATCGTGCTCAGGAAGAGCTCCGACAGGCTGGGCGGCTCGAAGCCGAAGGCCACCACCTCGGCCCGTTCTCGCACCCGGTCCAGCATTGCATCCGGGTCGATGCCGTCGCCGACCGGAAACTGCAACCGGACCCGGCCCCGAACCCGGTTGGTGACGAGGTCTCGCCATTCCTCCGGAATCCAGTCGGAATCGGATGCGGTGGTCTCCACCTCGAACATGCGAATGGGTGATGTCGCCCGTAGGTGTGCGAGCGAACCGTCGAGCACGATACGGCCCTCGTGGATGACGGCCACCTCGTCGCACAGGTCTTCGACGAGATCGAGTTGGTGGCTCGAGAACAACACCGTGGCATTGCGCTCGCGCACCTGTTCGAGCAGCGCTTCGCCCAGGTCCTGGACGCCGATCGGGTCGAGCCCGGAGAAGGGCTCGTCCAGGATCATGAGCTCCGGGCCGTGCACCAGGGCAGCTACCAGCTGAATCCGCTGCTGGTTCCCATGCGAGAGCGCTTCGAGTTTGTCGCCCGCCCGGTCGGCCAGGCCGAGCCTGTCGAGCCAGCCCATGGCCGATTCGGTGGCCGCCTCTCTCGTCATACCGTGCAGGCGGCCGAAGTACACGAGCTGGTTGAGGACTCCCATCCTCGTGTACAGCCCGCGTTGTTCCGGCATGTAGCCGAACCGGAGGCGGTCGTCGAGCTGGATCGGGTTGCCCAGGTAGCGGACTTCCCCGGCGTCCGGTTGGACGAGGCCGAATATGACTCGCATCGCAGTCGTCTTGCCGGCGCCGTTGGGACCGAGGAAGCCAAACATGGATCCTCGGGGCACGTCGAAAGAGCAGCCCGCCAGCGCGTCGACCGGCCCGTAGGCCTTGTGGAGATCGCGCAGCTGGAGGTGGGTGGTCGCCATGGAGGCGGCAAACCTACCAGTGTTCCCGGTGCACGATATCGCGTCGGGGACGCGATCGCGATCCGACCACCGGATCATCGACGCCAAAGCCGATCGTGACCAATCCCACCGGCTCAACCCGTTCGGGCAGTCCGAGAACGCGATCGATACCGACCAGCCGATGGGCTCCCAGAAACCCGGCGTCGAGCCCTTCGTCGCCGGCTGCCAGGAGCAGCAGCATCAGGGCCGCCCCCGCATCCACCCACCAATAAGGAACCGGCCAGTCGGACGGGCCCCCCTGCTTGTCGGGCTCGGCGTATCGGGCGTGGTACGCCTCGGGATCGGCACAGATGACGATGTGAACCGGTGCGGACGACAGCCAGGGCTCATAGCCCTTGGCCACCCAGGCCGCTTCGCCGGCCGCCGCTGCGATGGACGCCCGCCGGTCGCCGGTCACTGCCACGAGATGGATGCCCTGCGAAAAGCCGGCGGTGGGATGACGCACGCCGCGAGCGAGGATGCGGGAAACGGTCTCGTCGGGGACCGGGCGGTTCTGGTAGCGCCGCACCATCCGGCGGCGGGCGAGTATGTCGGCGAAGTCCATCGTCCCCCAACAGGGTCGATCGGAGCCTATCTTCGACTTGCCGAGGCGTGCCTCGTTACCATTGTGACCCATGGCTACACCCGGTGAATCATCTGACGTCACGTTCGGGACGTCCAACGAGTGGTTGGTGGAGGACATGTACCATCGGTTCCGGCAGGACCCGATGTCGGTTTCTGAGGCCTGGCGCTCGTTCTTTGCGGACTACGAACCCGAGCACCCACCGCCGCGAACAGCCCCCGAACCGGTCGTGGCCCCGCTGCCAAACGGGGGGCGGGGCGCAACGGCGACCACCGCCCCGGCGGCATCTGCTGCAACCACTGCTCCGGCCGCCCCCACCGCTCCCGCGCCGGTTACCCCGGCCCCGCCTCCGCCACCCGTCATTCAGGCCGGCACCGACCGGCTGGTAGGCCCGTCGGCTCGCATCGTCGAGGCGATGGAAGCCAGTCTCGACGTGCCGACTGCCACGTCCGTGCGGTCGGTTCCGGCCAAGCTCCTCGAGGTCAACCGCCGGATCATCAACAACCAGCTCAGTCGCCTGTCGGACGGCCGCAAAGTCAGCTTCACGCACATCATCGGCTGGGCCGTCGTCCGGGCGCTGACCGAACGGCCCAGCATGAACTTCTCGTATACCGAGGTGGACGGCAAGCCTCACGTCGTGAAACCGGGATCCATCAACTTGGGTATCGCCATCGACCTCCTCCGCAAGGACGGCAAACGCTCGCTTCTGGTCCCCAATATCAAGCAGGCGGATGCCATGGATTTCCGAGGATTCTGGCTCGCCTACGAGGACATCGTTCACCGGGTCCGCGGCGGTGCCATCACCCCCGACGACTTTGCCGGCACGACGGCGAGCCTCACGAACCCGGGCACGATCGGCACCGTCCAGTCGGTCCCGCGGTTGATGCCCGGCCAGGGTGTCATTGTGGGCGTGGGCGCCATCCGCTTCCCTCCCGAATACGAGGCGGCCGACCCCAGCACGCTGGCCCGGCTCGGCGTCGGCCGCGTGATGAACATCACCAGCACCTATGACCATCGGGTCATCCAGGGAGCGGAAAGCGGGGCCTTCCTCGCTCGCATCCACGAGCTGCTGCTGGGCCAAGACGGGTTCTACGACGAGATCTTCGCTGCCCTGGCCATCCCGTATGTCCCGGCGGTGTGGGCGGTCGACGACAACCCGCCGTGGGGGAGCGAGGCCTGGGCCAGCAAGCAGGCGCGGGTCTTTCAGCTGATCAACATGTACCGGGCCCGGGGTCACCTGATAGCCGATCTCGACCCGCTGCGCATGAAGCCACCCGGCATCCACCCCGAGCTGGACCCCATCACCCACGGCCTGACGATCTGGGACCTCGAACGCTCGTTCGCCGTCGGCGGTCTCGGAGGCGAGGACCAGATGAAGCTGGGTGCGGTGCTGGGCCTGTTGCGCGACGCCTACTGTCGGACGGTCGGGGTCGAATATCTCCACATCCAGCAACCGGAAGAAAAGGAGTGGATCCAGCGCTGGGTCGAGCGCAAGCCGGAGCCGCTACCCCCCGAACAGCAGAAGCGGGTCATCACGAAGCTCAACCACGCCGAGGCGTTCGAGCAGTTTCTCCAGACCAAGTACCTCGGACAGAAGCGATTCGGGCTCGATGGGGCCGAGACGATGATCCCGCTCCTCGACGAGGTGCTCAACGCCGCCACGGCCGAGGGCATGCAGTCGGCCATCATCGGCATGGCGCACCGGGGGCGGCTGAATGTGCTCGCCAACATCATCGGGAAATCGCACGCACAGATTTTCAAAGAGTTCGAGGGGCGCTACGAACAAGACGAGGTGGATTCGCAGCACTCGGGCGATGTCAAATACCACCTGGGAGCCGAGGGAAAGCACGTCGATCCCGACGGCAACGAGATGTCCGTCGAGGTGATCGCCAACCCCAGCCACCTAGAGGCGGTGGACCCGGTGCTGGAAGGAGTGGCCCGGGCCCGCCAGGATCAGCACGGACCGGGAGCCGAGCAGGCGATCTTGCCGATCCTCATCCACGGAGACGCTGCTTTCGCCGGCCAGGGGGTCGTGGCCGAGACGCTCAACCTCAGCCAGCTGAGCGGATATCGGACCGGCGGCACGATCCACGTGGTCGTGAACAACCAGGTCGGGTTCACCACCGACACCTCGGAAGCCCGCTCCAGCCACTACGCCACCGACGTCGCCAAGGCCATCCAGGCGCCGATCTTCCACGTCAACGCGGACGATCCCGAGGCAGCCGTGCGGGTGGCGGGCATGGCCTTCGCCTACCGGCAGGTCTTCCACAAAGACGTCGTCATCGACCTTGTCTGCTACCGGAGGCTGGGTCACAACGAATCGGATGAACCGGCGTTCACCCAACCGCTCATGTATCGCAAGATCGACAGGCACCGCAGCGTCCGCAAGCTCTATCTCGAGCAACTCGTCAAGCGCGGAGAGCTGACCGTGGATGCCGGCGAGGCGATTCTGACCGATTTCAACACCATGCTGGCCGAGGCGCTCTCCGAATCCCGAGGCGGCGAGGGCCTCCAGTTCCCGGCCAAGCAAGACCAATCGGCCGACGACGACCTCCAAACCCGGGTCGAACGCAGCATGCTCGACCGGATCCACCAGCACACCGGCCAGGTGCCGGAAGGATTCACCCTCCACCCCAAGCTGCCCCGGGTCCTCGAAGGGCGCGATCAGTTGTATGCGGAGGGACTGGTCGACTGGGCGATGGCCGAGACGTTCGCGGTCGGCTCGGTGTCCCTGCAGGGGCATCGGGTCCGCTTCGCCGGGGAGGACTCGAAGCGGGGCACGTTCAGCCACCGCCACGCCGCATTCGTGGACTACAACACCGGCGAAGAGTGGTATCCGGTCGAGGGCATGTCTGCCGATCAGGCTCCGGTCGAATACGTGGACTCGATGCTGTCGGAGTTCGCGGCGCTCGGGTTCGAGTACGGATACTCGATCGCCTCAGAGGCGACGCTCGTGGCCTGGGAGGCCCAATTCGGTGACTTCGCCAACGGCGCCCAGGTGATCGTCGACCAGTTCGTCAGCTCGGGCGAGGACAAGTGGAACCAGACCTCCAACCTGATCATGATGCTCCCCCACGGATTCGAGGGCCAGGGGCCGGAGCACTCGAGTGCCCGCATCGAGCGCTACCTGACCGGAAGTGCGGAGCGGAACATGCGCATCGTCGTGCCATCGGTTCCGGCGTCGATGTTCCATTCGATGCGCCGCCAAGCCATCGGGCGGGTGCGCAAACCGCTCATCCTCTTCACGCCCAAGTCGTTGCTGCGGACGCGGGCCTCGTATTCGCCGATCGCCGCTTTGACCGAGGAGGAGTTTCTGCCCGTCATTGGTGACCGTGAAGTCTCCCACGCCACCAAGGTCGTGTTCTCGTCGGGCAAGCTCTACTACGACCTGCTGGCTGCCCGGGACCGCTCCGACCTCGCTCTCGTCCGTCTCGAGCAGCTCTATCCGTTCCCGGTGGAGGAAGTGGCCGCCGAGCTGAAACGGCACCAGCCCGATGCCCACTTGGTGTGGGCGCAAGAGGAGCCGGTCAACATGGGGGCGTGGGACTACGTCCGCCCCGCATTCCTGGAGTTACTGGACGTCGACGCCGAGCTGGTGAGCCGAAAGGCGTCGGCCAGCCCCGCTTCGGGCAGTTTCCAAATTCACACTCGAGAACAAGAAGCGATCGTCGAGTCTGCGCTACGCTGAATTTTCGAGAGCTGAGAATCTCGGCCACCTTCAGAAGAGCGCTTCTCATGGAAGGACGCCCTTGTTGCAAGGTGGTTGCGTCCTAGCTGCCCGGCGGAAATGGGTCTGGCGTCCCCTGTTGGGGTACCAGGGATGGGCGCTAGCGTTTGCTGCAGCTCGAAGGCGCCGGTGGTTTGGTCGTGGTGGTTGGGCCTACGGTGAGAGATGCCCTGGGAAGCCGGTCTCTTTGGATGGCCGGCTGCCCGGCGGAGAGACGAAAGGCCCGAACGCCGGGTCCGAAATGGCATGACACAGGGAGAAGTAGCGGAGTGAAGCGCCTTGCGTTCTTATCGAGCCTCGTCGCCGCCTACCTCTTGCTGATGGCGGCGCCGGCACTGGCGGTCGAGACCGACCAGGTGGCTCTCTTCGATCCGAACCGCGGTGAATGGCACCTGCGCGGGCCCCTCGGCGGAACCAATCGCTTCTTCTACGGCAATCCGGGAGACGTGCCGCTTCTGGGGGATTGGGACTGTGACGGCGTCGATACGGTGGCCATGTTCCGGCCCTCCAACGGTTTCGTGTACCTCCGCAACTCCAACGACTTCGGTGTGGCCGATCGCGACTTCTTCTACGGCCAGGGGGGCGACATCCCGCTGGTGGGCGACTGGGACGGTGACGGATGCGACACCCTCGCCATCTACCGCTCCGGGGAGGTGTTCGTGCGCAACGAACTCGGAACCGGAGTGGCCGACTATTCCTTCTACTTCGGCAATCCGGGGGACAAACCGTTCTCGGGTGATTTCGACGGCGACGGCACCACCACGGTCGGCCTTTATCGCGTAACCACGGGCCTGGCCTACTTCACCAACATCAATGAGTCCAGCGTCGCCGAATTCGAATTCTTCTATGGCAACCCCTCGGACGGCATCGTCGCCGGTGACTGGGATGGTGACGGCGACCAGACCGTCGGGATCTACCGGCCGGGGGATGGCAGGTTCTACTTGTCGAACGAGAATGTGCAGGGGCCGGCGGATACCGTCTTCGGCTATGGCAACCCGGCCTGGTTGCCGGTAGCCGGCCACCACCAGCCGGTCGCCTCGAGCCTTTCCCTCGACTCGGACAGCCTCGACTTCGGGTGGGCGGGCATCGATGTCGCCAGTACCCGGTCGGTCGGAGCCTCGTTCCTCGGGGCGTTCGATGATCCGGACGTCACGGTCAAGGAGGTCAAGTTCGTCGGTCCCGATGCCGACCTGTTCTCGGCCGTGGCCACGAGTGACCTTCGGGTGAGGCCGGGAGGACGTTTCACGGCCGACATCATGGTGACGCCAGATCGCCTGGGCCCGGTGTCGGCCACGATGCTGATCCGCCATTCGGGTACCGGTTCCCCGGCGGTGGCCGAGGTGACGGCGGAAGGCATCTACCGGGTCAACGCCGGTGGGCCCGATTCGGTCGACGGATGGCTGGCCGACGATCCGCGCAGTCCCTATGTCGGCGGCTTTTCGTCCGCCTTCTCCACTCCCGGATTCGTTTCGGGATCTCCAGTGCCGGCCGAGCTGTTCGACACGTACCGGTTCGGTGCAATGGAGTGGGAGTTCCCGGTGACGCCAGGTCGATACACGGTCAACCTGTTCTTCGCCGAGACCTTTCCGGGTGCCGGCTCCCGGGTTTTCGATGTGAGCATCGAGGACTCGGTGGTGCTGAGCAACTTCGACGTCGCGGCGGCCGCCGGGGGCCGCAACCGCGCGACCTCGCGCAGTTTCACGGTGCAGGCCGACGGCATCGTCGACATCGACTTCTTTCCCGCCGCCGGCCGGGAACCGCCCCTGGTCAACGCCATCGAGATCGTGCGGATCCCACAGCCCGGGAAGCTGGGGGCCGTACCCGCCTCGATCGACTTCGGGACGGTGGCAACCGGAGGGACCGCCCGGGCCGAGGTCACACTGGTCAACCTCGGTACGACCGGCGATCCGGCGGTTTCGATCAGCGATGTGAACCTGTCGGGGACGGTTGGTCCCTATCGCGTCGTCGGCACACCGCCCGCCTCGTTGCCACCCGGGGTGACGGCCACGATCGCGGTCACGTTCACGCCCCAGTCCGAGGCCGATGCGTTCGCCACATTGAACATCGAGAACAGCGGCGGCACCGTCTCCGTGCCGCTGCGCGGCCGGGGGAGCGACGTGATCGTGCGGCGCATCAACGCCGGTGGACCGCCGTTGGGGGGAACCCTCCCATGGGCCGACGGACGCAACCTGGCGACCGGTATCACGGGCTCCGTCGGCACCGCCGGGACGGTCGACGTCGGGTCGCCCAGCTTGCCCCTGGGCACGCCCCAGGCCTTGTTCCTCACCGAGCAGTTCGGCACCGACATGCAGTGGGACCTGGCGGTTGACAACGGTACCTACGAGGTGCGCCTCTACATGGCCGAGCGGTTCCACAGCACCGCCGGGGCGAGGCGGTTCAATGTCCAAGTCGAGGGGATCGCACGCAACGGCATCGACATCTTCGCCATGGCGGGAGGACGGGACATCGGCATGATGATGCCGACGGTCGTCACGGTGGCCGATGGCAACCTGGACATCAACTTCACCTCGATCGTGGACAACGCCACCGTGCAGGGGATCGAAGTCGTGAAAGCGAGTGAGATGGCCGTGCTGGGTTCGACCCCGTCGAGCCTCAACTTCGGAAAGATCGCAGCCGGCGGCTCGGCCAGCCAAACCATCACGCTGCGCAACAACAGCTCCATCAGGTCCATCGAATTGCGGGGTTCAACCATCGGCGGCTCGGCCGCCGGCGCGTTCACCGCCTCTAGCCCGTTTGCAGTGGTGGCCCCCGGCCGGACGGTCGACGTGACAGTCGTCTATGCCCCCACCACGACCGGTGAGCAAACGGGCACGTTGAACGTGGCCCACAGCGGCGACGGCTCACCATTGGTGATCTCCCTCGCCGGCGTCGGCAACGCCTCGCCGACGCTGCCGGCCCTGGGACCGTTCTCGGTGGACGAGAATGAGCCAACCGGCACCACCGTGGCCACCGTCACCGCCGTCGACCCCGACGACAGCAGCTTCACCTATGCCATCATCGGAGGAAACGGCGGCTCGGCGTTCACGGTCGGCACCACTTCCGGCGTGATTTCGACGCTGACCCCGCTCGACTTCGAGACTCAGCCCGTCGGCGGCTACTTTTTACGGATCCGGGCCACCGACCCGCTGGGAGCCTTGAGCAACGTACGGGAGTATGCCATCACGGTGAATCAGGTCAACGAGCCGCCCGTTTTGGCCGCCCTGTTACCCCAGCTCACCCCCGTCGGCCCCATCACCCCGAAGATCGTCACCGCCACGGACCCCGACGTCGGCGATGTGCTCGCATTCGAGGCGGTCGGCTTGCCGCCAGGCCTGGTGATGTCACCCGATGGCGTCATCAGCGGCGCCATCGGCCCGGCCGCCGTCGGCCCCTACACCGTGACCGTCACCGTCCTCGACAACGGCGTCCCGCAGCTGTTCGACAGCGGCACGTTCTTGTGGACGATCGACACCAAGCCCACGGTGGTGGTCCCGGCGTCGTTCGCGGTGGTCGGCGGGGGTGCTATCAACCAGACGGCAACGTACAGCGACGACCAACCGGGGGTCACGGCCGCCGTCACCAAATCCCCGCTGGCGCCCTGGCTGACGGTGACGAATCCGGGCACCGGGACCATCACGTTCGGCGGCAACGCCCCCGCATCCTCGGCGCCCGTCACGGTCACGGTGACTGCCACCGACTCGGCCGGTCAGCAGACGGTTGCCGCGTTCACCGTCACAGTCGCCCCCAACCAGCCCCCGACAGTCAACCCGATCGTCAACCGATCGGATCC
>JBFIPU010000041.1:0-22380 GCA_041609995.1 Acidimicrobiia bacterium
GTCTAGTGAAGGAGGGATGGCAATGACCATCGTAGGAACCAACCCCGAGGCGGTGATTGGTGGTGTTGACACTCATGTTGATGTGCATGTGGCTGCGGCCGTGAACCACGTGGGTGGGGTGTTGGGCGTCGAAGCGTTCCCGACCACCCGAGCCGGGTATCGCCGGTTGTTGGGTTGGTTGCGGTCACAAGGTGAGCTCACTCTGGTGGGAGTGGAAGGCACCGGCTCTTATGGTGTCGGCCTCGCCCGCTATCTGACCCGGGCCGGCATCAGTGTCGTAGAGGTTGATCGTCCCAACCGCCAAGCCCGACATCGGCAAGGCAAATCTGATCCGGTCGATGTGGTGGCGGCGGCTCGAGCGGCCTTGTCGGGAACCGCTACCGGGTCACCCAAGAGCCGGGATGGCAACGTGGAAGCGATTCGAGTGTTGATGATCGCTCGTCGTTCCGCCGTCGACACTCGGATTGAGACGCTCAACCAGCTGCGCCACCTGGTGTTCACCGCTTCGCCGGAGATTCGGGCCAAGTTCACCGGACTCACCGCGGTCTCACTAACCGGTCGGGGTCTGACCCGATCAAACCGGCTCACACCACCAGGTGTTTGTGCAAAGAATGACCTGTCGACCCCGACACCACACATAACCGGACTGGTCAGGGTGTGACTTCCAACGAGCGTGCCCCCGAAACGGGTGGCTCTTCCCTGTCGTGTCCACCCACGCCACCCCGGAACCAAAACCGGGACCATCCACCCGGCCAACTCAACGCGCCCAACCAAACAAACCACAAACCCCCTTGACAAACATACGAGCCTCAATCGGCGCTACCCGTCCCGTTATCTGGAAGACTCACAGCCGGCCGAATTAGGCAACAAATAGGCAACGCGACAACCAGAAAGATTCGGAAACAACCGGAACCAACCGGAGCGAGAACGCCAGTCAGGAAAAGGGGAATCCCTCGGAAACCCAGTAATCATGGGCTTCCTCCAGAATGCCCGTGTTGCCTTTACACGGCAGAGGACACTGGTTCAATCCGTGTCGCTCCGGGCGGGTCATGACATGGCGATCGGTCCGGTGGTTCCGATGATGTTCCATTCCCCGTTTTCCAGTTCGGCTTCGTAGGTCAGGAACACGCCACACAGTGACCCACACCAGAGTCGCATCTCTACCTCGGCGCGATCGTCGAGGACGAGGACGCCTTCGACACTGATGACGGCTACGCCATCGGGTGATTCGTCGAAGAGGGCGTTGATTTGGGCGTCGGCGTCGTCGATGTAATGCACGGTGCCAAACTCCGAGACTGCCCCGGCGATCATCTCGAGATCGAGAGCCTGGAGCGGCTGGCCGGGGTCGCCTCCGATCACGGTGGCGATGCGAATGTCATCGAAGACATCGGCTCCGCCGAAGCCGTTGTCAACGATGACAAGCCGTTTCACCGCGCCGGCGATGAGGTTCGCTCGAGCGGAGTCCTCGACGATGTCGTTGCCCGGGTCCGGGGGAGTGTCCCGTTCGATGGAGGCCGATGTGACGTCCCCATTGTCGATTTCAAACGTGACGCGACCGATGACGAGCTGGGCGTCGAGGCCGAAGAACTCATCGTCCTGGCGGCTGATGCGCCACAGGCGGCCTTGATCAACTGCCAACTGGACGGCGGCGTCCTGGGTCAGGCCGATAAAAGCCGCTTCCTCGCGGTCGTGGTCGCCGTCGCCCGGGCCGGAACCGTCGTTGCGGACCCGGCCACCGAAGCGGTATTCGGCGACCGGGTCTCCGTCGGGGTCGAGGAGCTCGAGACCGGTGAGGGTCGTGGTGAAGGACGTCACCCGAATCAGGACGGTGAGGTAGTCGACCTCCTGGGTCATCACCCCATCGGGGACCATGCAGGCCATCTCGGTGGAGCCGATACCTCCGATGATTAACTGGTCACCATCGATCGCGTAGTCGGCGAAGTAGCTGTTGCATCCGGCGGTACC
Organism: Acidimicrobiia bacterium; assembly: GCA_041609995.1. Lineage (GTDB taxonomy): Bacteria > Actinomycetota > Acidimicrobiia > Spongiisociales > SHLN01 > JABDOU01. The sequence continues at coordinate 1,966 of JBFIPU010000041.1, forward strand.
GGTCAGAGTTCCGTCATCCCGGAACAACAGATTGATCTGTGTGCCGTCGAGTGGAGCGGTTCCCTCGCCGTACCACACCAGCTGCCAGTCCACCCCCGTGAGGGGGAGTTCGGCGGCGGGACGGAACACGACCTGGGCGGCGCCGGAGGCATCGGTCAACTCCAGGTGCTCCGCCGTGAGGACGAAGCGCGTCGCAGTCCGCATGGCCTGGATGAACGCGTCACCCTGCCGAACGTGGTCGGGGTGGCAGGCCGAGCCGGTCTGGGCCAGGTCACCGAAGGTGATCGAGTCGGAGTTGATTGAGTAGGGGGCCTGGTAGAGGTTGCATCCGGCGGATCCGAATGCCTGTCCGTTTGAGAAGACCGCGGTGGCGATGGTGGTCGGGTTCGCTGCTACCAGGTCGGTGCCCTCCCGCACGAAGGTCATTTCCCATCGCGACCCTTCCAGAGGGTTGCCGGTCGCGGTATCGCCTTCTCCGCAGCCGGCCACAGCGACCAGCAGCATGATCGATGAAGCCAGCAGCAGGAAGCGGTTTCGTCCTTGGCTGGTTGAGAGGTCTTTCATAGGGGCGGTCCTTTCACATGGTTCCGGAAAGCGCGTTGACCAGCCCGATCAGGAACATGAGGTATCCAGCGGCAAGCGCGGCCGCCGACACGGTGCGGATGCCGACGGCGGTGCTCTCGCCAAACGAGACGGTGCCGCCGGCGAGCAGGGCTGATCCGAGTAACAGGAGAATGAGGCTCGATGACATGGTGACTCCTCTCGCGTGTTGGACGGAAGTCGTGGTACTGACGGTTCCTGTCATTGGGATGCTGGAGACCGGGATCTTTAATTGCGCTGTGGATCCCATTCGGCCAGGTCTTGTTCCCAGTCCGCCCGGGACTTGACGCGGCAGCCGTCGGACTCGAAAAGCGCCGACCAGGCTTCGCAGTCACCGTTGAGGTGGAACTCGACGCTGTTCACCTCCGGGTGCAGGAACACGTTGCGGTGCAATTCGGCGTTGAACTGGACCATGCCGGTGGCGGTGCCCATGTTGTTGACGATGATGGCGTCGTTGAAGTCGACCACGAGTCCCTCCGTCCGTCAGCGTTGCGCTGGTCAGGGCGTCGGCGGTCCAAGACACAGGCCACCATTCGACGTCGACCCGCCGTTGTGAGCGGCGAATTCGGATGCTGGGATCTAGCGTGAGACACGAGCCCTCCTTGTGAGACGTGAGTTTTCGACAACCCACAGTCTCGCTTGGAGGGCTCAACCCACCACACCATCCCGCCAGTGACAACGTCCCCGGTTATCACAACTAGGCAACAATTTGCCTTCACACGGCAGAGGACGCTGGTTCAATCCCAGCAGCGCCCACCCTAGAGATCCCTTATGAACAAGGGATCTCCGATGATGAGCAGGCTCTCGTGGACGCCATCGTAAATGGTGCTCAATGACAAATGGGCGACATTGTGGGTGGGCGACCAGTGGCTTGTGCCCGTTCACTGGTAGACGGCATCGGCTTGGTTCGGAGATTGGTAGTCCTGGGTTTCATCCCGCCCGCCGTTCCATTCGTCAGTACCCTGTTTGAGGCTTTCAGCCTGCGCGCTGATCACCCATCGGTCAACTCAGCATCCGCGGCGTAGTCGTCCAACGATCGCTTCCCCATCTCCTCTGCCCGCCGAGCCAACAACGCCTTACGCCGCTGCAAGGCTGGCTCCACCACTGCTGTGCCCAGTTTTGGGACTAGCTCATCGATCGAGCCGTACTCCAAGGGCTCGAACACCCACTCCCGATGCTTGACCCACAGATCCTGGAACATCGCCCACGGCTCCTCCCCTTCCTCAATCACCGGCACAAACGGCACCATGTAGTCGGGTACCACTGCCTGGGCCTCCTGCGGCACCGACTTGGGCTTGGTGATATCGGCAACGATGAACGCTGACATTCCCGCCAACGTCCTGATCGTCTCGGTGAAGTCCTTCGACTCAGGCTTCTGGAAGTCGAACACCATCGGCGCGAACCCGAGTTCGCGTAAACGGATACGCAGCTTGTCAAGCAGTTGCTTGCGATCACCGAACCGGCCGAGAATCAACACACCCTTCTCACCGATGGTGTCGATCACGTCTCTGATCTTCTCGTTGTGGAGCAGCAAGTAGACGAACTGCGCTACCTCAAGGTTGTCCACAGCCAGCAAACCCGGACTGCTAGGAGATGAAAGAATAAGCCCGCTCTGATCAGCGGCCTCCAAATCGACATCCCACGCCGACACGCCGTACACCGTGCACTCGGACAGATTGGCGCGTCTGAACACCGTCTCTATCAGCGTCGCCCGATCGAGGGTGCAGCCCCTCAGATCTGTGTTGGTGAAGTCGGTACGAGTCAGGTTGGCACGCGAGAAATTGACTGACGTGAGCACCGCATCAGAGAACTCTGCGGCCTCGAGGTTCGCGTTAACAAACTCAGTCCCAGTCAACTCACTGCCCTTGAAGGTGGCCCTGGCCAGATTCGCGTTTTCAAGTACCGCGTCGTCGAGCATCGCTGACGTGAGGTCTTGGTCGGGCAAGTCGGCCTCATATAGCAGCGCATCCCCGAAGTTGGTGCTATCTAGCGTCGCACCCTCGAGATTCGCCCACAGAAGCTTCGCTTCGCGGAGATCACAATCCGACAGGTTCGTGTTCGCGAGGTTCGTCACGCGCAAGTCCGCCTCATGAAGGTCATATCCGGACAAGTCCCTTCGACTCAGGTCAATGTAGGACAAATCCGGCTTAGCCCCGGTGTTAGCGCTCCGCCAATCCGCCCAACTGAGCCGACCACCCATTAGCGCGTCGAGATGCTCCTGTTTCACCATAAAGCCCATCCATTGACATCAGCTCACCGGGGTCGGTGCAGCCGGGCCGTCAGGTCAGACCACTCAGCGGACCCTGCCGCCGACCTCAGCCTACAGAAAGCGCTCTGAGACTGTCCGCGAAGTCCATGGCCGTCGGGGCTGTAGCCGGAGCCGTGACACCGGGTCCCGGACATAGCCGGCAATCGGCGCCACTTGTCCCGCTCCCTGGAGGACCACAGCCGGCCCGAACTAGGTAACGGGTAGGCAGCGCGACAACGAGACACACTCCACCGCTGCCAGCTAGTTGAAGGCGGCGGCCCGTTCGATCAACTGCGGCAGATCAGGCTCGTCGGGGTTCCACGGCTTCCCGGGATGAATGATTGCCACTTGGCAGGCTTCGGCTGCCTCCACCATCTCCCGGTAGGTGCCGGCGGTGAGGTCGGCGATGGATGCCTGCTTGTTGTCGTCGTAAGCGAACATTCTCGAGTTGAGAGCGGTACATTCGTCGCACGTCGTGCAGCGCTCGGTTTCGATGTAGGGCTCATCTGTCCGAGGCAGGTCCTCCTCCATCGCCGCAGGCTCGTCCTCAACCCTCGGCGACGGCTGGAGATCCTCGACCTGGCGTTCGGTCTTGATCACCGCGGTGGCGGTGCCGGTGGCGGCGAGTTCTTTCAGCTCCTGCGCCTTCTCGTCCTCCCACCGGGCCCGCTCCGACTCCAGCAGGCGGAGGGCGTGTGAGTTGTGAATTCCTCCCAGCTCCTGCAAGCTGCGCCACCGTCGTCGGCACCGACGTCCGGCCTCGATTAGCTCGCTATCGACCACCAGCCGCTGCAGTTCGTTGTCGACTGTCGCCACGAGGACGTAAGGCACCTTTCCCGGCGGAGCTTCTCCATCGAGGAACAGCCAAGCCGGCGCCATATCGTCGCTCCAGGAGCTACGGGGCACAGGCAGGAAGTGATGCGCATGACGGGCATCGCACGCCGCGAAGTCCACCAACGTGAATCTGGCCTCCTCGGTGATCCGCCGCAAGTTCTCGTCTTCATAAGACAGTTCCTCGACCGGCCAGTCGTCCTCTTCATGCGGATTGCCGTCGACCCGAAAGCGCTCGACCCAATCGTCTCCGGCCCCTGGGTCGTAGGTGAAGAGCGGGAAGGCCCGCGACTGCATGGCGGCAGCCGAGCTGAGATAGGGCGGCAGTTCACTGCCATGCCTCGTTGCGCCGCTGAAGACGTTGAAGAGGCTGGGACCCGGGTGTGAGAGGCCGGCAACCACTGCCTGCTCCATTCTCGCCAAGCCGGAAGTGGTGGACTGCATCACGAACGCTTCGCCCAGACCCAAGGCCAGGTTGCCGAGCTGCCCACCAACCATTCCCCTAGACCAGCGCACGTCACCGATCGGTGAGGTGCCGAGGACGTCGTCGCTTTCCACCAACACCTTGATCGGCAGGCTGGAACCGAGGATTTCGATCAGCTGGGCGGCCTCGGTGTCGGTCAGTTCTTCCCCCCGCAGGCACACGAGGTAGGTGGGGAAACCGACCAGATCTTCAGGCGTCGGCGAGCTCTCGTCGAAGTTCTGGAAGTAGGCATCGTGCCGGTCCTCGCGGTAGCGGTTGTCGATTTCCAACCGGGCGACCGTCATGGCCTTGACCAGCTCCAGCATTTCGGGAACGCGTTTGCGGAAGGTCGCAGCCGCGTTCGCGCAGCTCTCGAACCGGAATGCGTACGGTTTCTTCTTGCCACCCGGAAAGAACCGCTGCGTGTCCAGAACCGCGAGGATGGTCTCGATGCGCCGGTGCCGGTGCGGCCCGAGTGCTCCCGTTCCCCGCCCGGTAATCAGGCGGGACCAGGCATCGAAGTCGAAATGCCGGCGATAGCTCGCCCCCACGGACTCTGCGAGCTTGTCAGCTGCCAATCCCGACCGGGATCGGGCAGTATCGGCTTTCAGGATGTTCGACAGCCGCAGCATGAGCGTGTCGATCTCTTGTCGCACCTTCTCGGCCTGTCGCTGGGAAAACGCCAGCCAGGCGTGCTCCACGAACGTCAGAGCGAGCCGCTCGTCGCAGTCGACTACTTGGCCGTCCACTGCTAGCGCGGCCCGGGCCTTGTCCAGGCTCTCTTTCAGGAGCTTGGCCTCCTCTTTGTTGCTTTCGCCGATCAAATCCTGAGCGGCCGTCCTCCACAGCTGCGACAGCGTGTCGGACTCGCCGGCCGCCACCCGGCTGCGTATCCGCTGCTCCAGGCGGAGTATGTGGCGTCGGAGGCGCTCACCGGCAGGACCGGGGGGAGCTACCTGTTTGAGGATGTCGTCGAAGAGGTCCGACAGCGTGACCGTCAGGGAGTCGTCTCCTTCCCTGAGTAACAGCGGGTAGTCGTAGCGCAGGCTCGAGAGGTCCCGGAAAGGGGCCAACAGGGCCGGTCGCATCCCCTCCAGGTCGCTCTCGGCGCCGGTTGGCCGCTCGCCGGTCAGATAGAAGCGAAGGAGCTCACGAGACTGCATGCTCGTGCTCCTCTGCCGGCCAGATGGTGAACCGGTCAAGCTCTTCTTCGAAACTCTTTTTGATCTCGTCGGGCGTGTAGAGCCGGTCGGCCTTGCGCAAGTCCTCGTAGCGAGGCACTTGGCTGTTCCGGTAGAAGATGCCCACCGGGATGTTGTCGTTCCCGGCGGCGATTTCCCTGGCGCGCAGTAGGTCGCGGGGATCGTGCTCCTGTCGATTGGGGTAGGTGCGGCTGAGGGAGGCGGTCGGCTGAATGCCGTCGGGGTGAGTCAGCAGGACAATTCGTTCCGGATGCTGCATCCAGGGATCGAAGAAGTCGGGGAGGTATTCCGGGCACCGCTGGAGCACCTGGATGTAGGAGAAACCTCTGTGATGGAAGGCGAGCGAGACGGTCTGGTAGAGGATCTCGGGGATCCAATCCACGACCTGGGCAACGAATGAGACGTTGGTTGCCGCGAGTGTGACGCTCAATGGATCGAGCGGCGTGAGAGGTGCACCGTAGGGGGTGGTGTTGGTCATCAGACCCGTGGGCGACGTGGGGGAGACCTGATGCTTGGTGAGGCCGTACGTGTGGTTGTCGTGCATGACCACCGTCATGTCCATGTTGTATCGAATGGCGTGAATCCAGTGGGCGGTGCCGATGCTGCAGCAGTCGCCGTCCCCGGTGTTGACGAAAACATGCAGGTCGGGTCGCCTGATCTTGATCCCTTCGGCCACCGGGAGAGCCCGCCCGTGGAGGCCGTGAAAGCCGTAGCTGTTCATGTAATGGGGGAAGCGGCCGGAACAGCCGATACCTGAGACGAACACGACTTTCTCTCGCGGGAGCTGTTCGTCCCGGCACAATCTCTGGAAGGCGGCGAGCACGGCGTTGTCGCCACAGCCGGTACACCAGCGAGGGATCCCGCCGGCGTAATCCTCGAGGGTGAAGTCCTCGTCCATGGACAGCAACGCGCAGTCGGTTGTGTTGAGCGCCATGTCTGTGACCTCCTTCCTCAGCTCAGTTTCTCCCGCAGGACGGCTTCGATCGTGGCAGGCTTGATGGGCTGGGCTCGCACCACGCCCCAGCAATCGATGTCGACGAGGGTGCGGGCTCGCAGCATCCATGCGAGGTTGGTAAACCGCCGATTGTTTTCGTCGATCACGCCATCTCCCACGAAATCGCAAAAGTTGTTCTCGACTGCCAGCACCTTCTCGAACCGCTGCATCGCCTGTTTGATGCCGGGCGCCATCGGCTGTAGGAACTTGAGGTGCATGGAGCCTGCCCGGTGCCCGTCTGCCCGCACCCTCTCGACGGCCTCTTCGATGGCCCCCTTGGTGCTGCCCCAGCCGACCACCAATAGCTCGCCCTGCTGGTCGCCAACTACCACGACCGGATTGAGGGTCTTCTGAAAGGCAGCCAGCTTCATGCTGCGGTTGCGGATCCCCTCCTGGTTGGTTGCCGGGTCGTAGGCGACGGTGCTGCTGCGGTCGTGCGCTAACCCGGTCAAACAGTGCATCCCCTTGGGCTGACCGGGGAGGAAGCGGCGGATGAGGCCGGTCTCCCGGTCCCAGTCATAGGGCTCGGCTCCCTCCTCGATGGGAAGCTGATCTATCGGCGGGGCCAGCCAATCCTCGCTGAATTGGGGGCGCACGAACGGCTGCTGGGCTGTGGCCAGGCTGGCGTCAGACAGCACGACCACCACCATGTTGAATGTCTCAGCGATGCGGCGGGCAGTGATGATGGAGTAGAAGCAGTCTTCGATGTCGGCCACGCCCATCACGACCTTGGGAGCATCCCCGTGACTGCCGAATACCGAAGTCAGCAGGTCACCCTGTTCGGCTTTGGTGGGCTGGCCGGTGGCGGGCCCTCCCCGCTGCACATTCACCACCACCAGTGGAATCTCGGCCATCACCGCCAGGCCAATGCTCTCTTGTTTGAGCGAGTAACCAGGACCAGACGTGATTGTCACCGCACATTTGCCTGCATAGGAAGCGCCGATGGCAAACGCACAGGCGGCGATTTCGTCCTCGGCTTGGTGCACCACTCCGCCCACATCTTCGAAGATCTCACTGAGGTAGTGGGAAGCGGATGTGGCAGGGGTGATTGGGTACATCGCGCAGACTTCCATGCCGGACGCCATCACACCCAGAGCGATGGCGGAGTTGCCATTGACGACCACCCGCGGTTCGGTGGGGGGTGTGGCCGGTATCCGGAAGCGCAGATCGAGGTTCTTCTCTGCCCACTCCCAGCCTGCTCGCAGTAGCTGCTGGTTAGGGACGATGACTTTGTCACCCTTCTTGGCAAACGTGAACGCCACCTGCTCCAGGGCCAGCGCCCGATCGAGGCTGTAGATCCGGCACAGCAGCCCGAGCACGAACATATTCTTGCCCCGCCGGGCATCGGGAACGTGCTTGAGACACTCCTGCTCCATCGGAATCTCGTACAACCGGAAGCCGTCGGCCAGCAGCCGGTCGCGCACCCGGGTATAGGAGGAGGCGATCTCGGGATCGGCATCGCTCTCCCACATGTTCTCGATGAGGAGGATGCATCCGGGCTTCAGCTCGTGAGCCTGGAGCCGGCCCAGTAGTACCTGCTCATTGAAGGCCACAACCAGGTCGGCGGCGTCCCCTCCATTGCTGACCGGGCCGGAGGCCAGCCTCGTGCGATTGCCGCTGGCACCGGCAATGCTGCGGGGGGGCGGCTGAATCTCCGCCGGGATGATCTCCACCGTCCAGATGCCGTTTCCCATGCGAGCGCCGATGGCAGAGAAGGACTGGCCGCACTTCTGAGCGCCCTCGCCCGAGTCGCTAACGATGTCGATGATGTGTTCGCTCAGGACGGTGGCGTCGGCGGTGTCCGGCCGGGGAGTGTCCAGGGTGGTCGTCATGGTTCCTTCCTCCCGTCCGAGCCGGCGGCGCCACTCAAGGCGAGCTCGGGCTCGAGGGGTGGTAGGCGCAGACGGACGTAGTTCTGTTCGCAGGAGTCGAAGCCGAAGATACGTCCGTCGGAGGCGGGGATCCCGTACACCACCTCGGTGTTGCGGATCCTGAGGTAGTCCTTGATGCTGGCCGCCGCCGTCCGTCCGGCCCCCATCGCCAGGATGACGGTGGCGGCGCCGGTGACGATGTCGCCGCCGGCGTAGACGCCGGCCATGGAAGTGCTGAGGTTGTCGGCGGTCTTGATATAGCCCCGGTCGTTCATTTCCAGCTCCGAGGTTTGACCGATGATCCTGTTGGCGTTGGTGCCGATGGCATAGACGACAGTATCGGTGGGGAACTCGTACTCGCTGCCTTCGACGGGAACCGGTCGCCGCCTTCCGGAGTCGTCCGGCTCGCCCAACTCCATGCGGATGCACCGCATCGCCCGCACCTTGCCTTCGCCGTCGTCCAAGATTTCCACCGGAGCGGTGAGCCAGTGGAACTCGATCCCTTCCTCCTCAGCGTGGGTGATCTCCTCCTCTCGCGCCGGGCTCTCGGCCCGGGTGCGGCGGTACACGCAGGAGACCTTTTCGGCCCCCGCTCGCAGTGACACCCGCATGGCGTCCATGGCGGTGTTGCCGGAGCCGATGACGGCCACGTGGGAACCGATGTCGATCGGCGTGTCGAACTTCGGAAACTCCAGTGCCCCCATGAGGTTGCAGCGGGTGAGCAGCTCATTGGCGGACAGCACCCCGTGCAAGGCTTCCCCGGGGATGCCCATGAAGCGGGGAGTGCCGGCACCGGTGCCGATGAAGACGGCGTCGAACCCCATCTCCTCCCTCAGCTGCCTGATCGTGAAAATGCGCCCCACCACCGTGTTGCACTCGATCTTCACCCCCAGGCGGGTGAGGTTCTCGATCTCGGCATCGATGACTTCGTTGGGGAGGCGAAACTCGGGGATTCCGTAGCGCAGCACCCCCCCGGGAGCGTGCAACGCTTCGAAGATCGTCACCTCACATCCCGCTTTGGCCAGGTCGGCGGCGCAGGCGATGCCGGCTGGGCCCGATCCCACGATTGCCACCCGGCGGTGGTTGGGCTCGATGTAGGGGATGTTGTGCCAGCCTTCCGCCAGTGCCATGTCGCCGATCCAGCGTTCCAGCCGGCCGATCGCGACCGGCTCCAGGGTTTCGCCCACCGGGCACACCAGCTCACACTGATCCTCCTGCGGGCACACCCGGCCGCAGATGGCCGGCAGGAGGTTGGCGTCGGTGAGGATGTCGTAGGCCCCTCGGTAGTCCTCGGCGGAGATGCGCTCGATGAAACCGGGGATGTCGATGGCGACCGGACAGGCCGGAATGCAGATGGCGTCCTTGCACAGGAGACACCGTTCCGCCTCCCGCAAGGCGTCCTCCACCCGGTATCCGAGCGCCACCTCATCGAAGTTCCCGATTCGTTCCCTCGGATCTTGTTCGGGTATGGGGGTGCGCTCTTGGGGAATCGTCCGGATCGTTTTCTTCTGAGCTGCCATGCCCATGTCTCCGATCACGGCGCCCCCGCCTCTACCAGGCCTTCCGTCCACGCCTCCAATGCCCGCTTCTCCTGCACGGTGTATCTCTGCAGCCGGCTCATCAGGTCGGCGAAGTCGACCTTGTGTCCGTCGAACTCGGGGCCATCGACGCACGTGAACTTCATTTCTCCGTCGACGAGCACCCGGCAACCACCGCACATCCCGGTCCCGTCGACCATGATCGGGTTGAGGCTGACCGTGGTCTTGATGCCCTGGGGACGGGTGTAGTCGGCACAGGCTCGCATCATGATGGGGGGACCGATCGCCACCAGTTCCTCGATGTCGGGATGCCGCTCGAGGGCCACTTCAATACCTTCGGTGACGAGTCCGTGGATTCCGGCCGAACCATCATCGGTGCAGATGATGAGCTCATCGCAGTAGCGCTGGAATTTGTCTTCCCAGAATATGAGATCTTTGCTGCGGAACCCCACGATGCCGATCACATACGATCCCGCCTCCTTGGCGGCCCGGATCTGGGGATAGATCGACGCTACCCCTAACCCACCGCCGACGTACACCGATTTGCCGTGGTGACCGATGTCGCTGGGGAGGCCCATGGGTCCGACCACGCAGTAGAGGCGGCTTCCGGCCACGCATTGCTGCCGCATCTCCCGTGTGGTCTTGCCGACCGCTTGGATCACCATGGTGATGGTGCCGGCCTCGCGGTCGTAGTCGGCGATCGTCAACGGAATCCGCTCGCCGTGCTCGTGGGATATCACCAGTACGAACTGGCCGGGCTGGGCGGCTTGGGCCAGCATCGGATGGTAGACCTCGAGCAGGTAGGTGACGTCGGAGAAGTCCTCCCGGGCGGTGATGGGATAGCCATTGCCGATGCGGGGCACCGCTGCCGGGACGCCGTCCTGTTCCCGCCGGGCTCGGGCGATCTGCTCCCGAAACTCGGCGACGACGGGGTCCCGGGCCGTGCGGGCGGTTGTAAGGTCCCGTGTCCGCAGCGAGCGGCGCAGGTCATATCCGAGCTTCTCCCGCAGAGTGGGCGGGACGGAGATCTTGACCCACCAGGTTTGACCCCGTTTGAACAGGTACTTGGTGTCGCTCATGCCTTCCCCCCTTGAGTCGCCCTGGGCGTGTACCTCTACAACGGGGACGGTCGCCATAGCCTGTACCTTCCTCGCCGAGAGCATGTACCTGAGCGGCGCGTTTGTGCAGGGTCTTTGTACCTTTCCTTTCTGTACCTGTTCGCCTCCGAATCTCGTCCTCGAAGTTGAGCTCGGCCTTGTGGGCGATCAATTCGAAGAGATATCCACGCTCGTGGACGACGACCAGACCGGAAATCGTTTTTTCCGTCTCCTCACCAACGCCGTGGAAGCCAGGGGTTCCCGAGTCCGGGTCCTATTCACGTTACGAGCCGACTTCTTCGACCGGCCCCTCGCCTACGAGCACATCGGGTCCCATGTGAGCGCCGGCACGTCACCGTCATCCCCCCACCCGAGCCGAATTCACAGAAGCCATTGAGAAACCCGCCCTAGCGGTTGGGTTGCGATTCGAGCCGGGCTGGCAGCCCGCATCACAAGTGATGTTGCCGAGCAACCTGGTGGGCTTCCCCTCATGTAGAACGCCCTCACCGAGCTGGTCGAGACTTAGAGGAACCGACGTGTTCACCACCACCGATTACGACAGCATGGGTGGCGTCACCGGCGCACTCGGACGTCGCGCCGAACAGGTTCACCAAGACCGCTCCGCCAACCGCCAACCGGCGGCCCGCCAGATACTCCTCCAGCTGGTCATGGTGGATGAGAACAGCGACGACATTCGACGGCGGGCCAACGTTCGTAAGGATCCCGTGTCTCCCTAGGGGTCCTGCCTCTCACCGTCTGCTGGATCTCGCGCTGACGGGCGAGCTGTTCTCGAAACTGAGTGAGCTCCTCGGTTTCAAACGAGTTGCTCCACTTCACTCCTCCCTCTCTCTCTGGGTGAGCTTCACGCTCGAGCAACGCTGCCAGCAATCGGCGCACACGTGAACATGTCCACCCCATCCGTCGGGGCTCCACGCGAATTGGGCAACAATTCGGCAACGCGCCAAAGAGAAACCTTCGGAACCAACCGGAACCAACGGGAGCGATAACGCCAGTCAGGAAAAGGAGAATCCCTCGGAAACTTAGTAACCATGGGCTTTCTCGAAACGACCCGCGTTGCCTTCACACGGCGGAGGTCACTGGTTCAATCCCAGTAGCGCCCACCGTTCAGAATCTCTCGCGTAACCACCCCATCGGTTGATAGATGAACAACGCGACGAGGACGGTTCGCCATCCAGAAACGCGAACAAAGGGCCAATCGTCTCTACCGATTCTTGGTAGTAGCGCTTAGCTTGGCATGGGAGTTGATGTGAGGGGTCGGAATCGTGGTCAACGTCCCGAGCACGGAAGTCGTCGCCCGCCTTGCATTGAAGCAACGCGACCCTGACGCGGCTAGCCACTGCGCCCGCGAGCTTGCCGGATTCGGGTTCGTCGTGAGGTCCGTGGGAGCCCGTGGTGTCGGTTTCGCTGGATCAGTCGACCTGTTCGAATCCGTGTTCGGCAGCACGGTCGTTTCGAACGGATCGCGATCACGTTTCGCTACGCCGCCGACCTTCCCAGATCGGCTAGCAGGTGTTGCCGACTCGGTGTACTTCCCGACCCGACCCGACTTTCTTTAAGGAGGAGGAGGTGCGACATGCCCAAGAAGGTGCGAGTCCGGCTCGTTCCCAAGACGCGGGACGGCCGGTCGATAGCAAGAGAATTGGAGATGACGCCAGCCACCGCCAAGGCGAACCGCCCCGATCCGGAGAGGGCTGCTGAGGCTTCGCGGTTAGCGAGAACGCTGGGGTTCACGAGACCGCGTGTCACCTATACCGGCAGCGTGGATGCCACCCTGCCCTGGGACACCGTGGAAGAGATCTTCGATGTCTCACTCGAGGAGACAACCGAGCCCCTTGCAGGACCTGAGCGCGAGCCAGAAGCCGTGCCAGAAGAGATGATGAGGGGACAGGTCGACATCAACACGGCTTCGGAGGAGCAACTCGAGGCGCTGCCCGGATTAGGTGCCGCCCTCGCCGCTCGCATCACCCAAGCTCGCGACGCGGCGCCTTTCACCCGGGTGGAGGATCTCAGGCGGGTTCTCGGTGTCGGCCGAGTCCTGATCGATGAGCTGCGACCACTTATCACGACCGGTCTTCGGGGCCCCGAGACCCTCGTCGAGCCGCGACGACGAATCCGGGTATCGAAGGCACTCCAGGTCCCCGAGCCACTACGGGGCACGATCGCCTTCGCATACGTTCCAACGCCGGTGGAGTTTCTTGCGGAAACGTACATCCCACCCGACATCGAGGACTATCACGTGCGTCTGGCCGACGTGGCCAACGCCCTGCAAGTTCCAGCGAGCCATCGCAACGGCTGGACGGGTCGCGGTACCAGGATGGCCATGATCGACACGGGGTTCGCCCCGCACCCGTTCTTCGAGCGCCAGGGTTACGAGATAGAGCGCACCAGCACGCCGTCGACACAAGACCCGGCGAGCGACCCGGACGGTCATGGAACGGGGGAGAGCGCCAACGTGCTCTTCATGGCGCCCGGTATCGAGTTCATTGGCGTCAAACACAACGACTACTCAGCGGAGGCCCTGGAGACTGCGCTCGAACAGCGACCGGACATCATCACCAACTCGTGGTGCTGGAACGTCGACGACATGACTTGGGACCAATGGGAGGATCATGACGAGAATCTCTACAACGAGCTACGCGACCTTGAGAACATCATCAATGACGCGGTTGACGATGGGATCTTGGTGGTGTTTGCGGCCGGCAACGGCCACCGAGCCTTCCCGGCGAGCATGCCAGCAGTCCTCGCCGTCGGCGGTGTGACCGTCCAGCGGGACGGCTCCCTGGAGGCCTCAAGCTATGCAAGTTCCTTCCGGAGCGTGATGTACCCGGGTCGCAGTGTGCCGGACATCTGTGGTGTCGTGGGTGAGTACACCAGCACGTCGCCGATGCCAGGCCACATCATGCTGCCGGTCGCCGAAGGCAGCGATCTCGAAGGAAGCAACATGCCCTCTGCCATCGATGCCGATGGCTGGGGGGTCTTCTCCGGCACCTCCGCTGCGTGCCCCCAGGTGGCTGGGGTTGCAGCTCTGCTGCGATCGGCGTCTCGCCATCGGCTGGCCCGCTCGCCGGACGAGATACGAGCGATTCTGCAAGCCACGGCCACCGATGTCACCACTGGCACCACCGCGCTAGGTGACACGGCGGTAGTTGGGGACGACGATGCGACCGGAAGCGGTTTCGTCAACGCCGCGACCGCGTGCGCATTGGTGGCCGATGGTGCCATTGAGTCCGGGTTGGTCGACAACGTCACCAATCAGTGGCGGACGGTGACAATGAGTGAAGAGCATGACACCCAGGTCGCCTATCTTGCGGCGATGCAAACATTCGATGGCCCTGATCCCGCGGGTGTGCGTATCCACCAGCCGACACCGACGGGACTGCGGATCAAGATAGAGGACGAGCAATCAAAGGACGCCGAGACTCATCACAACCCCGAACAGGTCGGATATCTGGCCATCAGCCCCGGATTGCTGTACGACCGCGACAGCAACCCCATCGGTGAAGTCGGCATGATTCAGTTAGACCAGCCAGAAGCCGAACTCTGGCATCGGATCAACCTGCAGCAGCGTTACCACGATCCCGTCGTGGTCGCTCAGATCGAGACTTGGAATGCGCCGCAACCCGCTCATACTCGACTCCGGCAGGTAAAGCCATCGTCGTTCGAGATCCAGATCGAAGAGTGGGACTACCTCAACGGGACCCACCCGTGGGAGACCATCGCCTACCTGGTGCTCGAACGGGGCGTCCACGATCTCCCGGCTGGAAATGGGATCGAAGCTGGTGTCGTCAGCGTCGACCATACGTGGGCCAGTGTGCCCTTCAGCAACGGCTTCACGTCCGCGCCGGTCGTGCTGAGTGCCAGCCAGACCTACGCCGGTGATCACGCCATCGTGACCCGACACCGCAACGTCGTGGTGGGTGGCTTCGACGTCCGACTCCAGGAGGAAGAGGCAAGGGACGGCTGGCACCGCGTCGAACAAGTGGGTTGGATAGCCGTTGAACAATGAACGATCGAGTGGCGGTCGGGAGGCGGCCGCCACTTCGTCGCTTGCGCCGTTGCTCACCGCGAGGTTCGGCGAGGTTGGCTTCGGCATCATGGCGCTCAGCTGAGTCACCAGAGACTCGTCGGCGGCCGCACACATCACTACTCACCAGATCCTCGACGTCCACTGCACTGTCGAACACGGCCCCAATACCGAGTGAAACTAGGCAACAATTGGGCAACGCGACAACGAGAAACACTCGGAAGTGACGGGAACCAACGGGAGCAAGAAAGCCAGTCAGGAAAAGGAGAAACACCGGAGAAGCCAGCAATCATGAGCTCTGTGAAACCCTCGGCGTTGCCTTCGCACGGCAGAGGCCATTGGTTCGATCCCAGTAGCGCCCACCGGAAGATCCCCTGGAAATGAGGATCTTTTGCTCGCTGGACCCTCTGCTTCAGCATGGATGCCGGCTTTAGGCAACCGATTAATCAACACGACGGTTGGAGGGAAGGGCGTGGGGAAGCCGATGACGAAGGGACCCCCGCCTGAGCAGGGGGTCCCTTCGGTTCGTTGGTGGTTGGTTGCTAGATGGTCGAATCGAACAGGGCTCCTCCGTCGACGGCGGTGTCCTTTACGTCGTGGGGGACTCCCACTGTGACAACACCGGAGCATATTCCACCGTTGCCATCGTCAGCGGTGTACGCGATGTGATAGACCCGCCCATCACCAGGCATTTCCTTCGTGCCGGCTCGTTCGGCTCTCACCGCGGCGGTGTCGGTTCCGACTCCAGTGGCGTCCGGTGTGAACGCCCCGTCACCAAAGGTGTCGGTGGCCTCGTCCTGGAAGATCGAGTCGACCGTGATGGTGATCGCATCACCATCGGGGTCGGTGACACCCAACACGTTGATGTCGACGAACTTATGATTTGGCGGCCAGATCGCATCGATGCTCGGGGCTGCCTCGTCGCAGACCGGCGGTTCGTTGCAGCTGAAGTCCACGGTGAGCTTATTGCTGCTGCTGCCTGAAGCACCGAAAAGGTAATCGCTTCCGAAGGGAGCCAGGTTCTGAAGAGAACCCCCCACCGAGAAGAACCCTGGAATGGCTGCGTTGATGTCGGTAATCGCGGCCGCGTTGAGGGAGATGCTCTCCGTGCCGCTTGCTCCGTTGGGAATGCTCACCGACGCGTACTGGGTTCCGGTGCCAAGGTCGTTGTAGATGGCGGCGCTTGTCCCAGTGTTGTTGTTGAGGGTGGCCGCGTCGGTCGTCACATCGAATATCCCAAGCACATGGGGGTTGCTGCCAAAACTTGAAGCATGCGTCAACTCCAACGTGGCGCTGCTCACAGTACATCCGTCCAAGCCGGAGAGGTCGAACGTGAAGAAATCGCGGAGCAATCGCGATCCTGTCCGGCCCGTGAAGTAGTTGTCGTTCCCGTCGGTATTGAACAAAGTGGGCGACCACCAGCCCTGGTTGTCAATCCCAACATCGAACCGATTGTCTGATGTGCTCAGCGTCGTGGTGGCGGCCAACGCGACGGAGCTGAAGACTGCCAGCGCCAAGAACACCGAGGCCAGGCCGACCACACTCCCCTTCCATTTTTTCGCAATTGCCATGCGCGTAGATACTCCTTCGCTGTTTGTGAGAAGGTGATCGACCGATGGCTGGTCCCATCGGTCCGGGTTCCACCCTCAACTATTCCCTATCACCAAAGGCCCGGATTTGGTGGGTCGGTATGTTCAGCCGACTCGCCCCAGCACCTTTCTTTCGAGCTTGTCCTGCGAGCCCAATGACAGGGTCTGCGTTGTGATCGATGTCGTCCACGGGCTAACGACTCCTTCACGGAGCGTGACCACTTGGTACCTGAGTTACGGATCAGCCGTAAGCGGCTTCGGAACCAACCCAGGGGAACTGAGAGCCCAGGGGAAACGCTGGGGAGATTCCGCGGCTGAAGACGCAGCTCGAGGAACCCGCGACCTGCCCGGCCGACACGGAGGCCAGTGCCAGGAGTTCGAACACGAGCTCGAAGCGGCCAACACCGGCACCCGGCACGACTGCCAGCACACATGATCCATGTGGATCCGTACCAGGTTCGGGGGCGAGGCCACCAACAACCACGGCTCGGACCTCCGATCGCTTGAAGTTCCCCATGCTGCGGGTGCGGGGCACGCTTGCGCCCGATCCCGTGGTCGGCTGCCACCGACCTCGTGGCGCGATTGGCGATGCACACCATCGACAACTACACCGAACTGGCCTTCGGGGTCAAGATCTACGCCTACGAGTTCTACGAAAAACGTATTTGCCGCTTCCAAGCTCGGACTCGGTGAGATCGGAACGCCCAACTGGTCACCCCACCATGCCCCGGCCGACGGCGATGATGTTCCCGGTCTCACAGACTCCGGTATCGATGCCTTCAGCGCCGCCTTCGAAGACGATGCCGCCGCCGACGTGTTGTTCATCGCCGGCTCCGACCCTTACGAGACGAAGACGGTCCGGTTCACGAGCTGGCAGACGATCGGGGGCGCTTCCATCATCTACGTGGATCCGCGCAAGACCTTCACCGCCGCCTACGCCGAAGACAATTGGGGGATGCACCTCCAGATCGCGCCGGGAACCGACACGTGCCTCTACAACGCCATTGTGCGAGAAATCATGGAACAGGGGTGGGAGGATCGAGACTTCGTTGCGCGCCTGGCCAGCCGCTGTAGGTACGACTTCCGATGCCCGATCAACCGGCGCCGACTGAGGTCATCGATCTGGATCTCTGGGCCGACGCCGCCGGTATGGGTGCGTACTACGAGTCGCTGTCGAGTTTCGAAGCCGCCTTCAGCGCCGCCCCCCAAACCTCGGTCTGGGAATCAGCCACCGGTGGCACCTGGACAGAGTGGTAACCAATAGGCACACGCTCGGAAGGGTGCCGTTGGGTTATCAGTTCGTTGCGCGCCGAACAGGTTCCATCTTCCTAGTCGTGTGGGGCGATCCGATGTGGGTGATTGCTCGCCGGCTGGGGCGAGAGTCGTCGTCCATTCGTTGTCCCGGATGATGCTGATGGGGGTGGCCCATTTGAGTGATCCGCGGTCTCAGTAGTACGCGCAGTCATTCGAGCGAGCGGTCTGAATCGTTGTGAGTTATTCCCAGATTGACAAGAGGAGGTTCGCCTCTACCGGTCACACGCCGGGTGTGGTTCGCTGGCGGCCTGTGTTCCGGGGTGGACCTGGATTGAAAGAGAGGGGACCCTCATGCTTCGTAGATTGGTAGTACTGGCAGTGGCGTTGGCCGTCGCCATGGCGATGGCGTTACCGGCTGGTGCAACGCCTCCGAGCGCCGTCACTATCGAGGTCGATACCCTCTTTGCCGGCACAGGAACGTTCACGGCGACCGGGCCGGCGGTCGACGACGGCGTCGTCTGCGCCACGGGTGAAACGTTCGACGTCTTCGGCAAAGTCTCCGGAATGGGCAAGAAAGGCGTCAACATCCAGGTGGTGAAGGAGTTCACCTGTGACGACGATTCTGGTTCGTTCTTCGTGAAGCTGCAGGTCAAAGTCTTCTTCGCGGGCCCGGTGCTGTCGTCCTTCAACTGGGTGGTTACAGAAGGAGACGGGGCCTACGAAGACCTCCACGGCTCCGGCAGTGGTGACGGCCTGCCTCCCAACACCGGTTTCGACATCCTCGACGTGTACGAAGGGAAGATGCACATCGACTGATCCGCTGCAGCCGTAACCGATGGGCCTTGTTTGGACGAGGTGAGGTGGGTAGCTGAGAGATGCTCGACTGAAGCGAGGGACCCCCGCTCGACGGGGGTCCCTTCACGTTCACGCGCCGCATGTGAATCATTCGAAACGCCGGTGTATCAGGGTGTGAGCCGGCCACGCCGAGCTCAGAGTCGTCCCAGGGTGCCCTCCGGGACCCACTTCTCGTTTAGCTGATTGATCGAGAGCGAAACCCAGCCGCCACCCATCGATTGCGGCGAGGCCTGAACCATCCCGGCTCGCTCGGCCCCCTCGATGTCGGGTGTGTATGGTGGCGACGTGACTGAGGCCGCAGCGATCGGTAAGACGGCTCTCGTCTGGGCCGCGCCGCCCAGGTGGCTCGGCGCACTGTCCGGAGCTGTAGTGGTGCTCGGCTTCACCGTCGTTCAGAACGTCTTCATCTCTGATATCTGGTGCAACGTCAGTGAGCCGACCGCGACGCGCTCTATGACGCTGGGGCGTTCGCTGCCGACGTGACGACTGCGGTCAACCGAGATGCCAATGGATGGTCGGCGATCCTCGGCTAGGTTCGGATGAAAAGGAGGTGCCAAGCTTGTTCATCGACCCCATCCCAACGACTGAGGCAGAGGGGATGGTTGCGCGGATGTATGCAGAAGACCAGGCGAGGGCTGGCTATGTGCCCGTGTACACCCAGGTTTTCTCCCATCACCCAGAGGCCTACCAGGCCTGGATCACGCTGATCACTTCGATTCGGGAGAATATGGATCTTCGGCGGTGCGAGCTGGCTACGTTGGCGGCGGCGCGGGCGTTGAGATCGACGAACTGCAGTATCGCTCACGGAAAGGTGCTGCGTGACCGGTTCTACGAGTCTGAACAGGTGGTTCGGATTGCTTCGGACCATCGGCACGCGGACCTCGACGAGGTCGACGTGGCCGTCATGGACTTCGCCGAGAGGGCCGCTGACGATCCGTCGCAGATCACCCGATCGGAGGTCCAAAACCTGAAAGAGCTGGGCCTATCCGACCGCGATATTCTCGACGTTGTTCTGTCTGTTGCTGCTCGGGCGTTCTTCGCGACCGTCGTTGAGGCGTTGGGCGCTCCGCCCGAAAGACCGATGGTCGAGGACTTGGAACCACGGCTGCTGGATGTTCTCACAGTCGGTCGTCCCATCCCACCCGAATAGCCATCCGAGCTCAGCCGGACAACGTCGACGGGGCAGCCCGTGCCCCGGGAAACGCAATCTGCCGACCTCGCAGACGTGGGGCTGTCTGTCTCTGCGCCATGCGACGTGTGGACTACGCGCCTTGCACCGTGTCGTCCAAGCGAAGGGAGGGGACCCGTTTCCGGAGCCCCTCCCATTCGTCCTTGCGCAGGGCTATTCGGAAATGACGTTCGGCGGGATCAGCACCGAGTCGATGACGTGGACGATCCCGTTCGATGCTCTGAGGTCGGCTTCGATGATCCGGGCGGTGCCGCCGAGCACGATGCTGCCGAGCGCCGTCGAATCATCGATCCTCACGGTGAGGGGCGAGGAGCCGAGAGACCCGGTAAACCTCGCGACGAACCGGGTCATATTGGTTTCTAGCACCGTTTCACCTGCCACCTCGTAGGCGGACATCGTGACGGGATCGCTCGGTAATGGTCGTCGAAGAGGCAGCGATAGCGCGGATCAGCGAGCTTCGCTGCCTCCGTGTCCAATCGTGCCACTTCTGCTCCCATGCCCGGTTCATGCCCAGCTGGCCGAGGAAGTAACAAGATCAATTCAAGCCGTTACGCAACACCGCCTGCCGGGGATAGAGCTTGTGAGCAGCCATGGGGATGGCTGGAGGGGCGTCTCGACTGAGGCGCCCCTCCGTGAGCA
>JBFIPU010000042.1:0-21406 GCA_041609995.1 Acidimicrobiia bacterium
CCGGCCCTCGGATCGACCCGCCGTGAACGCATCGGACAACCGGCTAACCCCCAAGCGCGGCCACCTGTTGGACGTCCTTGTCTCCCCGGCCCGACAGGTTGAGCACCACGGTCTTGCCGGCAAGAGCCTCCGATTCGCGCACCACCCAGGCGAGAGCGTGAGCCGATTCGAGCGCGGGGATGATGCCTTCGCGTTCGCTCAGTAGTCGGAATGCGTCCAGTGCTTCGGCGTCGGTCGCCGTCTCATATCGCACGATTCCTTCATCTTTGAAAAAGGCATGTTCGGGCCCCACTCCGGGGTAGTCGAGTCCGGCTGAGATCGAGTGCGCTTCGAGCACCTGTCCTTCGCCATCTTGCATCATGTAGGTGCGGGCGCCGTGGAGGACCCCGGGGCTGCCCCTGTTCAGCGAGGCGCCGTGGCTGGGCGTATCGGTCCCGAGTCCCCCGGCCTCGATGCCGACCAGTTCGATGCCGGTGTTCTGAAGCGGATAGAACACCCCCATGGCGTTCGACCCGCCTCCCACACAGGCAACGACAACGTCGGGGAGCTCGTCCCCCACCTGGGCGAGCAGCTCTTCACCGATCACTTTTTGGAACTCGCGAACGATGAGAGGAAACGGATGGGGCCCCACGACAGAGCCGATCATGTAATGCGTGTCCGCCACCGTCGAGACCCAATTGCGCATGGCCTCCGATACCGCATCTTTGAGGGTGCCGGCCCCATGGCTCACCGGCACGACCCTGGTTCCCATGAGCTCCATTCGGTACACGTTGAGGGCCTGGCGTTCGATGTCCTTCACACCCATGAACACTTCGCATTCGAGCCCGAGGAGCGCGGCGGCGGTGGCGCTGGCGACGCCGTGCTGGCCGGCACCCGTTTCCGCGATGATCCGGTTCTTCCCCATCCTTCGCGCCAGCAGGCCGTGGCCGATGGTGTTGTTGATCTTGTGGGCTCCGGTGTGGTTGAGGTCCTCGCGTTTGAGGATCAAATCGAGACCCAGCTCGGCTGACAGGTTGGCGGCTTTGTACAGCGGAGTGGGGCGGCCGACGAACTCCGACAAAAGCCGCCGATATTCGGCCACGAACGACTCGTCGGCCCATGCGTCGGCAAACACCGATTCCAGCTCGAGCAACGCCGGCATCAGCGTCTCCGGGGCGAACCGCCCTCCATATTCCCCGTATCGGCCCCGCTGGTCGGGAAGACGTACGGTCACGATCGATCACCTGCTCCTTTGGCTGCGCGGACAAATGCCCGGATGCGTTCCGGGTCCTTGATCCCAGGCGCCGACTCTAGACCGGAGGAGGCGTCGACCCCCCAGGGACGGGTGAGCGAAATCGCCTCTTCCACGTTGTCGGGCGTCAGCCCGCCTGCCAGTATCCAACGCTCGCCGAGGTCAGCGGTTGCGAGGGAGTCCCAATCGAGACTCACACCTGATCCCGGGTCTGGACCATCCAGCATGGGAACCCAACCAGCCGGCAACTGCGCAGATTCTGCGACGGGCAGGATCACGCCGAAGCCGGCCCGGTCGGCTACATCCGCCGCCTCTCTTCCATGTCGGCCATGCGGCTGGACGGTGTCTGCCCCTAAGTCCTCGGCCCAGCCGAGGACTTGGAATGGATCCTGGTGCCGGGTCACGAGGACGACGGAGACTTCGGGCCCCATGTCCCGGACCGCAGTGGCCAGGCCCCGACCGAGAACGGGATCAACGTGGCGAGGTGACGGTTCGTGAATGACGAGGCCAATGGCGTCGGTACCGGCGATCACGGCCGCCTCGATGTCCGATTCGCGCGCCAGCCCGCACGTCTTCACCCATACGGTCATGGTGTTGCCCCCGACAACGCCCTCACCATGGCTGCCGGATCGGGGGCTCGCACCAGGGCCTCACCGACCAGAACTGCCCGGTACCCGGCATCGGCCATGCGCCGTGCGTCCTCGGGGGTGGCAATGCCGGACTCGGCGACGGTCGCCTCGGCATCCACCAGCAGCGGCGCCAGGGTCTCAGCAGTAGCGAGGTCGACATCGAACGTCGCCAGGTCGCGGTTGTTGACCCCGATGAGTCGTGCACCGGCAGACAGCGCTCGCTCGGTTTCCGGCCCGTCATGGACTTCTACCAGAGGCGTCATCCCCAGGTCCTGGACCTGGCCGATCAAGCGCTCGAGGACCGGTTGGCTCAAAGCTGCCACGATCAGCAGCACGGCATCGGCTCCCGCCACTCGCGCCTCGAAGACCTGGCCGGGTGCAACGATGAAGTCCTTTCTCAGTACCGGTGCCTCGATGGCACTGCGGACACGGCGCAGGTCGTCGAGCGAACCGCCGAAGTGATCCGGCTCCGTCAGCACCGAGACCGCGGCGGCTCCACCCGAGGCATAGGCGCTCGCCTGGGTGACCGGATCGAGCATGGCATCGATGTCGCCGGCGGACGGAGACCGGCGCTTCACCTCGGCGATGACGGCCAGGCCAGGGGTGGCGTCCAGGGCAGCGAGCACACTGCGGGGCGGATCGGCGAAGGCCGCCCGGCGCCGCAGCACATCTTCATCAAGGGCCTGGGCCCGTTGCTGGGCTTCGGCCATGAGGCGCTCGAGGATGTTCACGGCAGCGACCGGAGATAACTCACGAGACTCGTCAACTCGATGTCGGAGAGACGGCTGAATGCCGGCATCGCCGTTCCTTGCCGGCCACCCGCGATCACGCTCCGAATCTCCGAGTCGGACATCGACGGGAGCCGACCGTTACTCCCCAGCGCCGGGCCTGTTTCCCCTTCACCAGCAGGCCCATGACAACGAGCGCATTGATTGGCGAAGATGGTGGGACCGTCGAGCGCCTGCTCGCCGCCGCAACCCACCACGGTCCAGGCCAGCGACAGCAGAAGAATCCGGATCCACATCCGGCCAGGGCCGTGGATTCTCACAGCTCTGTCACCGAGCCGGTAGCCCGCTGATCACCCCAGCTCACCGCCACATCCCCGCTGACGGAGGTCGGCAGTATCGCCAGCGCCACAACCGTGCCGTCGCCGCCGGCCGCCGAGGTGACCGTTCCCACCGGTTGGCCGTCGAACTCGACCTGAGCTGGGGCGGCTGGCGGCGACGGCGCGTCGATCTCCAGCCGTACCATGCGGCGGTTGACGTGGCCTCGCGAGTCGATCCGGGCCACGAGCTCCTGACCCAGGTAACACCCTTTGGCGAATGAAACCGCCTCCCCGACGAGGCCGGATTCCTGGGGGATCGTCTTCTCATCGACGTCGACGTTCATGGCAGGCTCACCCGCTTCGATCCGGATGCGGGTCCAAGCGCGATCCTCGAGTTGCGGCAAGTCGAGCTCGCCGGGCTCGGAACCGGCCAGGATCCAGCGCTCAGGGCCTCGCCAGGGCACCCGGGCCAGCACCGCGGCGGATACTTGCGGCGGCCGGGGCCCGATCACATCGACCACGGGCCCCGCAAAAGACTCGATGGTGCAGTCCACCCGCAGGTGGAACCGTCGCAGGTCCGCCTCGACGTTTTCGGGTGTGTCGGTGAACAGCCAGAACCCATCTCCGTCGCGCACCACCCACAGCAGCGCCCGGAACTTGCCCCGGGGACCCAGGAGAAAGGAGCGCACGGCGGAGTCGGATGTCGCCAGGCCCACGTCTTGACTGATCAACCCCTGGAGAAAGTCGGCGGCGTCTGGGCCGGCCACGACCACTGCCCCGGTGACCCCGACCACGAACCCGGACACCGGGAGGTCATTCATCTCCCGCCGCCCTGACTGCGGTGAGCGCCGCCGCTACTTTGCTGAGACATTCGTCGTATTCGGCCGCCGGATCCGAGTCCGCCACCACGCCGGCGCCGGCCTGGACCCAGGCCTTGCCGTCGGCGACGATCACGGTTCGGAGCGCTATCGCGGTGTCCATGCTTCCGGAGAAGTCGATATACCCCACGGCACCGGCGTACGGGCCGCGTGCCACCGGCTCGAGCTCATCGATGATCTCCATGGCCCGAACCTTGGGAGCACCACTCACGGTGCCGTGCGGAAACGTCGCCCGCAATACCTCGACCGCACTCGTGTCCGGACGGAGCTTGCCCGAGACACCCGAGACAATGTGCATGACATGGGAATACCGTTCGATCACCATCAACTCGTCGACCCGCACGGAGCCGTATTCGCAAACCCGGCCCAGGTCATTGCGGGCGAGATCAACCAACATGACATGCTCAGCACGCTCTTTCGGATCGGCCAGAAGCTCGGCTTCGAGGCGCTGGTCTTCCTCGGTTGAGACGCCGCGCGGTCGCGTGCCGGCGATGGGACGGCTGTAGGCGATGCCATCCCGCACCCGGGCCATGATCTCCGGGCTGGCACCGACGATCGAGATCTCCGGATGATGGAGGTAGTAGAGAAAGGGGGAGGGGTTGAGCAACCGCTGGTGACGGTACACCGCAAACGGATCGCCATGAAAGGGCGTCTCCAACCGGAGGCTGGGCACAACCTGGAACACGTCGCCGGCGGCAATATACCGCTTGGCCTGTTCGACCGCCTCCATGTACTCGGCCCGGGACAGGGTCCCCACGAGCCCTTCGATGTTGGCCGCCTCTGCCGCCACCGGCTGGCGGATCACATACGAGGTTCCCTCGCCGAGCCGCCGGATGTCGGCCTCGATGGCCGCCACCGCCCGGGCGTATTGGTCGGCAGGACTGCTGTCGTCGACATAAACGTTCCTGATGATCGTCACCGATTGGGTCAGCCGGTCAAAGGCTGCCAGCGCGCCGACGAACATCCACAGCGAGGTTGGGAGACCGCGGTCGTCAGGCGGTTGGTCGGGCAAGTGCTCCACGAACCTCACGGCGTCGTAGGCCAGCGCCCCCACTGCTCCCGAGTGCAGCGGAGGCAGCCCCGGCCACTCCGGAGCTCTGAATCGCTCGATGAGCGCCTCCAAGACGTGAAGTGGATCTCCGGTGGGCACGTCGATGTCGGCGCCGTCGATCCGCGACTCGTTGTCTCGGCTGATGAGAGTGAACTCGGGATCCCAGCCGACGAACGACCAACGCCCCCATTGCTCTCCGCCTTCGGCCGATTCGAGCAGAAAGCCGGTTCCCGCGCCGACCAGCTTCTCGTATACCGTGACCGGAGTGTCGCGGTCGGTCACGATGTGGGCCGTCACCGGGACGACGCCGTAGTGGGCGGCGTATTCGGTGAACGTTTCGAGCGAGGGAACGACCCGGAGCGGGGAGGTCATGGCGGGCAGGTTACCGGCTAGATGACGGTGAGCTCCTCCAAGCCGATCCGCTCGAGCAGCTCGGTGAACCAGGCAGACAGCTCAGTGATCTGGCCGGTCACCATGAGAACGCCGAACCCCGCCAGGGCGAGGCCAGATACCACCGTGATCGGGGTCAGATACCGCTTGATCCGGTCGAAGGAGGCAAAGAGCTTCTTCGTGAACACGGAGACGGCCAGGAACGGAACCCCCAGGCCCGCCGAATAGGCCAGCAACAGTCCGATGCCCTCTCCCACCCGCCCGCTGGCACTGGCGATGGTGAGTATCGAGCCCAGTATCGGGCCGATGCACGGGGTCCAGCCGAATCCGAAGGCCACCCCCATCACCGGAGGGGCGAAGCCTCCGAGGCGAGAGGGACGTACCTCCATGCGCCGTTCCCGCAGAACCGGCACCAGCGCGGCCGGTGTCCACACGGCGGTGACGGCGATGAAGATCCCGAACACGATGACGAGCCACCCGGCCCAGCCACCGATCTGGCTCAAACGCGGGTTGATCCAACTGCCGAACAGGCTGGCTCCGGCCCCCAGCAGGACAAACACCAATGAGAATCCCGCCACGAACAACAAGGTCGAACGGACGACCTTGCCGATCTCGGCATCCCCCTCTTTGAGGTCGGTGACCGAGAAACCGGTCATGAGACTCAAATAACCAGGCAAGAGTGGGAGCACGCAGGGCGATATAAAGGAAAGCGCTCCAAACGCGAACGCCACCACGAGCGACACGAGGCTCAGACCCTCAATATCCATACGGCAAGCTAACGTCGGCGTTTGGGCGATTGTTCCACGAATTGGTGGCTGTTACTGTGAACCGGCTGCGCTGGAACGCAACCGCTCGTTCGGCCGACGTATAAGAAACCTCCCCACCACCCAAGGCGACCATGGACCGCAACGACCGGCGTATCCTCACACTCATCATCCTGGCCGGCCTCTCGCAATCATTCGCCGGCAGCCTCCTGGTGGTGACGCTTCCATTCTGGAGGGTTGCGTTCGGACTCACCCCCGAGGAGGCCAGCGGGGCATTGGCACTGGTGCGGATCGGCGTGCTGCTGGCGATCATTTTCGGGATCGTGGGCGACCGGTGGGGCCGGCGGCGGCCGCTTCTCATCAGCCTGACCGTCCTCTTGCTGGCCAGCCTCGGCACCGCGCTGGTCGACGAGGTCGGCCCGTTCCTCGCATTTCAGGCCATTGCCCGCGGCGCCTCCACTGCCGTGGCTGCCCTGGGTGTGATCTATCTCACCGAAGAGGTCCACCATGGCCGGAGGGGCGTCGGCCTGGGACTGCTGGGCCTGGCGACCAGCGTGGCGGGTGGTCTCGCCTACCTCCTGGCCCCCGTGTTCGATGTGGGGTACCAGTACCGGTGGCTGTTCGGCCTCAGCGCGGTAGGGCTGGTGACCGTGCCGCTCCTGGTCCGGCATCTGGGTGAGAGCCGCGCCTTCGACGAGGACGGAGATCGCTTCAACCTGAGAGTGGTCATCGAGTACCGCCACCGTCTCGTTCCGCTCGCCGTCGCCGGTTTTCTGGGCGGTGCCTTCACGGCGCTCACGACGTCATTCATCAACGACTTTCTCATCAACACCCGGGGGTGGGGTGCCCTCCGGGCCGGGCTCGTCATCATCGGGGCCGGGGCGCTCGGCTCGTTCGGGCTGCTGATTGGGGGCCGGGTCGCAGACCTCGTCGGGCGACGGCCTACGGCAGTGGCGGGCACCGTGCTCGGGGTTGTAGGAGGGGTCTCGTTCTTCTTCACGAGCGGCTGGCTGATCGGGGCCGGGATCATGATCGGGAGCTTCGGAGCCTCGATGTTCGTGCCGGCGTTTCAGACGATGCGGGCGGAGTTGTTCCCGACCGACGTCCGCTCCAGCGCCGTCTCGTTCCTGATGGTCATGAGCGTGATCGGCGCCATCACCAGCTTGGCGCTGGGACGCCTCGCCATCGCCGCCATCGGGCTCCCCGTGTACATCGGGCTGGTCGGGGCCGTAACGTTGCTGTCGATTCCCATGCTGCTGCTGGTTCCGGAGACCCGCAACATCATCATCCTCAAGAGCGATCCGCACCGAGGCGCCGATGCCACGGCAGCATCAACAGCGACCGAACCACCATCAACAGAACCAGCGACCACCACACCCCTGCCAAGCCCCATCCCTGCCTCTGGACCACCAGCAGCGCCCCGATAGTCAGCGCGGCCGCCACCACCATCGTCTTCGCCAGATAGGCAAAGTCTCCGGCGCCCATCACCAGACCGTCCCACACAAACGCCAGGGCCCCGATGACCGCCACCGCCGCCATGATGCGGAGCGCAGTGTCGAGCTCCGCCAGGGACGCCGCCTCGTCCAGAAAGATGCGCCCGAGGCCGGACCTGGTCGCCAGGATCAGGGATGCGATGATCAGTCCGGTGACGAGACCCATGGCGATGAGACGATCGGCGATCTGCCGGGCGTCAGCTGGGACGTTCGCCCCGATCGACTGACCGACCAGGACCTGGCCAGCCACCGCCAGGGAATCGGTGGCGAGGGCGAGCAGGAAGAAGATCTGGGTTGCTACCTGATGAGCGGCCAGCGCCTCTTCGGAGATCCCAGCCGCCACCCGGGTCGCCATGAAGAAGGTCAGCACGAGTGCGCCCGTGCGAATGAGGAAATCACGCGATACGCGGAGCAGCCGCGAACTACCGGCCAACTGCGGCCGCCCCAGGATTCCCCGTGAGGCGAGCAGGATCACAAACACCAACGCCCCCGCCCACTGGGCGATGACCGACGCCCACGCCGCTCCATTGAGACCCAGATCTAGACCGAATATCAGAACCGGATCGAGTAGTGCGTTGACGGCGTTGAATCCAGCCGCGATCCACAGCGGTGTCACCGTGTCGGCGTGACCCCGGAACACCCCGTTGCCGAGCGTGATGAGCAAGAGGGCGGGAACGGAGAGCGCCCGCACCCGCAGATAGGCAACCGCCGGCTCCTCCAGTTCGGGCGTGGCCCCGGCCAGCCGGACGAACACAGGGGCGGCCACTTCGAGCGCGACCAGCACGGCGGCACCACCGATGATGGCGACGGCGAGCCCATTGCCGGTCAGACGGCGGGCGTCGGCCTCCCGTCCGCCTCCGATGTCCTGGGCGACCAGTGGGCCCACACCGTAGGCCAGGAAGTTGAAGATGAAGAACGCTATGGCCAGCACCGCACTCGCAACAGCCAGAGCCGCCACCGAGGAGGTGCCCAGGCGCCCCACGAACGCGGTGTCGACGATGCTGACCAGGGGCTCGATGGCGAGCGTTCCGAGGGCCGGCAGGGCCAACCGCCTGATTTGGCGGTCCCGGGATCGATCGAGGAACGAGCGGGCCGTCGTCACGGATCAACCAGGCGGCGGCGTCTTGTCCTCATAGGGACAGAGATCGGCCAGAATGCACTCGTAGCAGGCGGGCCGCCGGGCGGTGCACACATCCCTTCCGAACTGGATGACCCTCATCGAGATGTCTGCCCACTGCCGGCGAGGAAACAGCGCCATGAGGTCGCGTTCGACTTTCTCCGCATCCGTCTGCGACGTGAGCCCCCAGCGAGCCGTCAGCCGCTTCACGTGGGTATCGACGGCAATGGCGGGCTGGTGGAAGGCCTCGGCCAGCACCACGCTGGCGGTCTTCCTCCCCACCCCGCGCAAGGTCACGAGGTCGTCCAAGCTGTCTGGTACGACCCCGTTGAACCTCGCAACCAGGTCGCCGGCCATGCCTACGATCGACTTGGTCTTCTGCCGGAAGAAGCCGGTCGAGTAGATCAGCTCTTCGACCTCGGCCGGATTGGCGTTGGCGAGGTCCTCTGGTGTCGGAAAGCGTTCGAAGAGGGCGGGCATCGCCCGGTTGACGTTCTCATCGGTCGTCTGGGCGGAGACGATGGTGGCGACCAGCAGTTCGAACGGACTCCGGTATTCCAGGGCGGTCTGCATGTGCGGGTACCGTCGCTTCAGCCTGCGGAGGATCTGCTGCGCCCGGTCTACCTGCTCTTCTGTGGGACTCGGGTCGTACGCCATCCCCAGACATTATCCGGCCCGCCGGCTACCCGATTCAGGGCTATCGCTCCTCCATGCGACCCACCACCCACACGACGAAGCGGAGAAAGCCGATCAGCAACATGATGCCGATGACGAGGGTGGCAGCGAGCTGGAACCCAGACAAGAACGGCGTCTTGCAGCCGGCCAAACCGGACGGGCAGATGCCCATTCCGTCCCCCCGCGAGGTGAGGTCCAGGAGAATGTAGAGAGGAAGAGCGGCGACCAGCAGCACGCCGAAGATCGCCACTGCCGTGAGCACCCGGGTCGACGAAGGCCGCATGCGCGAAAGATTACCGCGCCTCGCTCGCACAACCCAGGGTTCTGGGCGGCGGAAACCGCCGGCTAGAACCCTGGGTTGGGAATTCGCGTCAGGCGACCGACGCGTGAGGGCACCGGGTCAGACCGACACCAAGCCCGGGATCGCGGGGTGGGGGTCGTAGCCCGAGATCGTGAAGTCATCGAAGCGATAGTCGAACACGCTCTTGGGCTCGGGCGGCAACTGCAGCCGTGGGAGCGGGCGCGGTTCTCGCCCTAGTTGTTCCCGCACCTGGGAGAAGTGGTTCTGGTAGATGTGGGCATCGCCCAACGTGTGGATGAACTCTCCCGGCTGGTAGCCCGTGTCGGCCGCCACCATGCTGAGCAGCAGGGCATACGAGGCGATGTTGAATGGCACGCCGAGGAACAGGTCGGCGCTTCGCTGATAGAGCTGCAGGCTGAGCCGGTCCCCGTCCACGTGAAATTGGAAAAGGGTGTGGCAAGGCGGCAGTGCCATGTCGGGGATCTCCGCCACGTTCCAGGCCGATACGATGTGGCGCCGCGAGTGAGGGTTGGTGCGGATCTGTTCGATCACGCCGGCCAGCTGGTCGATCGTACGGCCGTCAGGGGTGCCCCACGATCGCCATTGCACGCCATACACCGGTCCCAGATCGCCGGTCTCCGGATCTGCCCACTCGTCCCAGATGCGAACCCCGTTGTCCTGCAGGTAGCCGACGTTGGAATCACCGGCCAGGAACCACAGGAGCTCGTGGATCACCGACTTCGTGTGAATCTTCTTGGTGGTCACGAGCGGAAAGCCGTCCGCCAGGTCATACCGCACCTGGCGGCCGAACACGCTCAGGGTGCCCGTGCCGGTCCGGTCGGACTGTGCGGTGCCATGTTGGAGTACGTCTGCCAAAAGGTCGAGGTATTGGCGCATCGCGCCCCGCCTTTCTGTATTCGTCAGCTCGGTCGAAGTGACGGTTGGTTACCTGTCGGGTTGGTTACCTGTCGGGTTGGTTACCTGTCGGGTTCGTTACCTGTCAGGTTCGCTATGTGTGGTAGCTCACGGTCCGGCCGGGGAGGTGGCGGGGAGGGCCGGAATAACTACACGCTTGTAACTCTACCCCGGTCAGCCGGCCAGTGGGATGCGCAAGACGAGGTGTCCGTCTTCGACGCTCCACGAGGCATCTCCGATCAGCTTGTAGTCGAGGTAGTCCACTTCCGCCTGTTGCACGAACTTCATCCGCTCCTCCCCGGCCACGGGAGGCAGCGGCCGGGAGCGAACGGCCTCCGCCCGCTCCTGAAACCGGCGCACCATTGCATCGACGTCGAACTGTGCCATCGGTCCGGCTCCAATCCTCTCGGCTATCCGTGTCATACCACATTTTGGTGGCTCGGCGACGCTGATGCACCGTGGCAACCGATGGAGGAATCCTGCTGGAGCTGCGATCGGGGCGAGCACTAGCCTCGAACGGCCATGAATCCTCCCTCCTCCACCCGCCTTGTCATCGTGACCGGCAAGGGCGGGGTCGGACGCTCGGCAGTCGCCGCCGCGATGGCCATCGCTGCCGGGCGCCAGTCACGGCAGGTTCTGGCGGTCGCCATGACCGATCCCACCGGGCTGGCCTCCCACTTCGGTCGAGCCACCCTCGGCTACACGGCGGTGCAGGTGGCACCGTACGTCCATGCGATGGGAATCGACCGGGCGCGCGCTCTCGACGAGTACCTCAAGCTGCAGCTCGGCTTCGGTGCCCGGGCACCGCTCATGCCGGTTGCCCGGAGCCTGGAGGCCATGGCCGAGACGGTGCCCGGCATACGTGACGTCATCACGATGGGGAAAGTGCTACACGAGGTGCAGTCGAAACGCTGGGACCTCGTGGTCGCCGATGGACCCGCCACCGGCCAGATCATGAGCTATCTGCGAGCGCCCAATACGGTCGCAGGGCTGATTCCTACCGGCCGGGCTCGCCGGCAGGCCGACGAGATGACCGCCACGCTGGCCGGAGAAGAGTCGGTGTTGGCGATGGTGACCCTGGCCGAGGAGTTGCCGGTGACGGAGACCATCGAGTCGATCCAGGAGCTCGAGCGCGAACGACCTATCAGTCTGGCCGGCATCTGGGCGAACCGTCTCATCGAACCGCTCGGGGTGAGTGCCGCCGCCCTGGAATCGGTCAAATCGGTGGAGGCCCGGAACGCCGGACTTCTGCATCGAGGGGTATACGAGAACCAGCGGCGTTGGCGGAAATATCTCCCGTCTCACCACCGGCTCCCCTTTCTCTTCGGGATCCACGAGCCGACCCAGGTCGCCCGCCGCCTTGCCGAAGAGGTGTGGTCATGACCAGGGTGGTTCTGGTAGCCGGGGCGGGTGGAGTGGGAAAGACCACGCTGTCAGCCGGCATCGGTGTGTGCGCCGCCCGCGCCGGATTCCGGACCCTGGTCTTGACAGTCGACCCGGCCCGGCGCCTGGCGACCGCACTCGGCTTGAAGAGCCTCGACAACGTGGCTCACCCCAACCCGGAGCTCGATCTGCTGTGGGCGGCGATGCTCGACGCCTCGGCGTCGTGGGAGGCGATTGCCCACCGACACGCTCCCGCCGAGGTCGCCGATCGTCTTGTCACCAACCCCTTCTTCGAGGCGGTGGCCAAACGTTTTCCGGCCGGGGCGGCCTACGCTGCCGGCGAGGAGATGGCGGAGGAGGTCGAAGCCGGGCATTGGGACCTCGTCGTGGTCGACACTCCACCCTCGAGCGGAGGGATCGACTTCCTGACCGCTCCTGTCCAGATGCGGTCGTTCGTGGGCGGGCGCATACTCCGAATCCTCACGGGCGGGCGCATCCCGGGTCGGAACGCGCTCTTCGATCGGGCGGCCAAGCCGGCGCTCCGGCTACTGGATACGGTTTTGGGAGGTGAGTTGCTGGAGGACATCGGAGATTTCCTCTTCGACCTACGCCATACGTATGAAGGCATCGCCCGCCGGTCTCAGTCCATCGCCCACCACCTCGAGCAGGCTCACATGGTGCTGGTGACGACCGCTGATCCCGCCCCTCTCGCCGAGGCGGAGCGCTTTGTGCAAGAAGCGCCCGGCAACACCCGCGTTCCCATCGTGACCTTCAACCGGTCGCTCCCCGAATCATGGGCCTCCCCCACCGGCACCGTCGGGGATCCGAAGCTGGCCGCCAATCTGGAACGGTGGGGTGCCGAGGCGGCTTACCAGCGGAAGGTACGGCAAGCCTGGACCGCAGCTCACCCGGGTGCAGTGGTGAACCTGGCGTGGCGGGCGTCGACCCCTAATCAGCTTCCGGCACTCCAGGCGCTGGCCCGGCCGGTGTGGGCCTCGCTCACGCAAGACGGGAGCTTCGGCTAGATCAACGCCCGGGTCCCCAGC
The DNA here is from genome assembly GCA_041609995.1 of Acidimicrobiia bacterium. Taxonomy (GTDB): domain Bacteria; phylum Actinomycetota; class Acidimicrobiia; order Spongiisociales; family SHLN01; genus JABDOU01. The sequence goes on from JBFIPU010000042.1 coordinate 12,919, forward strand.
AGCTCTTTCAGCTCCGCATAGAGGGCGCTGCGCGGTTCCACGGCGAACTCCTCGCCCAGCCTGAGAACCTTGGGTGCCGACCCGGCGTTGGTCATGTGTAGGAACACCGGTGCCGTTCCCGGGTGGTTCGCCAGCACCCCTTTGAGGTCTGCAACCAGGTTCTTGGACAATCGTGAGGCGGCGACCTGCACCCGGACAACCGCCTCTTCCGTCAAATCCGGCTCGAACACCTCTTGTGCCACCACCTTGACGGCGTCGCCCCGATGGTCCAGCCGTCCCCGCACGACCACGATTGCGTCGGGGCGGATCAATGGGCCGATCTCGGCAACCATTTTCGGAAAACAGATCACCTCCACGGAGCCCTCGAGATCCTCCAACTCGAAGAACACCATTGGATCTCCCTTGCGGGTGTAGCGCCGCGAGATCGCCGCGATCACTCCCGCCACAGAGACCTGGTCGCCGTTCTTCATGTCTTCCAGTGTCGAGATCGCATCGCCGGCGTGCTTGCGCAAGGACCCACTGACGCCCAGCAACGGATGATCGGAGACGTACAGGCCCAGCATCTCCTTCTCGAACGAAAGGCGAGTTCGCTTTTCCCACGCCTGATCCGGGACGTCGATCGGCTCCGGTTCGATCGGAGAGTCGGCGCCCCCGAACAGGCTGAACTGGCCCATGTCCTCCGCCCGCCTCCGCGTGACGGTGGCGTCGAGCACCTGTTCGAACACCATCATGAGACCCCGGCGGGTATAGCCCATGGCGTCGAACGCCCCGGCCTTGATCAGCGATTCGATGGTTCGTTTGTTCAGCACGCCGAGGTCCACCCGGTCGACAAAATCCCGCAGATCTTCGAACGGGCCGGACCGGCGGGCGTCGAGGATCGCCTGCACCACCGCCTCGCCCACGTTGCGGATCGCCGACAGGCCAAAGGGAACAGTTCCGTCCCGGGCCACGAAATCCAATTCGGAGCGGTTCACGCACGGAGCCAACACCTCGACTCCCATGGCCCGGCACTCGTTGAGGTAGACAGCGGTACGGTCCTTGTTGCTCTTCGTCGAGGTGAGGAGGGCAGCCATGTATTCGGCCGGATAGTGGGCTTTGAGCCAGGCCGTTTGGTAGGCAACGAGACCATAGGCGGCGGCGTGGGACTTGTTGAATCCGTAGCCGGCGAAGTGCCCGATCAAATCGAAGATGCGGCGGGCCAGCGCCTCAGGGTGGCCGTTGGACACCGCTCCTTTCGTGAACAACTCCTCTTGCTCGGCCATCACCGACGGGATTTTCTTGCCCATGGCCTTGCGCAGCACATCGGCTTCGGCCATGGTGAAGCCGGCCAGCACCTGGGCCACCTGCATCACCTGTTCCTGGTACACCATGATTCCGTAGGTGTCGCCGAGGATCGGCTCCAGCTCGGCTTTCAGGGCCGCCAGCTCGGCATCGAGCAAGACCACCTCCTCGCGGCCGTTCTTGCGGTTGGCGTAGCTGTTGTGCATCCCCGCCCCCAGCGGGCCCGGACGGTACAGCGACACCAGGGCAACGATGTCCTCAAAGCGATCGGGGCGCAGGTTGCGCATCAACGACCGCATCGCATTGCCCTCGAGCTGGAACACCCCGATCGAATCTCCCCGCTGCAGCATCTCGTATACGACGGGGTCGTCGAGCGGAATGGAGTCGATGTCGATCCGTTCGCCCGTTGTCTCCTCGATCAGTTCCAGCGAGCGTTCGATCGTCGACAGGTTGCGAAGCCCGAGGAAATCCATCTTGAGCAGCCCGAGCGCCTCGACGGCGTGCATTTCGTACTGGGTCACGACCTCGCCGTCTTCCCCTTTGCGTTGCGTGGGCACGATGTCGGGCAGCGGCACCGGCGAGATGACGACCGCCGCGGCGTGGATCGAGTCCTGCCGACGCAACCCTTCCAGGCCGCGGGCGGTTTCCACGACCTGCTGCGCCTCGGGGTCGGTGGCGATCAGATCACGCAGGCCGGCCGCGGCCGTGAAAAAGTCCTTGGTCGTTGCGTCATCTTCGGGAAGCGGTTCGACCAGGCACTGATCCAGGGTGGCATCGACTCCCAGAATCGAAGGGGGCATCGCTTTTGCCACCCGATCGCCGACTCCGTACGGCAGACCGAGCACCCGGGCGGCGTCACGAAGAGCCTGGCGGCCCTTGATCGTGGAGAACGTGATGATCTGGGCGACGTGATCACTGCCGTACCGCTCGGCACAGTACCTGATCATCTCCCCGCGATAGCGCTCGTCGAAATCCATGTCGATGTCGGGCATCTGCCGGCGTCCCGGGTTGAGGAACCGCTCGAAGATCAAGCCGTATTCGAGCGGATCCAGGCCGGTGATCCCCAGCGAGTAGGCAACGATCGAGCCGGCGGCGCTGCCCCGGCCGGGGCCGATGCGGATCTGCTGCTCGTTGGCATACCTGATCAGATCCCACACGATCAAAAAGTAGGCGGGAAAACCCATGTCCTCGATCACGGCCAGCTCGTAGTCGATGCGCTCGCGCACATCGGGAAGCAGCGGGTCACCGTACCGCCGCCGGGCGCCTTCCATGACCAACTGGCGCAGATAGGACGCCTCGGTCTCTCCCGGAGGAACCGGGAACCTCGGGAGCAGGATGTTGCCGAACTCGAGATCCACCTTCGCCCGTTCGGCGATCCACAGCGTGTTGTCGCACGCCCCGGGGAATTCCTCACCGGGAAAGAGCGTGCGCATCTCCTCGGCCGACTTCAGGAAGAAGCCCTCGCCGTTGAATTTGAACCGGCCTGGCTCGTCCCGGGTGGCGCCGGTCTGGATACACAGCAGCACGTCGTGGGCCTCGGCTTCGTCGGCGAAGGTGTAATGGGCATCGTTGGCCGCCAGCAGCGGAGCTCCGGTGGCGAGGGAGATGGCCAGGAGGTCGTTCATGATCCGATGCTGCGCGTCGATCCCGTGATTCTGGACCTCGATGAAGAAATGGTCTTTGCCGAAGATGTCCTGGTATTCGCCTGCGGCCGCCAGCGCCGCATCGAAGTCTCGCTCGATGTGGACGTTGCCCTCTTCCACCGATGCATCGGGGGCGAGCAACTGGGCCACTTCTCCTCCCAGGCACCCGGACGTGGCGATGATCCCCTCGCTGTGCTCCGCCAGGAGCTCCTTGTCCATGCGCGGTTTGTAGTAATACCCCTCGTGGAAAGCCCGGGAGGCGAGCCGCAACAGGTTCTGGTATCCCGTCTGGTTCTCGGCGAGCAAGGTCAAGTGGTACCGCACGTCCTCGGTGCGGGGCGGCCGGTCGAACCGCGACCCCGGCGTCACGTAGGCCTCGATTCCGAGGATCGGATTCACGCCGACCTGCTTGGCCTCCTGGTAGAAGTCCACCACGCCGTACAGGACGCCGTGGTCGGTGATGGCGACCGCGGGCTGACCCAGCTCGGCAGCCCGGGCCACCACATCCTTGACCCGGGCCGCGCCATCGAGCATGGAGAACTCTGTGTGGAGATGAAGGTGCGCGAAGGAGTCGCTCATCTGCTCCTCGGTGCGGGGGAATTACAACGGTGTGGTTTTGATGTTAGTTAGCGGTCCGGGACCGAGTCCAACCCGGTGCCCAAGCTCGCGAGACTTTCTCTTAGCTCGTCGGGAAGCGAGCTGACCACTTCGTGCTCGTGACCAGTTGGGTCCACGAAGCGGAGCTCTTCGGCGTGGAGCCACACGCGACCGGGATCGATCCCGACAGGGCCGGCTCCCCCATACAGGCCATCGCCGACCAGTGGATGACCGATCGACGCGAAGTGCACTCGGATCTGGTGCGTGCGTCCGGTCTCGAGCCGGACCCGGGCCATGGACAGGCCGGGGTCGGGCCACCGTTCCAGCCGCTCGTAATGGGTGAGGGCGTCCCGCCCGCCCGCCACCACCGCGAACCTGGTGGGCAATCGCCGATCGCGGGCGATCGGCGCATCGATGGTGCCCGAGCCGAACTCCAGGACGTTGTGACAAACCGTTCGGTAGAGCCGCCCGACACGTCGGCCGGCCAGCTCGGCGCTGAGAAACTCATATGCCGGCTGTGTTTTGGCGACCAGCAGCGCACCCGAGGTGTCCTTGTCGAGCCGGTGCACGAGACCCCAGCGGTTCTCCTGCCCCACCCCTTCGAGCTGTGGCCATTTGGCCAACAATCCGGCAGCAAGCGTCGGTTCGACAGTCCCCGAGCCAGGGTGGGTGACGAGGCCGGACGGCTTGTCGACCACCGCCAGGTCCGGACTGTCGAACAGCACGTCCAGCTCGATGTCCACCGGGACCAGGCCGCGGTTCGGCTCGGGCATCTCCACCCACAGCACGGTGCCCGGCTCGAGGCGGTCCGAGCGCCGAAGCGGCGCCCCGTCGAGGCGACCGATCGCCGCTCGCTCGAAGAGCCGTGCAACAGTGGAGCGGGTCAGCTCTGCCAGCTTCGCTACCGCCCGATCCGCCCGCTCCCCTGCCAGTTCCGCCGGAATCTCAAACCGGGTCATTGATTTCGCTCTTCTGCATCTCGGATTCCGCACGCGGGAAGAACGAGAACAGGAGAGCCAGCGCCACGCCTACCGTGATGGCCGAATCGGCGATGTTGAACACGGGGATGAATCCGACGTCGATGAAGTCCACGACGGACCCATCGGCGATACCGTCGGCCCGCAGGAAACGATCTGCAGCGTTCCCGAGAGCACCGCCGATGATCAGCCCGTACACCACGAGCTCATAGTTGAGGGTGCTGCGGCCGGCAACAACCCACAGAAACACGGCGATGCCGAGCGCCAGGAACGCGATGGCCGAGCCCAGGCCCTCGAAACTGGAGAAGGCCGCGCCCGAGTTGAAGGTCAACCGGAAGGTGAGGAACCCCTCGACCAGTTCCACGGGTCCGTCCTGGAGCACCCGCTGGGCCCAAGCCTTGGTCGCCTGGTCCAGGACGACGATGAGACCGGCGATGGTGGCGGTGGTCGTGCGCTTCAACGACGGCTGGCGCATGACACGCACACCGTCGTATACGGGAGCGCCTCCAGGCGCGCGACCGGTATTGCGGTTTCGCAACCCTCACAGATGCCGTAGCTGTTGTTTTTGATGCGTTGCTCGGCGTTCTTGACTTTGCGGAGGAGGTCCTCGGTGTTGGCGGCGATCGAGAGCTCCTTCTCGTACTCGAACGCCATGGTTCCGCCCTCGACCGAATCGGCCGAGGGGTTGCGCTCCGAGGCCGACTCGGATGCCTTGGCCTGTTCCCGCTCCTCTTCCAGCTCTTTGAGCAGCGCTTCGAGCCGCCCGCGCTCGTCCTCCAAGCGCTTCTTGAACTTCGTGACAGTCGATTTGGCGAGCTTGCGAGCCATGGGGATCCTGCTTGAGTTGGCGGGCAACCTAGCACGTCTCGTCGGTTATCGGGTGATTCCCCGGCCAGGGCTAGCCTTCAGCGCTCACATGGCAGGCTTTACCCGTGTACCCCCATCAGTCGATTTCGCCGTTCTCGACCGTCGCGTCCTCCATCTGTGGGATGAGCTGGACGCCTTTGCCCGTTCGGTGGAAGAGCGCCCGGTGAACAAGCCGTACACGTTCTACGACGGTCCCCCTTTCGCCAGCGGCAGCATGCACTATGGGCACCTGCTGGCCGGCATCATCAAAGACATCGTGCCCCGATTCTGGACCATGCAGGGCTACCGGGTGGAGCGCCGCTTCGGGTGGGATACGCACGGGTTGCCGGTCGAGATGGAGGTCGAACGCGAGCTGGGTATCTCGGGACCTCGCCAGATCCACGAATTCGGCGTGGACAGGTTCAACGAGGCGTGCCGGGCGCTGGTCAACGTCACCACGGAGGAATGGGAGACCATCACCCGCCGCATCGGGCGCTGGGTCGATTTCGAGAACGACTACAAGACCATGGACCCGGATTTCATGGAAACGGTGTGGTGGGTGTTTCGCCAACTGTGGGACAAAGGGTTGGTCTACCGCGACTACAAGGTCCTGCCATATTCGTTCGGGGCCGCCACGCCGCTGTCCAACTTCGAGCTGAACCTGGGCGGGTATCGGGATGTCGAGGATCCTTCGATCACCGTACGGTTCCGCGTCCGACAAGACCATGGACCGGTGCGGGCCGGCGACTGGTTGCTGGCATGGACGACCACGCCCTGGACCATCCCCGCCAACCTGGCCATCACCGTGGGCCCGGACATCTCCTACGCGGCCGTCGAGCGAGGCGGGGATCGCTATTGGGTGGCGACCGACTTGATCGAAGCCGTCTTCGATGAGGCCCTGGCGCCGGCCACCGAGGCCACCGGCGCCGACCTGATCGGCGTCTCCTACGACCCGCCATTCGACGAATTCGAGGACGAGCGCGCCAATGGCGCCTTCGTGGTGATCGCGGGAGTCGATGTCACCACCGAGGAGGGCACGGCGCTGGTCCACTCCGCTCCCGCATTCGGCGAGGCCGACTTCGAGGCGATGCAGGCGGCCGGCATCGCCGCCGTGGTCGACCCGATCGACTGGGAGGCCCGATTCGACAGCTCGATCCGTGAGATCCAGGACATGAACGTCAAGGAGGCAGATCCGGTCATCATCGGTCTGCTGCAGGAGCGCGGGGCGCTGGTGAAGAACGAGCGCACTGTCCACAGCTACCCGTTCTGCTACCGGACCGACACGCCCCTGATCTACAAGGCCATTCCCACCTGGTTCGTGGCCGTCGAACAAATCCGGGATCGCATGGTGGAGCTCAACGGCAAGATCCACTGGGTTCCCGAACACGTCGGTTCGAAGCGGTTCGGCAACTGGCTGGAGGGGGCCCGGGACTGGGCCATCAGCCGCAACCGCTATTGGGGCTCATGCATCCCGGTATGGGAATGCGCCGATTGCCGACACCAGGTGTGCGTGGGCAGCCGCCGGGAACTCGAGGAGCTGTCAGGGGTCTACCCCGAGGACCTGCACAAGCACTTCGTCGACCAGATCACCTTCCCTTGCTCCGTATGCGGGGAAGGCCTCATGTCGCGAGTCCCCGAGGTGCTCGACTGCTGGTTCGAATCCGGTTCCATGCCCTACGCCCAGCTCCACTACCCGTTCGAGAACAAGGAGAAGTTCGAGGCCGGTTTTCCAGCCGACTTCATCGCGGAGGGGCTCGACCAGACGCGGGGCTGGTTCTATACCCTGGTGGTTCTGGCGGCCGCCCTCTTTGACGAGATCTCGTTCCAGAACGTGATCGTGAACGGCCTCATCCTCGCCGAGGACGGCCGCAAGATGTCGAAGCGGCTCAAGAACTACCCGGCCCCCGAGGAGGTGCTCGACTCCTTCGGCGCCGACGCCATCCGGGCTTACCTGATCGACTCCCCGGTCCTACGGGCAGAGCCTTTTCGTTTCTCCGAGGAAGGCGTGAAGAACGTCGTCCGCACCGTGCTGTTGCCGCTGTGGAACGCCTATTCATTCTTCACCACCTACGCCGAGGCGGACGGCATCACCCAGGCCGACCTCGAGAGCGCGCCTCCTGTGGCCGAGCGTACCGAGCTGGATCGATGGATCCTCTCCACGCTTCAGACCCTGGTGACCTCCGTCGACGACCAGATGCGCGGGTACTACCTCTACGAGGTGGTCGGCCCCACGCTGCATTTCATCGACGACCTCACCAATTGGTACGTGCGGAGGTCCCGCCGGCGTTTCTGGCGAAGCCGCGCGGAGGACCCGGCCGACAAGGCGGCGGCGTTCGCCACGCTTTACGAGGTCTTGGTCACCTTCAGCCAGGTCCTGGCACCCGTGCTGCCGTTCATCACCGAGGAGATCTATCAGGGGTTGGTGGCGAGCCGGGATGCGGACGCCCCGCCCAGCGTGCACCTCGCCCGATTCCCCGAACCCGATCGCAGCCAGGTCGATTCGGCTCTCGAACACGACATGGCCACGATCCGCAATGTCGTTACGCTGGCGCACTCACTGCGGGCCCAGCACGGCCTGGGCGTGCGCCAGCCGCTCCCCGCCCTCACGGTGATGTCCACCGATGCCACGGCCCTGGCCGCCGCCGAACACTTCTCCCCCATCATCACCGAAGAGCTGAACGTGAAGAGCGTGAAGACCTCGGACGACGACGCCTGGGCAGTGGAAACCTCCGCCAAGGCCAATTTCAAGATCCTCGGCCCCAAGCTGGGAGCCGACGTGCAGAAGGTGGCGGCCGGCTTGAGCGAGCTGTCGGAGGACCAGATCCAGCAACTCATCTCGGGTCAGACGGTCGAGGTGGCCGGCCACACGGTGGCGCCCGAAGATGTGGTACTAGCGCGCACCCCCCGAGCGGGTGTCGTGGTTGCCAGCGACGGCCTTCTCAGCGTGGCGCTGGACACTGCACTGACGCCCGACCTGGTTGATGAGGGTCGAGCGCGGGATGTCATCAACCGCGTCCAGAACGCTCGCCGGGACGCCGACCTCCACGTGAGCGATCGGATCGAGTTGACGCTCGCCACCGACTCCGATGAACTGGCACGGGCCATCGAGGTGCACCGCGAGCTCATCGCGGCGGAGGTGCTGGC
>JBFIPU010000043.1:0-20022 GCA_041609995.1 Acidimicrobiia bacterium
GCCTGAATCCGCCGGACATCTGGGCGGCGCAGATGGTTGCCGCTTCGCACCTGGGTGAAGACGGTCGGCACCGACTTGCGGGCCACCGCGAAGATCTGCACGTCGGCCAAGCCGTCGATGATTGTCGCCCGCGGGGCGATGTTGTAGCCGCGTCCGAAGAACTGTCCATTGGCGATCACGACCATGAGGGCGGTCGTCTCGATCACCTTGTCCCCGGCGGTGACGGTGAGAGGGCGGGGAGCAAATGTGGGAAGCGACGTCCAGAAACCGACCTGATAGCGCAATCCACCCAGGAAACGGAGGCGCTCGGCGCGCCGTACCGCCGCCCCTCCGATGCCGACTTGGGCCACATTCAGGAAGTAGCGCGAGCCCCACTCTCCCTTCACGAGACCGACATCACTGCGGTAGACGCGGTCACCCGCCAGGTGGGCAACCGCCTCCGGGGCGCGCTGGGGCATGGCGAACATCCGGATGAAATCGCTGCCGGTGCCGGCCGGCAGGACTCCCAGCACCGGAGGCTCGTCCCACGGTTCCGACAACAGGGCGTTGGCCACGACGTTCATCGCGCCATCGCCGCCCATCGCCACGAAGTGGCGATGGCCTTCTGCCCGGGCGGCGGTGACCGCCGATTGCACCTCGTCACCTGCCGCGGTGCGATGGAGGTCGAACGTCAGACCGTGGTTCCGGAATGCAGACGCAACAGATTCCCACAATGAAGCCCGCCAGGCGCGGGGGCCCACGATCACCTGCCATCTCATCCAACACCTCCGGCGGCGACGACACCCCGGTCGATGGCCGCGATGGTCATGGCCGCCACCGGTGACACCGACGGCATGGCGTCGCGAACCTGCCGCAGTACATCGAGCAACTGGCGCATGGTTCGTACGAAATCGCCGGCAGAGCGGGCATCGTCGTCGAACAGCTCCCCCAGGTCCCAACCGGCGGTCCAACCGTAGGCGAGTTGGGCGAATCCGGGCTCGGGATGCGGTGTCAGCGGGTGGTGGTGGCGTTCCTCGATCGCATTGAGCTCGTCACACGTGATCGCCAGAAACCCGTAGGCGGCATGCACGGCGGGGGTGGGGTACTCGCCTTCCCGGTCGTCCCTCCGGGGCTCGAACACGAAGCCCGAGAGGACGGCGGCGAGCTCGGCCGGATCCAACTCTTCGTAGTACCCGCGTCGGCCGCATTCGGCTAGCAGCAGGTCTCGCTCGTTGTAGACGACCCGCAGCGTGGACCCGGCTTCAGTCAGGCTCCAGCCGTCCACATAGGCCCATGCCTCCAGCACACCGAGCGCTCCCCGCAGCTGGTTCATGAGGCTCTCGCCCGTCCTGCGCAGCCTCGCCGTCAGGCGGGCTTCGGCCTTTTCGAGCTTGCTGATCCGCTTCGAAAGCTCCCTGGCCGCGGCCGTGTCCGGGTGCTCCTGCGCGACCGGCTCCCATCGATCTGGCTCCCATCCGACCAGGCTCTTGGCGACCTCATGACGAAACCGTTCATCCCGCGGCTTGAATGGTTTGGGGAGCTTGATACGCCCGATGCGAGCCGTGTCGAGCGGGAGCTGCTCGGCCCGCATCCGCCGCAGCCTGCCCTCCTCCGTCATCAACTGCATCTGCGGCCGGGCCGTGCGGCCCCGGGCCAACATCACGAGCCGCTCCGTACCGTCTCGGGCCGGGATCGCCAGCACGTCGCCCGGATTGGTCGAACCTACAAATGCCCGCAGGAGCCGGGACGTGTCGCGATCAGACTCGTCGCGCGCGGCCGGATCGAGTCCATCCCACTCACGTCTCCGCTCGGTGAGTGCCATGCGTACGTCCACCAGTTCTTCCCGCTCGGACTCGACCGCCCGTATCCGGCGGAACTCGCCGAACGAGGCCTCGATCAGCGCCTCTGCCCGGGGGCGGTCGTAGTTGGCGATGAGGTTGACCGTCATGTTGTACGTGGGACGGAAGCTCGAGGTGAGGGGATACGACCCACGGGACACGACCGGAACCAGGCGCTCGATCGGCTCGTACGGTGAATGCAGGATGACGGCCGTTCCCTGCTCGTCGATGCCGCGTCGACCGGCGCGTCCGGTCAGTTGGGTGAAGGAGCCGGGGGTGAGCAGTTCATGGGTTTCGCCGTCGAATTTGGACATGCTTTCGATCACAACGGACCTGGCCGGCATGTTGATCCCCAGGGCGAGAGTTTCGGTGGCGAACACGACCGGCACCAAGCCGTCCGCAAACAGCTCCTCGGTGGTTTCTTTGAATGCCGGCACCATGCCGGCGTGATGGGCGGCGACGCCGCGTCCCAACCGTTCCAACCATCCGTCAAATCCAAGCGCGGCGAGATCGAGTGGGTCGAGATGACTGGTGCGTTCGGTGGCGAAGTCGATGATGTCGGCTTCCTCATCGACGGTCGTGAGCCGCAGCGCCCCCGCCACCTGGCGCGCTGCTTCGTCGCACCCCTTGCGGGAGAACACGAAGAAGATGCACGGCAGCAGGTCGCGGTCGAGCAGCACCTCGACCATCTCTATCCGGCGGGGGGTGTGAAACCTTCTTCGACGACGATCGGACTTGCGTAGCAGTCGCACGAGCTGCGGATTGGGGTGATTGCCCGAAGAACCGAAGAAGGGTTGCACGATGGTCAGGTCTCGCGTCTTGTCGTAGACGCCGTACTCGACCTCGAGTGGCACCGGCCGGGTCTCGGTATGTACCAGGCGGATGTCACCGCGCCGGGCCCGGAGCCAGGCAGCGAACTCTTCGGCGTTCGAGACCGTGGCCGACAGGCCAACGACACGCACCGCCGACGGCAGGTGGATGATGACCTCCTCCCAGACGGGACCGCGCTCCCGATCAGCCAGATAATGGATCTCATCCAGAATCGCCACATCGAGGCGGTCCAGATCTTGGTTGGCCGCATAGATCATGTTCCGCAGCACTTCGGTCGTCATCACGACCACCGGCGCCCACCCGTTGATCGAGTTGTCACCCGTGAGCAGCCCCACGTTCTCTCCCCCGAACTGTTCGGAGAAATCGAGGAACTTCTGGTTCGACAGAGCCTTTATGGGGGTGGTGTAGAAGGCCCGGCGTCCCCGGTCGAGGGCCTGGTGGATGGCGGCCTCTGCGACGACGGTCTTTCCCGAGGCCGTCGGGGCCGCCACCAGTACCGACTCCCCTTGCCGGAGGGCGTCGAAGGCTTCCACCTGGAACGGATCGGGCTCAAACGGCAAGCCGTCGATGTAGGCGTCGAGACTCACTTCTTCAAGATGTATCGAATGGCGAGAATCGTGAGCTCATACATGATGTAGAGCGGTCCGGCCAAGACGAGCAGGGTGAACGGATCGCCCCCGGGCGTGACGCCGGCCGACACCACGAGGATGCCGAAGGCGACATAGCGGCGGGCCGAGCGCAGCTGCTCGGTGCGCACCAGCCCGGCGGCGCCGGCCGCGAACAGGAACACCGGGTATTGGAACGCCAGACCGAACACCAGCAGATACCGGATGGCGAAGTTGACGTAGGACGAAACCCCCACCGTGTTGCCGAAGGTCTCGCCGAAGCCGAGCAGGAAGCGAAGGGCCTGCGGCATGGTCCAGTAGGCGAATCCGGTGCCCACCACGAACAACAGTGTCAACGCCATGACGAGCGGCACGACCCACTTCTTCTCTCGTTTCGTCAGAGCAGGGCTGACGAACGCCCAGATGTGATAGGTCCAGATCGGAGTGGAGAACACGATGCCCCCAAACAGGCTGAGACGCATCACGATCGACAGCGACTCGGTGGGCTCGAAGAAGTTCAGTGGCTCATCGGTGGCCCGCTGCCAGGGATCCTGGATGAACGCCAGCAGCAGATCTCGCAGGAAAAACGCGATGATGGCCAGAACGATGACCGAGCCGGCGGCCCACGCCAGACGGTCTCTGAGTTCTTTGAGGTGGCCGAGCAACGGCATCGCCTCGCTGCTCACCCAGCGGTCCCCGTTTCCTTGTCGTCCGTGGCAGTGACGTCCGCCGGAGTCGGAGACGGATCGGCCGTCGGTTGTTCCTCCACGACCGCCTCGACCGCCTCGTCGGGCTGACCGGCCTCGATGGCGAGCTCAGACACCTCGCGCCCGGTATCGGCAATATCCCGGCCGGCTGACGAGATGTCAGCGGCGGCCTCTTTCAGTGGGCCGGTCACCTCCCCCACCTCGGACTCCAATTCCTGGCGGAAGGTGTGGGCCACCGATTGCAGTTGGGCGTAGTACTCGCCGGCCTTGCGGATCATGCCCGGGAGCCGCTCCGGCCCGAAAATCAGGATGGCCGCGACGCCAAGCGCCAAGAATTCCCAGGAATTGAAGTCGAACATTTCGGGGCCAATCGTAGGCCCCGAAGGGGGTTAGGGGTTACCCGGCTTCGAGGTACCGGGGCCAGTCCTGGTCGTCGAGTTTGCCGGCGAATGAGGCGATCTCGGCCTCGGAGATGGGCTGCACCGTCGTCCTGGTCTCGTGGCGAACCCCGCTCGCCAGCAGTATGGTCACCACTCGCTGGGAGGCGTATTTGCGCTCAGTCTGCTCACAGAAGGGACACTGGAAGAAATAGTCGCCTTCGAGCTCGTCGTTGTCGAGTTCCAGCCAGAGGTCGGCGGGAACCAACTCGATGTCGCCACACGCTCCGCAGGTGGTTCTGATGCTCGTCATTCGGTCAGCCTCTCGGTTTGCACGCCAGAGGAATATCGACGCCCCCGAGGGATAGTTGATGACTAAACCCCTTAATAGGCCGAAGTGACTAGCCCTGACTACGTAACCAGGCTGGGGATCTATTCCATCCGAACGCCAAGCACCGCTAGCCAGGCTGTCAAACGGTCTACGCCTCCCCGTATCGCACCAAGACCCGATGCCGGTAATCGGCCAGTTCTGCTGCCACTTCGGGACCTTCCAACAACTGGGCATGTTCACCCAACCGCAGGAGCAACCGGGCAACCGTGGCAGGTGAGCCGGCGAAGAACTCGATTACGTCATCCGATTGGGCCTCGACCGGGTAGTACTCGGCGACCCACGCCGCCTGCGGGCCCAACTCGATCGTGGCTCGCACGTCGTCCGGATTGGGGGTGTAGGAGACGACCGGCTCCGGGAGCTCGTCAGGCATGTCGAACGTCTCCTCGAGTACCTCCATCTCCCGAATTCGATCCACACGAAACACCCGCCGGCCCTGGGCCAGCCGGCAATGCCCAACCACGTACCAGTTGCCCAAGGTACTGAAGACGGTCCATGGTTCGACCACGCGGGTGGTGGTCTCTCCGGTGCTGATCTTGACGTACACCAGATCTACCGGGTGCGTCCCGGCGATCGCCGTGCGGAGCGTCCGCACGGCTTCGGGCTCGGCATCGAGGTCTACCAGCAGCGGGGTCTCGGCATCCGGGAACAGGGCAGCAGAGAGCTTGGTGACGGCATCGCCGAGCGCCTCGGGAGCCTGCCCGCTCGACATCAGCGCCATTCCGGAGGCCAGCAAGACCAGGGCTTCCCGGGGGCTGAACTGCGACGGCGCCGAGAAGTAGTCGGCCATGTCGACCCACACAGCACCTTCCTCGATGTCGGCGTCGATGAGGTCGCCTGGGCCATATCCGGGCAGCCCGCACATGAAGATGAGATTGAGGTCGTCGACCAGCTCGGCCTCGCGAGCGTAGCCGAAGCGTCCCATGACATCGTCGATCTCGGCGCCCGGATTGGCGATGACGTACGGGAGCATGCCCAGAATGCGCTGCAGCCGCTTGACCGTCTTGGGGCTGGTCACGGCAGCGCCACCTTCGATACGTGCGCTATCAGCTCCTGGCGAAGTTCCGATGGCTCGAGAATCTCGGCCTGATCGACGAACCCGAGTATCCATCCGAGGAACGCTCCCGGGTTGGCGACGGCGAAGGAAGCTGTCAAGGCACCGTCTCCGCCCGTTTCGATCGTCGCCGACGGAGGCAATTCACGGCGGGCCAGCCAGGCGACTTCGGGATCAAATCGCACCACCACCGCCACCGATTCGCTGCCCGCTTCCCACGGCCGGTCGGCCAGGGCCGAATCGACCCGGAATCCACGGGGACGTTCGAACGCGTTGTCCTTCTCCCCCACTGACAGCCGAATCAAGCGATCGATGCGATACACCCGGACCTCGTCGATGTCACGCTGACGGCCCACTACATACCAATGGCCGTTGCGATGGGCGAGTCCGTAGGGATCGACTTTGCGCTCCTTGTCCCGGTAGGTGAAGGAGATGCGGGCGTGGCGGGCAACGGCGTCAAAGAGAGCAGAAACCGTGTCGAGGTCGGCTCCCAAGTCGGCGGCCAAGGGTTCTCCGGTGGTCGACGACGGGGCCCCTCCCAGCTTGAACATCGCTTCGGGGCCGCTCGGTTCTCCCCCCACCCGAACCACCTGTGCCGCCAGCCACAGGGCCGCTCGTTCCTGGTCGGTGAGCCCGGGATCCACCAGCTGGTACTCCTCGGGGTCGACAACGTATCCGTACTCGACCTCCCAATGGTCGGTGGGGGCCAGCTTGATGGGGATCCCCAGGCCGCGAAGGAGATCCTTGTCGCGCTCGAACATGCGCCGGAAAGCCTCATCGGACGCCTGGTCGTACCCGGCCACGGTGAAACGGATCTCCTCGGCCGAGACCGGCCGACCGACGGTGAGCAAGTAGGCCAGCAGGTTGATGATGCGCTCGATGACGGTGTTCACGGGTGCCCTCAGAGGCTGGCGATGAGCCGCTCTACCCGTTCGTCAACCGCCTTGAAAGGGTCTTTGCACAACACTGTGCGCTGGGCCTGGTCGTTGAGCTTCAAATGGACCCAGTCGACGGTGAAGTCCCGCTTGTTGGCCTTGGCGGCTTTGATGAAATCTCCCCGCAGCTTGGCGCGGGTTGTCTGAGGGGCGGTGGTCATGGCGGTTTCGATCGCCTCATCGGTGACGACCCGGTCCATCATCCCCCGGTTTTGCATGATGTAGAAGAGCCCGCGGCTGTGGTTCACGTCGTGGTAGGACAGATCGAGGAGCGAGAGCCGCGGTGAATTGAGGGCGAGGTCGTGTTTTTCCCGGTACCGCTCCAGAAGATGGTATTTGGCAACCCAGTCGACCTCGCGCTTCAGGCCCAGCGGGTCCTTCTCCAGATTGGTGAGCAGGTACTCCCACATCTCGACGGCCCGTTCGATCTGGGGCGGGAAACCACTCGTGCGCCCATAGCGCACCGCCCGCTCCAGGTATTCCCACTGCATGTCGAGGGCCGAAAGCTCCCTGCCGTTGGAGAGCCGGACCTTGCGCCGGCATGACATGTCGTGGCTGATCTCCCGGATCGCCCGAATCGGGTTCTCGAGCGTGAGGTCCCGAAACACCACCTCGTCCTCCAGCATCTGCAGAATCGCCAGCGACGCCCCCACCTTCACGAAGTTGGTGTATTCGCTCATGTTCGAATCGCCGGCAATGACATGCAAGCGGCGGTACCGCTCGGCATCGGCGTGTGGCTCGTCCCGGGTGTTGATGATCGGCCTGCTCCTGGTGGTCGCCGACGACACTCCCTCCCAGATGTGTTCCGCCCGCTGGGCCAGGCAGTAGACCGTGCCGCGGGCGGTGTGGAGGAGCTTGCCGGCACCGGCAAAGACCTGGCGGCTCACGAAGAACGGGATCATCGTGTCGATCATCTTCTGGAAATCGCCCTGGCGCCCCACCAGATAGTTCTCGTGACAGCCGTACGAGTTCCCGGCCGAATCGGTGTTGTTCTTGAAGAGGTAGACGTCGCCGCGGATGCCCTCCTCTTCCAACCGCTTCTCGGCAGAGGTGACGAGGGCCGCCAGCACCCGTTCGCCTGCTTTGTCGTGGGCGACGACGTCGAGCACGCTGTCGCACTCCGGGGTGGCGTACTCGGGGTGGCTGCCGACGTCGAGGTAGAGGCGGGCGCCGTTTTCCAGGAACACGTTCGACGAACGCCCCCAACTGACCACCCGCCGGAACAGGTAGCGGGCGACCTCGTCGGGCGACAGGCGACGCTGGCCGCGCAACGTGCAGGTCACGCCATACTCGTTCTCGATGCCGAAAATGCGCCGGTCCATCGCACCAGAGTACCCCGCGGCGGGGTTTGATCACCGCACCGGTGACTAGTCAGCGGATCGGGCTGCCTCGATATCCTCGGGGGAGAGCCGGCGGAACGACCGGCGGCCACCGCCCCGCTCGACCACCGCCGCCTCCCACTCGTTGGAGGCGATGGTTCGCTCTTCGACGGCCTCGAAGGCCTTGATGGCCATGTTCAGGGCGCCGTCCAGCGGGAGACCGGCCTGGTACCGCTCACGCAGGACTGCGGTCAGCTCGTCTTCCTGGCCTCCGATGGCACAGAAGTCGCGCTCGTCGCCGAGTGTCCCGTCATAGCGGATGCGGAAGAGGCGGTTGTCCTCGGGCTCCTTGCCGACCTCGGCCACCAGGAGCTCGATCTCGAAGGGCTTGGGCTGGTTCGTGAACACCGTTCCCAGGGTCTGGGCGTAGGCGTTGGCCAGGCTCTTGGCGTTGACGTCCTCGCGGCCGTAATTGAAGCCCTTGACATCGGCGTGGCGGATGCCGGCGACCCGCAAGGACTCGAACTCGTTGTACTTGCCGACGCCGGCAAATGCGATGTTGTCGTAGACCTCACCGATCTTGTTGAGGGCCCGGCTCGGGTTCTCGGCCACGATGAGGATCCCGTTGTCGTACTCCAGGGCCAGGATTGAACGGCCCTTGGCGATGCCTTTGCGGGCGAACTCGGCCCGATCCTGCATGAGTTGCTCGGGCGGGACGTAGAACGGCATGGTCATGATTGGCGCTCCACGATTTCTCGTGACAAGCGAGCAACTTCTTCGTCGGCTACTTCCCGGTAGCCATCGGCGTCGACGAGCGCCACAATCGGATAGATGTCCCGCTGGAGGTCAGGGCCACCGGTGGCCGTGTCTTCTTCGGCTGCGACCACGATGGCCTCGATGCCGGCCTCCGTCGCCTCCTCGTGGGACAGGTCGTCCCGATACTGCGAACGCAGATACGCCCGAGCGTTGAGCCCGCCCGATCCGGTGGCCGCGTAATCAACCTCTTCATATCGGCCGCCGACGACGTCGTAGGTGTAGATGCGACCCAAACCGTCCGATTCGTCAAACCCGCAGAACAACGGAACGACGGCCATTCCCTGCATGGCCAGTGGCATCTGGTTGCGCACCAGGGCTCCCAGGTAGTTGGCCTTGCCCTCGAGCGACAGGCGATTGCCCTCGAGCTTCTCGTAGTGCTCGAGCTCGGTCTGGAACAGCTTCACGAGTTCCATGGCGATCCCGGCGGTCCCGGCGATAGCCACTGCCGAGAACTCGTCGGCGGGGAACACCTTGTCCATGCGGCGGTGGGCGATCAGGTTGCCCATGGTCGCCCGGCGATCGCCGACCATGACGACCCCATCAGCCGTTTTGAGAGCAAGCACCGTGGTGGCCTCGGGGGCATCGGTGCGGTCCGCCGCCGACGGGTCCCACGTGGGAAGCTGGCCGGTCCGTCGAATGAGGTCGGTGAAGCTCGACTGGTGTCTGTCGTCGAATCCGCTGGGCAGATCCAAACTCACTCCCCGCCCTTTTGGACGTAGTTCTTGACGAACTCTTCCGCGTTCTCTTCGAGAACGGAGTCGATCTCGTCGAGCAGATCGTCGATCTTCTCGGTCAGCTCTTCCCCGGTGTCGGAGGCCTCGATGTCGCCTTCGACTTCCTCGCTCGACTCCGATCTGGATGAGCTTTGTTCCCGGTCGGTCATGCCCGGCTCCTTGTCTGTCTTTCGCCGCCGTGTTCGGCGCGACGGACATTATGCCCCACAATCACGTTTGCGGGAGCAATCAGGCAGACAAGCCTTCGATGAGGGCTTTGGGATCGGGAGAGTCGTCCAGCAGTTTCTCCACCAGTTCCCGGTTTCCGTTGAGGGGTTCCATCATGGGCACGCGCTGGTGGACGTCGGTACCGACATCGAACACGAGCGAGTCCCAGTTGGCCGCCTTCAACCACTCCTGGTAGCGGCGCACGCACTCACCGCGAAAATACGCCCGGGTCCGCTCGGGTGGCCGATCGACGGCCCCGGCGATCTCGTCGTCGGTGAACAACCGGCGGATCCGACCGGCCTTGGCGAGCTTGTAGTAAAGGCCTTTGGCGGGATTGATGTCGTGGTACTGGAGGGCAACGATGGAGAGCTTGGGATCATCCCACTCGAGGTCATCCCGCCGGCGGTACTGGTTGAGGAGTGCCAGTTTGGCTGTCCAGTCGAGCCGATCGGCGGTGAGGAGCGGATCGGCTTCGAGGTCGGAGAGGATCGACTCCCACTCGCTGATGACGAGACCGTAGCTTTCTGGCAATTCAGTGTTTTCCACGTACTTGGCGGCCTGCTCGAAGAGCTGCCACTGGAGGTTGAGCGCGGTGACGGTTTCCCCGGTGGCGAGCTCGACCGTGCGCTCGAGCGTGGGATCGTGGCTGATCTGCCAGTGGGCCGCCACCGGGTCTGCGAGCCGGGGCGGCTCAGACAGCACCTCGTCCTCGATCATCGCCAACATCAGGGCGGTCGAGCCGACTTTGATCAGAATCTGAACCTCTGACATGTTGGCGTCGCCCACGATGACGTGCAGCCGGCGGTACTTGCTCGGATCTCCGTGCGGCTCGTCGCGGGTGTTGATCAACGGCCGCTTCAGCGTGGTCTCGAGGCCGACTTCTTCTTCGAAAAAGTCGGCCCGCTGCGTGATCTGGTAGTCCACCCCCGGTCGACCGTTCTCGGACTTGAGCTTGCCCGAGCCGGTGAAGACCTGGCGACTGACCATGAATGGCAACAGGTGGTTGACGATGTCGCCGAACGGCAGCTGTCGTTTGATGAGGTAGTTCTCGTGTGCACCGTACGAATTGGACTTGCCATCCGAATTGTTCTTGTGGACGAGGAGCTCTTCCCCGTCGTCGAAGACGTTGACGGAGCCGGCCTGGGCTCTCGCCATCACCACTTCCCCCGCCTTGTCGTACAGCACCGTTTCGAGCGGGTCGTAACACTCGGGCGATGAGTACTCGGGGTGGGCATGGTCGACGTAGAGCCGGGCGCCGTTGGCGAGTACGACGTTGACCAGGCCGCTGTCGAGATCCGGGATGAATCCCCCCTCTGGGCCGTAGCCGCGCGCATCCCGTCCCGGACTCTCCTCTTCATGGGACCACTGGATCCGGGCCCGCAGGCCGGCATAGGAGTTCACGAGAATCGACGAGAGGAGCACCGGATTGAACTCGGGGTTGCCCCGCAACGCAATGCCGAATTCGGTCTCGGTTCCGATGACCTTGTGGATTGCTTTGGTCACTGTCCTGGCCTCACTATCCGCCCCGGCTGATCAGCTTAGAGGGGGATCTAGAGGTATTGGCCCGTCGAGGTGGTCTCGATCGACCGGCTCTCCTGGTTGCCTTCGATCAGCGTGCGCACGTAGACGATGCGTTCGCCCTTCTTGCCACTGATCTTGGCCCAGTCGTCGGGGTTGGTGGTGTTCGGGAGGTCCTCCTGTTCGCGGAACTCGCGAACTACGGATCCGATCAGATCGCCCGAGCGGATGCCACCGATGCCCGTTTCGATCTCCCGCTTGATGGCCTCCTTCTTGGCCCGCCGCACGATGTTCTCGATCATGGCGCCGCTGCTGAAATCCTTGAAGTAGAGGACTTCCTTGTCGCCGTTGGCATACGTGACCTCGAGGAAGCGGTTCTGATCGCTGATGTCGTACATGGCCTCCACCGCCTTGTTCACCATGGTGCCCAGCATCTTGTCGCGATCGCCGTCGTGGGCGGCCAGTTCCTCGGCATCGAGGGGAAGGTCATTCGGCAAGTAGATGGAGAAGACCTGTCGGGCCGCCTCGTGGTTGGGCCGGTCGATCTTGATCTTCACGTCGAGGCGACCGGGCCGCAGGATGGCGGGATCGATGAGGTCTTCGCGGTTCGACGCCCCGATCACGATCACATTCTTGAGCGCTTCCACCCCATCGAGTTCGCTCAAGAGCTGAGGCACGATCGTCGACTCCACGTCGGAGGAGATCCCGGTGCCGCGCGTGCGGAACAGGCTGTCCATCTCGTCGAAGAACACGATGACGGGCACACCCTCGTCGGATCGCTCCTTGGCCCGCTGGAAAATCAGTCGGATCTGGCGCTCGGTCTCGCCCACGTACTTGTTGAGCAGCTCGGGGCCTTTGATGTTGAGAAAATACGACCTGGCGTCGGCGTGGCCCTCTTTCTCGGCGACCGCCTGGGCCAGGTTGTTGGCCACCGCCTTGGCGATCAGCGTCTTGCCGCAGCCAGGGGGCCCGTACAGGAGGATGCCCTTGGGTGCCTCCAGCTGGTATTCGATGAACCGGTCTTTGTGCACGAATGGGAGCTCGACGGCGTCGCGGATCATCTCGATCTGCTCACTGAGGCCGCCCACCTGGTCATACGTCACGTCGGGCACTTCTTCCAGTACCAGCTCCTCGACCTCGGGCCGGATCAACCGCTCCAGCACCAGACCGGTCTTTGGCTCGATCCGGACATGGTCGCCGACGCGGATGAACTCGCCGAGCATCGGTTCCGAGCGCGTGACGACCCGCTCATCGTCGCCCCGGGAGAGGATCAGGATCCGCTCCTCATCCATGATGTCCTTGACAGTCACCACCTCACCCTGGGGCGAAAAATCCCGCAGATCGACCACGTTGTAGGCCTCGTTCAGCAGCACTTCCTGACCGCGCTCCAGGCTCTTGATCTCGATGGTCGGTTCCACATTCACCCGCAGCTTGCGCCCGCCGGTGAACACGTCGGCTGTGCCGTCGGCGTTGATGCCGAGAATGGTCCCGAAGGGGTTCGGTGGCGAGGTCAGCTTCTCCACCTCGTCGCGCAAGATGGCCAGCTGCTCGCGCGTCTCCTCCAGCGCCACGGTGAGCTTGTCATTCTGGGAGGCGGCTTGCGAAAGCTGGCCTTTGGTTTCGAGCAGCCGTTCTTCGAGAACGCGTACCCGGCGGGGTGAATCCTGCATGCGCCGGCGCAGGATGATGATCTCGTCTTCGAGGTTCCGGATGGTCGCCCGAAGCTCCGCCACGTCTCTGGCTTCGTCGCTCATACAGTCCTTATCGGTCGGTTGGGTGCCCGCACTGAGCAGTATACGAGTGGGTCAAGATAGGGAAACAGCTCGCGAAAGACGAGGTTTTTTGTCCGCCTCGCATGGAAAAACATGGGAATGGCGCGAGACTTCGAACGCACCTAGATCGATCAACGGGCCCCGATCGCCTGGCCCGGTCGGCTGGGTTCACGCGGTCGACCGCGGGACCTCAGGTCTCCAGGTTGAGGCCGAATGTCAGGGCTCGATGAAGATGCACTCGCCGGGACACTCTTCGGCGGATTCGACCACCAGGTCTTCCTGCCCGGCCGGTACAACCGCCAGTCCCTCGGCTCCCTCCGGGTTGCCCTTCTCGGCGGCAAAGACCTTGTCCCCCTCGACAACATAGGCCAGGCCGTCGTCGAGCAGCACGAACACGTCCGGCGCGATCTCCTCACAGAGACCGTCCCCGGTGCAGAGATCCTGATCAATCCAAACTTTCACTTTGTACCTCTGCTTTCGAAGGTGCGTTCTCGGGCATATTCGTGATGTTGCGCCAGCAACTTCCTGCAGGCGTCGTTCAGCGACGATTGTAATCTCGCCCCCGTATTGTATCCCACGTTCTCAGGCCGCTCCCGAGAGCTTGCGGGCGAAGCTCAAGAACCCGGTGTGCCCGACCATCCGATGATCGGGCCGGACGGAACGTCCGGAGATGTTCCACGTACGTTGCATCACCTCGAGGTGGAGCACATCGGTGAAGCACCCGGCCGCATCGAGGGCGTCCTGGGTTTGCTGGAGTTGGGGAACCGTCGGTACGTAGGTGGTCAGCACTCCGCCGGCAACCATTCCCGCCGCCACCGCGGGCACCACGGCAAAGGGCTCGGGGAGGTCCAGGACGACCCGGTCCGGGGCGACCTCCTCGATCACGTCGGAGACCTCCCCTACCCGCAGATCCATCCAGGGCGGCACCTCACCGAAGAACCTGGCGATCGTCCTGGCGGCGTGGGCGGCGTGATCCTCCCGGCGTTCAACGGAAACGAGCCGTCCCTCCGGCCCGACGATCCGACCGAGGGCGCAGGCGAGCGCCCCGGAGCCGGTGCCGGCCTCCACCACGGTCTGGCCCGGGGCGATGTCGCCCCACACGAGGATGTGCCCCATGTCCTTGGGATACACCACCTGTGCCCCCCGCTTCATCCGCAGTACGAAGTCGGCCAGCCGGGGATGGAGGGCGACGAGTTTGGCGCCGCCACTCGATTCGACCGAACTCCCCGACTCGGCCCCGATGATGTCATCGTGGGCCACGAAGCCGCGGTGGAAATGGAACTGGCTTCCCGGCTGGAGGGTGATGAGGTACTTGCGGTCCTTCGAGTCGATGAGCATGCACTGGTCACCGGGAGCAAGAATCACGATGCCACCCCCCGGGTCTTCACGGTTTGACCCTCAACTGCAGGCGGCAGAAGGCACACGTGTCGCCCGTGGTGGGCTGACCGCAGGTCTGGCATTCAGCCAATTCCACACCCGATGCGGCGAACCGGTCAGCGGCGTGCTCGAGGAACCCGAATAAGAATCGGTGTTTGGCGCCCGGGGCCCGGTCCTCGAGCTCGTTGAGCCACTCTTTCATCCGGATGCCGGTGTTGCCCTCGACCATCGGGCACTCCTCCACCTCGTAGTCGATGCCGTTGAGTACGCAATAGGCGGCTGTTTCGCGCTCTGCCAGGCGAATCAGCGGCTTGACCTTGCGCACCAGTCCCTCGTCGGTGGCCGGGAGAACGGGATGCTGGCGGCCGATGTATTCGGTGTTCCACTGAAGCACGTTCGCCATCAACGTGGCCGCCTCATCGTCCAGGTTGTGGCCCATCACCAACACGTCGTATCCGCCCGCGCGCGCCGCCTGATTGAGGATATAGCGCTTCGAGAGACCACACACCGAGCAGGGAACCCGCCGCGTCACTTCGGCCGCCTCCGGGATCGTGAAGCCGTAGCGGGTCGAAAGATCGACGATCTCGAGCTTCAGTCCCCGTTCCGACGCAAAGGTTTCGCAGTATCGGCGGCTGACGTCGCTATATGAGTGGGTTTCCTCATCCCCGATTCCGAGCTCCAGATACACACCGTCCACCGCATAACCCAGCCTGGTGAGGATGTCCCAGAGCGCAAGGCTGTCTTTGCCACCTGAAACGCCGAGCAGCAGGCGCTGGTCGGCGCCGATCATGTCGAATTCCTTGATGGCCTTCTCGACCTGGCGGACCGCGTGGTCGGTGAAATGCTCCGGGCAGAACGCAGCGTTGTGGCGCCGGATCTTGATCGCGGCCTTGCCCCGGCACACCCGGCATTTCATGATGATCCCCCGGAGATGACGGGCCGCAATTCGATCACGTCGGTGGCCTCGAGGTGCTCCGAGGCGAGCAGCAGCTCGCCGTCCCGTATCACGAGAACCGTTTCGGGGAGAATCTCGAGCTGCCGAAGCACTGTTGCCACCGAGGCCGGCCCCTCGATCTCCACCTCCCGCGTGGGGTGGCGAAGGATCACTTTCATCAGCTCGACAGGACTCCCGCCAGCACCGTGAGAACCATCCCGACCACGACGATCAACGCGACGACTTGCACGAATTTTTGCCGGTTTTTAAACACGAGGCAAAAGCCTAACCTGCAATTCGTGAACTTCTACCAGTACGCCATCAGCCGGCTGTTTCGCTCGGCCCGAACCAAACAGTCGGGGTGGTCGATCGGCTTCTGGGCTGCGCTGACCGCCATCGGATACCTCCGGCGCCGCACTGCGCCCACCCGGGGACGACTCATTCGCAAGAACCTCAAGCCGGGGGCCAGTTACATCGTTCGGGTTCCGCCGGGGACCGAACCGGTGGTCTCGGACCTGTCGTCCATCACCGGCGACCTCATCAAAGACACGCCGATCTCCCGCCGGCAGCTCAAGAAGCTGGAGCGAGAACGTCGCTGACGCCGGTGCCGGAACCGGGGTTCAGCGAATGCGGTAGATCTCGAGTTGCTGGCCGGCCAGCTTGCTCCCCTTGCGCCGCCCGACCAGGAATACGATCGCCAGGGCCACCACGATGACGAGAGCGGCGATGGCCCCTTTGCTCTTGATCGACTCGGTTGTGTCTTCGACCGCCTTCTGCAGTTCGCCGAACTTTCGCCTCAGATCATCAGGTTCGATCACGACCGGTCCTTCCTATCGGTTCTTCATCACAGGTCGCCGGAGGAGTCGGACGATTGCGCTGCCAGCCAGCCCACCAACCCGCCCAGGCCAAGGAGAATCACGCCGCTCAGCAGGTACCCGACTCCCTGCCAGATGGTCGTGTCCGGCAGCAGGCCGATGATGATCCGCATGCCCGCCACCCCCAGGAACAGCGCCGCCAATCCGAAGACCAGGGCTGCCCCCAACCCGTAGGCGGCGACCCGCCCGAGGCTCTTGGCCGGCTCGAGCGTTTCCTGCCGGAGATACTCCTTCGACATGTCAAAGGCTTCTCTGGCGAGTTCGGGAATCTCCTGGGCTGGTGCCATGAGGCAAATCTAGTTCCCGCCGCTTCGCCCTGTGGCCGCGCCTATAGGCTCGATCCATGGCGCGCCTGGTCAGCACATCCCGGGGATCAAACCAACAGGCGTTTGCGGCACGAGACTGGGCGCTCCTCGCCGGCCCAGCGGTGATCTGGGGGGCATCTTTCTATTTCATCGCCGTGGCGCTCCAGTCCTTTCCGCCCGAAATCGTCACCCTGGGGAGGATCGCCTTCGGCTTCTTCGCTCTCAGCGCGGTCCGGGCCGTGCGCGTGCCGATAGATCCCGAGGACCGCCGGCGCTTCCTGCTATTGGGTGTCGTCTGGATGGCCTTCCCGTTCGCGATGTTCTCGTACAGCGAGCTGTGGATCGACAGTGCCGTGGCCGGCATGTTGAATGCCGGCACGCCCATCTTCGCCATGTTGGTGGGAGCGTTGTTGCTGCGATCGATGCCGCGCTGGGTGCAGGTGGCCGGCGTGATCCTCGGCACGATCGGGATCGCGTTGATCTCTTGGCCGTCGATCGGTGAGGGCACGACCTCAGCGCTGGGCGTCGGGATGGTCATCGCCGCCAACCTGAGCTACGGCGTCGCACTCAATGTGGCGGTTCCGATGCAGCAGAAATACGGAGGCTTGGCGACGATCTGGCGAACCCAACTGGTGGCCCTGGCAATCTGGCTCGTGCCGGGGCTGGCGTCGTTGCCGCGAGTGGACTTCGCATGGGGTCCGATGGCGGCCTTGACCGCGCTCGGGGTCCTCGGGACCGGGGTTGCGTTCGTTCTCGCCGCCACGTTGGCGGGTCGCGTCGGAGGCCCGCGGGCTTCGATTCTCACCTACTTCATGCCGATCGTGTCGATCGCGCTGGGCGTGGCGTTTCTGGACGAGGTCGTCACGCCGTGGGAACTGGTGGGGGCGGCGGTGCTGCTGGCCGGGGCGTTCGCCACCAGCCGCCGGGAAGGGTTCTCGCGAACGCGGGATCCGGTGTCAGTCGTGGACTAGGGAGGCGAGCGCGTTGGCAATGTGCTCGTGGTCGAACTCATAACCGGACTCGACGAGCTTGGCCGCCGAGCAACGTTGGCTGGCCATGATCATGAGATCGACCACCTCCGAGCCCTGCCACACCGACAGCGCCGCCGGTGGAAGCGGCAGTATGGTCGGCCTCCTCAGCGCCTTCCCGAGTGCTTTGGTGAACTCCTTGTTCGTCACGGGGTTGGGGGCCACCAGGTTGATGGGGCCCTCTACGTCGGCCTCCAGCAGGTGGCAGATGGCGCCTACCTCGTCGCCGAGCGTGATCCACGACCACCAGGTCTTGCCGCTGCCGAGTGGGCCGCCGAGACCGAGCTTGAAAGGAAGCAGCAGTCGTTCGAGTAAGCCGCCTTCGGGGGACATGACCAGGCCGGTCCGGAGCATGGCGACCCGTTTGCCGGCTTCGACCGCCGGTCCGGTGGCGGCTTCCCACTCGACACACAGTTGAGCAAGGAAATCGTCTCCCGGGGGCGAGGACTCCGTGAGGATCTCATCGCTGTGTGCGGCGCCGTAGTAGCCGATCGCCGAGCCTGACAACAGGATCTTGGTATCCGGCGATTTGGCGACGGCTTCGGCCACCAGCCGGGTGCCGACCGTCCGGCTCTCCACCAGCTCACGCTTGTACTCATCGGTCCAGCGTTCATCTCCGAGGCCGGCGCCGGCGAGGTGCACGACCGCATCGATGCCCTCGAGGGAATCGATCATGCCCTCTTCTGGTTGCCAATAGAGCTCGCCCAAACCCGGCGGGCGCCGTACGACTGGAACTGCCTCGCCGTAGAGGCGGCGTAGAACCTCGACGAGGGCCGATCCGATCAGTCCGCTGGCACCGGTCACTGCAACTCGCATGGCGGCAATCTTAGGATCCACCCCGACGATGGGAGGCGCGTGAACGACACGAGAAAAGTATTGAGCGACTACCGCAGGATCGCTGTCGTCGGCCTCTCCCCCAACCCGTGGCGGGACGCCCTGGGGGTGGCGAAGTTCCTCGTCGCGATGGGATACGACGTGGTGGGGGTCAATCCCAATTACAACGAGATTCCGGGATTCGAGGTATATCCGACCCTGGCCGACCTGCCTGAGCCGCCTGAAATCGTCGACATCTTCCGGCGTGTCCCCGGCCCCCACGTCGACGAGGCGATCGCGGTCGGCGCCAAGGCGGTGTGGATGCAGTTCGGCGTCATCGACGAGGAGGCCGCCCGCCGGGCAGAGGCAGCCGGCCTCGATGTCGTCATGGATCGCTGCCCCAGAGTCGAATATCCCCGGTACTTCGGGCGGGAACCGCAGCCGGCCCGCTAATCCCTGGTCCGTTCATCTGGCAACCACAGAGCCAGAACACCGATGACAACCGGTATCGTTGCCAGCAGCAACCCGGCCGGTCCGTAGCCCCCGGTGGCATCCCGGAACAGCGACAGCGTGATGGGCCCGGCGGCCGATGCCGCCACGCCGGCGAACGTTGCGACCCCGCGGATGGCGCCGATGTGGGCAACCCCGAACCAGCGGGGCAGCAACGTCTGGTCCACCGACCGCATGGCGCCGCCGGTGGCCCCCATGGTCAAGACGTAGACGAGCGCTGTGATCCCCGGGGCCACCCGGCCGGCCAAAATCAAGGACAGCGCCATCAATACCATCGTGGCCGGCACCATCACCCTTCCGGGCAACCGATCGGTGAAGAAGCCGAAACCGATTCCCGCCAGCGAGGCGGCCAACACCTGTGGCAGAAAAGTGGCGGCGGCCTCGGTCTCGCTGAGCCCGGCCTCGGTCAGGACGTCGATCTGCTGGAAGTTCAAGCCGGTGATGAGCATGGCGACGGCCATGGTGCCCGCCGTCAAAATCCAAAATCGCGGTGTGCGCAGTGCTTGTGCCCGGGTCGCCGCTCGTGCCGGCTTCGCCGTTTGAGAATCCGATCGGGGGACGGCCTCGCCATCCGGCCGCTGCCCCACGTCGGCCGGCTTGTCGATCAGCCCGAACAGAGCGATCGGGATCACGGTGAACCAGATGACGAGCCCGGCAATCACCCACGTCGACCGCCACCCCACGGACGTGATTCCCAGGTTGAGGAGCAACGGGGCCAGGCCCATCACGGCGCTGACGCCGGTGGACAGGACGCCGATGGCGAGGCCGCGCCGTTGCTCGAACCAGTGGGTGACGGCTACCCCGCTGGCCAGCGACAACGACCCCTGGCCGAGGAAGCGAATGAAGACGAATCCGACGGTGAGCGTCACCACACCTGCCACGAAGGACATGAAGAAGAGCGCGATTCCGAACAGGGCGCCGATGAGCATGGTCGCCCGGCGGACCCCCTGGCCGTCGATCATCCGTCCCATCAACGGCAGCCCCAGCGAGGCCGTCAGCGTGCCGATCAGGTATGCGGTGGAAACGGCGCTCCGGCTGAGGTCGAGGTCTTCGATGAAGCGGTTGACGAACACCGACACACCGATGGTCTGGCCCGGCCC
>JBFIPU010000044.1:0-20008 GCA_041609995.1 Acidimicrobiia bacterium
GACACCGAGGTTCTCCAGCAGCTGGTCCAGATACCGGCGGTGGCCGACGAACCGATAGTCGTCGGGGTCGTCCGATTTGTCGGAATCACCCATTCCGATGAGGTCGGGGGCGATGCAACGCCCAAATGGCGAGAGGTGCGGAATGATGTTCCGCCACAAATAGGAGGACGTCGGGTTCCCATGTAAGAGGACGATCGGGTCGCCCTCCCCCGCCTCCACGTGGGCCATCGTCTTCCCGAGCACACCGGTGTATTGCTTCTCCATCGCCGCCTCCCGCGGACAGGTTATGTCGTTTCCATCCGGGAGCGGTGGCGCCGCAGCCACGCCACGCTCCGCCGGTTGTACCCGTCGTACCCGCCGGCCATCAGGCCGGCAAACCCCGGACGTCCCCGGCGGGCCAAATCCGCCACGTTGGTCCGCGCCAGCTCCAGGAAGGCCAATGCGTAGTCGACGACCGCCGACCGGTCGTACCGGGTCAGCTCGTGCACGTCGCAAAACAGGCCGAAGCGCCGGACAGGATCGGCTTCGCCCCATCCCGGGCTCCGGTCTTCCGGAGGGGTGAGAGGAACCCAGTGGCGAGCTGCGACCGCCACATCGAACCGGGGATCGACCGGCCGCACATAGTCGAAGTCGATGAGCCCGACCAGCCGGCCTCGGTCGGCAACGACATTCGAGACACAGATGTCGTTGTGGCACACGATGCGGTCCCCGGCTTGGGGCGGGAAGTACGACCCGGCCGCCTCGTTCCAGACCGTCTCGGGCGCCGGCTCGAAACCGGCCGACGCCTGGTGCAGCCGGCGCTGGAGCCGGGCCACCTCGATCATCAGATCATCCGAAGCAGCCCAGGCCGGCAGGTGGCCGTCGGCTCCGAAACCCGGATGGGCCACCTCTCCGGGCAGGTACGAAACCACCTCCCGCCCCCGGCTGTCGAAGCCGAGGGGCTCGGGCACCCGCTCGACGCCGGCGTCTCTCAAGTGCCGGAGAAACGCCTGCACCACCGAGCTGGAGGAGTGGGCCGGGCGCCGGACAGTGCGTCCCACTCTGACGATCTTTCCCGGATTGGCGGTTCCCCCTTCGAGGGGAATCCCCTCGGTCATTGCGGCAGATGCTCCAGCATCTCCTCATCCGACATCGACCGGACGCTTCGGCTCAGCCAGGTCTCGACATGCATGACCGACTCCCCTGTCGCCAGGACCTTCGCCGGTCCGAGCGTCTCGAGCTCCAAGAACCGTTCCTCGCAGTAGCACTGCCCGGCGGCTCCCTGGTCCAGATAGGTGCCCATCAATCGCTGCGCAGTTTTGGCAAACACCTCGTCGCCGATTCGATAGGCAAGCCATCCCCATTCGAGGCCCACCCCCACCTTGGTGGGGGTCGACCGCTCGGTCGTGACCTCGATGCCATCAGCTCGCACGGTGACCTCACGTAGATCTGTGTAGGGCCACAGGACGAGACGGTCGCAAGCCTGGAGCCCGTGTTCGTCGACCGGGTGCCGGTTGAGCGGAAGGAACGCCCGACCTCCCGGTGAAAGCTGGGTGATGGCCCAAGGTGCCAGCTCGAGCGGTTGGTCACCGGCGTTGATCAGCGTGTGCTCGACCATCACGCGGTCCTCGGACATGATCAGGCGGATGCCTTTGACGATCCCGGCCCCATCCCGTCCCGCCACCACCGCCACCCCATCGTCGTGCTCGGCGACCGCCGAACCACCGGACTCGGTTGCGTAGGTGGTGGCCACCTCTTCGGGACCGATCCACAGGCGGTGCCCGCCCAGGATCGGGTAAGACCGGTCTCCGGCCGGAATGTGCACATCGGGAAGGTCGGCGAAGAGCGTGGGGCCGTCGATCCGGCGAAAACCGAACACCCGCAGCGGTCCGCCGGTGGTGATGGTCGCTGCGTGGTGGTCGTCCGATACCTGCAGAGCGGCCCGTCCCTGATAGACCGCTTCCTCGATCACTGCTACGGAACCAGGACCACTTTGCCGGTGGTCGCCCTGCTCTCCAGTGCGGTGTGTGCCCCTGATGCGTCAGACAGTGGGAACTCGGCGCCGATCCGAACCGCCAGTTCGCCCGAGGCGATCATCGACAACACAGAGCCGGCGCGCTCGGCAAGTTCCTCGGTTGAGACGATGTGGTCGAACAGCGTCGGCCGGGTCAGAAACAGGCTGCCGTTCTGGGCAAGGATCCCCGGATTGAGGTCGTCCACCACACCGGAGGATTGGCCGAACAGGGCCATGGTCCCGCGGCGGCGAATCAGACCCAGCCCGGCCAGAAACGTGGTGCGGCCGACCGAATCGAATATCACGTCGAACGGCCGATCTGCGCCGAGGAGCTCCCTCGACGCATCGGCGAAATCGGTTTCGGTATACCGAATCACGTGGTCGGCTCCGGCCTGACGCGACAATTCCGCCTTCGCCTCCGTCGAGACCGTCGTCACCACGAGGGCCCCGCACCTTTTGGCCATCTGGGTGAGCAGCAGCCCCACGCCCCCGGCACCGGCATGGACGAGGCAGGTGTCGGAGCCTCCCAGCGGGTAGGTGTCGTGCACGAGGTAGTGGGCTGTGAGGCCGGCCACCATGGCCGCGGTGGCCTCGCCGGAACCGACTCCGTCGGGCACCTTGACGACGCGGGCGGCGTTGACGAGGTGGTGACTGGTGTAGGACCCGGGTTGGTTCGGCCAGACCACATGATCTCCCACCGCGAAATCGGATACTCCCTCGCCGACCTCGATGACCGTGCCGGCACCGTCCAGCCCGGGGACGAAGGGAAGATCGACGGGGTAGATCCCTGTTCGGTGGTAGGTGTCGATGTAGTTGAGGCCGGCCGCCTTCACCTCGATGAGCAGCTGGCCGGCACCCGCCCCGGGAATCTCGCCGCCCGCCAACTGCAGCACCTCGGGTCCGCCGGTCTCGACCAACTGGATGTAACTGCGCATCGGGCGATCGTAGCGCCTATCGATCCTCCGAGCGCCCCTGCATCACCTCGTCGAGATACACCGGCCCGCGGGGAACATGCCAGGGATCGGCCGGCCCGTCGACGAACCGGGGGGAAGCCGGGACGGATCGCCGGGCGGCCCGGACCTTCGCGGGCCGTTCTTCGGCCGGCGTCACCCGGGTTCCGGCGTAGCGCGGACACCCACCGCGACACCGGGTCGGAAGGCGTCCCCGTTTTTTCACTGCCACACTGCGGCCGCAGTTGCGACACGTGACGAACTGGGGACGGGCGGGGATGACGATGTCGCGCCGCAGCTGGCCGAGATCGATCACCAGCCGCGGTTCTGCCCGACACCGCGGGCAATAGGTGGGAGGCGGAGGGATCGGCGTGACATCAAACGTCGTGCCACACTCCCAACAGGCCGCCCGTTCCTGTGTAGCCATACCATCAAGGTATCTCCGCATGGCGCCTCCCGTCGGTGGATTCGGCCACTATTTCCGAGCCGCCTCGAGCGCTGCTCACTCGTAGGATGCAACGATGACAACCACCGGCCACATGCGCAATCGACTGGTGGGTGCCGCCCGGCTGCTGGTGCCGGCCACCGCCCTCCTGTGGCTCATCGAGATCACCGACGTCATCTTCTTCTCCGACACCCTGGAGCGGCATGGCATCGCGCCCCGCCGGCTCG
This sequence comes from Acidimicrobiia bacterium, assembly GCA_041609995.1. Lineage (GTDB taxonomy): Bacteria > Actinomycetota > Acidimicrobiia > Spongiisociales > SHLN01 > JABDOU01. The sequence continues at coordinate 3,616 of JBFIPU010000044.1, forward strand.
ACGGGCTGGAAGGGATCATCTTCTCTCCGCTGCTCCACGACGATTGGGCCCACTTGCTCGCCAACACCGCCCCGTTCCTCGTCCTGGGAACCCTGGTGCTCTTTGCCGGAAGAAGCGTGTTCTGGCAGGTCACGGTCGGCGCCACGCTCATCGGTGGAGCGGCCACCTGGCTGCTGGCCCGGGCCGGAAACCACATCGGCGCCTCACTGCTCATCTTCGGCTATTTCGGCTTTCTCATCGTCGATGGTGTGCTGGGAAAGAGCTTTCGATCGCTGGCGGTAGCCGTGGTGGCCGCCGTCCTGTATCGGGGAATCCTCTGGGGGGCGTTGCCCACCGCCGGCGGCGGCGTGTCCTGGGAAGGTCACCTGTTCGGCTTGCTGGCAGGCGGCGTCGTTGCCTATCTGCTCGAGCGACGATCCCGATCGGCTGAGTCATCGTGACGCGAAGCACACGGCCGGTTCCCAGCCGGGGTATCAAAAGGACAGGTCGCTAGAGCCGGACATGAGAAAGGGCCGGCAAGCCGGCCCTTTCTCAACCCCGGTAGACACCATCCGAACGCTGTTACCACTTCCCATATCGGCCCCACCACCGGTGCACGGGCCATGCGTCCGCATAGCATGACACGCGAGTCTCTCCCTGATCTCTCCTACCAGAACTCAGGCGGACGCGCCGGACCGCTCCAACCGACCGATGCCGCTCAACGATGCGGGATTGCAAGGGTCGAGGAGTTGCAGGCAGCCCCCCTGCCGAGCGGGTTTTCGAACCTAGCCTCCGTTCCCGTGGGCGGCGAGTGCCGGGGCAGCCGTCAACAAGGCGGCCAGGTTTGCGAGCACGAATACGATCAGTCGTCGCTTCATCGAGAATCCTTCTCTGTGGGAAACAACGCCGATCATGCCAAGGAACCCTCCGCGCGTTCTCTCCTGCTGCAGAGCGAGCGGGCATGGCCGGCCCCGCCAACAGTGACGACGCTCACAACCACGAACGGAAAGGTACAAACGGCTGGGTGTTGCTTGCGATTTAGAGAGCGGCCGACCGGCTGCGCAGCGCATCGAGATCGCGACGGATCGTCGAAGGGCTCACGCCCAGCGCCTCAGACAACTCCAACACCGGCGGGGTCGCGACCCCGGCGGCGGCCGCCTGTTTCACCATTCGCGCCACGCGATGACGCCGGCGCGCCAGGGCTCCCTTCACCTCGCGATCCTCCGGCTTCGATATCGTCCAATCGAGGTTCACCCGCCGCCCGGCCTCGTTCTCCAGAATCACGCTTTCGTTGCGGGTGCGGGCCAGCATCCAGCTCTCGATCACGTCTTGAGCAGAAGCCGTTCGCCTGGCCTGGTCGGCCAGAGCCGGGCTCAACGATCCGAGCAATCGCTGAAAGTGCTGGTAGGAGAGTTCGATCGCTTCGAGGGCCCGGTCTCTGTCCCCGAGCACCCACCAGGCCTTGGACACATAGAGATACGACCGATGCTGTGAATACCACGTCATGGGGCTCCGCATGACAGCCTCGGCAGCCGCCACGGCCTGATCCGTGTGACCCATCCCGGCATGGGCGAGCGCCCGCATGGCGGAGATGGGCTGTGGGTGAATGCTCGACACCAGTTGATCACTCAGACGGTGGGCCTGATCGAGGTCGGGGAGGGCTTCATCGGGGCGCCCGCTTTCGAGTTTCATCCGCGCTTGCGACATCAGAGCATTCAGTGCACCCCAAGGCAGGTCTCGTTCGGTGTTCACCCGTATGGCATACGCGATGAGCCGGCCGGCTTCACGGTGCTGCGCCCTGTCGTGAGCCACCAACGCCTCGAGTTCGGCACCCCACGTGTCAGCGCTGACCACTTCCCGCCGTCGGGCAAAGGCGCGGGCGGTGCGGATCAGCTCCTCGATGGGCGCACCGCCGACCGCCTCGTATAGGGCAGAGGCAAGCGACAGGCTCGCCATGGCCTCCAGATACGGGGAACCCGCCTCCTTGCTCAGCGCCACGGCATCCTCGGCGGCGTCGATGGAATCGGCGATCTGATCCAGGTTGAGATAGGCGATGGCGGTATTCCACCTCGAGTTTGCCATTCGATATCGATAGCCCAGTTCGGCGGCCAGCTCGTATATCTGAGCCTGCTGCTCGACAGACTCCTCGAGCCGGCCCGCCTCCAGGGCCCGCAGGGCGCGAGTGTTAAGGATGTCGGTGTGCAGGATCGGATCGTCCTCCGACTGTTGAAGCGCCTCGTCGAGGGCGGCATCCATCTCAGCCACCCGGCCGAGGCGCAACAGCAGGAGCGCACGAGCGTGCGCCAGACGCGCCCGCAGTTCGTCAGGAATCGAGCTCGCTGTCTCGATCTCTGCGAGCTCATCGACCCCCCGAACCGAATCTCCCTGCAGGCGGCGAATGACCGCGCGCATCAATCCGAAGCGAACCACGTCCTCCGGCGCCGCGGCGAGCTGCAACCCGCGCTCACATGCGACGAGTGCCGGCTGATACCGCCCTTGAACCCGCAACAACTCCGCCCGCCTGGCCAGGGCAACCAACCGCTCGCGGTCGGTGCTCGCCAATTCGTCGAGCAACTCGGGCAGGTCGGAGCTCTCCGGCTGGCGGGAGAACGCTGCCAGAAAGTCGGCATATTCGCCGATCGCAGCGAACAGAGCATCACGGCTCAGGCCGCCCGCCCGACCCGCTTCGACCGCACGTTCATAGTGCAGGGCCGCAAAACCGGGCGCGTTGACCTCTTGTGCCCGGCTGGCCAAGGCCACGTGCGACAAAGCCGCCTCCGTCCACAGCTCAGCGAGGTAGGCGTGCTCCGCAAACCGGGCCAGGTCGCCGGCAGCTGCCACCCACTCAGCCAGGGCGGCATGACGCCGGCGCACGCGCGGCGGATCTGAGTTTTTCATCACAGCAACACGCACAATGTCGAGGGACACGCGCAATCGGTCATCGTTCCGGTCGACGTGTCGGGAGAGAACGAGGCTGTCGACCTGCTCATCCACCGCCACCCCCATCACATGAGCGAGGGCGTCCAAGCGCAGGCCCCCGGGCACCAATGCCAACGCCTCGAGCACATCGCGCTCGGCATCCGTCAGGGCCGCAAGGCGATCAGCAACGGCACCCGTCAAAGATTTCGGGATCGACACCCGCCCGGTCCCGGCGACATTGCGCTGATGGCGCATCAAGAGCGTCAGGTACAACGGATGCCCGCCCGTTTCCGCGTACAGTTGTCGAAGGCGGTCGGGATGGGGAACCAGGTCCCCCCGCGACCGTACGAACTGATCGATCTCCACCTCGTTGAACCGCGGCAGCACGACCAGTTCGGTTGCCACCAATTCGCTCAAGCCGGCCAACCGCCGGCTCAGTGCGGTTGTCTCCTCGGATACGATCGGATACGTGAGCACCACCCCTGCCCCCGCCACGACCAGGCGCTCGGCGACCTCGTCGATCATCTCCAGCGTGTCGGGGTCGGCCTGGTGAATGTCGTCGAGCATGATCACAACCGGCCGGGCCATGACGAGGGCCTCGAGGACCTGTAGCAGCGCCTCGCGGGTTCGGTGGGGATCGGGAAACTCGGGCCAGGTGCGGCTCGGCGGCCGGATGAACCGGCGGACCTCCGGAACCAGACGGGATGCCTCCGCCACCAGCACTTCGGGCACGATCTCGTCCAACGCCGTGGCCGAACACTCGTCGAGCATCGACGTGATGAGTGCAGCGATGGTCCCAAACGATGTTGAGCCATCGCCGGTACATGAAAGCCGCACGGTCCCCTGACCTCGCCAGTAGAGCTCGGAGTCCAGCTTTTGGAGGAACGCAGAACGCCCGACGCCGACCTCACCGGCCACCAACACCACCGCTCCTACCCGATTGGCAGAACCCTCGACGGCGGTCAGCGCCGCCTTCAACTCGGCCGCCCGGCCAACAAAGCCCTCGCCGGGGTCGGGGGGGATATCGCGGGGGCGACTGGACGTGATGGCTCGAAACAAGCTCCGGCTCTCGCGGCTCGGCTCGGCCCCCAGATCCCGCCTGTACATGGAGGCCCATTCGTGGTAGTAGGCCAGCGCTTCTTCACGTCTTCCCAGCAGGTGGAGCATCTTCATCACCCGCCGATGGGTGAGCTCACGGCCCGGCACGAGCTCGGCCAACCTCCGCACCGTCGCGAGGGCCGCCACGAACTCGCCGGAGGAGGCCTGGAGGTCGTAGAGCCGCTCCAGCGCCTGGTCGAGCTCGTGCTTCAGACGCAGCTGGCGGGGGCGTATCCAATCGTCGAACAGGCCGAGCAGAAGATCGCCCGCATACAGATCGACCGCCCGCTCCAGGCTTCGCGATTCCGCCTCGGGAGTGAGCGAGCCGCGGGCCTCGCTGATGGCGCTCGTGAACTCTTTCACGTCGATGTCGATTTCCGCCGGCGCCTGCAGGGAGAGCCAACCGTGTCGAACATCGAGCAATTCGGCCGCAGTGTCGGCCCCGACGGCCCGCTTGAACTTCCAAATGGCCTGGCTCAGCGTGTTGCGGGCTTCTGCTTCCGGATGTTCGGGCCACAGCGCAGAGATGATCACGTCACGGCTGACGGGTGCGTCGGCGAGTAGGAGGTATGCCAGAACAGACTTCGAGATACTCGACGGGACGTCGACGAGCTGGTCGTCGCGGTACAGGGCGAACGTTCCGAGAAGCTGTGCCCGCCAATGCGCCAACGCTGCATCCTCCGATCAATCGAGCTCCCCCGAGGCCCCATCCCGATTGCCCCCTCTTTCCAGTATATGCCGGTGGCTCGGGCGATTCCCCGGCGGCAGATCGGCCGCTCGTCAGTCCGCGACCTGGCGCGAGGTCAGACGACGCAGTTCATCCAGCAACACACCTTCCTGCACGAACAGATCGTGTTCGACGGCCTCGCCCTCGATCGGGTGGGGGCTCTTGAAGTAGTACCCGAGCCATCTCTGGATCCCGCTGTTGCCTGCGGCCTTCGCCAGGTCGAGGAAGCGGGCGAGGTCCAGCACGATCGGTGCCGCCAGTATCGAATCCCGGCAGAGGAAGTTGACCTTGAGCTGCATCGGGTAATCCAGCCAGCCGAACAAATCGATGTTGTCCCAGCCTTCTTTGTTGTCCCCGGCCGGTGGGTAGTAGTTGATGCGCACCTGGTGCGAGAGGTCACCGTACAGATCGGGATTGGCGTCCGGATCCAGCAAAGCGTCTAACACACCGAGCTTGGTCGCCTCCTTCGAGCGGAAGTTGTCGGGATGGTCGAGCACCAGACCGTCGCGGTTGCCGAGGATGTTGGTGGAGAACCAGCCCCTGATTCCGAGCCGGCGCGAGCGGAGTCCCGGTCCGATCACCGTCTTGATGAGCGTCTGGCCGGTCTTGAAATCCTTGCCGGCGATGGGTACGCCGTACACCTCCGCCATCTGTTCCAGCGCAGGGATGTCGACTGTGAGATTGGGGGCACCGTTGGCGAACGGAACGCCTGCCTTGATGGCGGCATAGGCATAGATCTGACTCGGCGATATCGCCGGGTCATTCTTCTTGAGGCCGAGCTCGAAGCCGCCCAGGGTCTGGTGCACCGCGGTGGGGTGGAGATAGGCCTCGGTGCTTGCGCACCACACCATGACCAATCGTTCTCCATTGGAGCGAAACCCCTCGATGTCCTCGATGATCTGTTCGACCAGGTCCATGTGCGTGTCGCCGCTCTTGGTGTTGGGTGCGCCTGCCAGCGCCTTGACCCAGGTCTCGTCGAACACAGCCGGCTTGGGTTGGATCGCACGTAGCTCGTCGCCGACCGCCTCCAGATGCTCGGGAGTCAGAACGCTCGATCGCCTGGCGACGTCATACGCAGATTCATGAAACGGATCCCACGCCCCGAACGAGATGTCGTCGAGCGGGGTGACGCGCTCGTTGATGGACCCACCGTCCAACTCGCCGTACTCGGTCAGGGCACCGATCGGTCGCCCCAACCCCCGCCGGGCCAGCATCACGCCGGCCATCAGTGTCGACGACACCGCCCCCAGACCCGGAGTCAGGATCCGTAGCTCGCCCATGCTCAGCACCTTCCGTTTGCTCGCCACAACTTGCTGTCGCATTCACGCTACGTGCGACAATCATTAATCTGTAATAAATCTTCATGAAGTACAATATAAGTTCTTCTAATTGATAATCGATGGACACCACACCCACCCTCGATGACCTCTCGAATGTGAGCCTCCGCCAGCTCCGGTACCTGGCCTCGGTCGGCGGTGACGCCACCTTCGCCGACGTGGCCGCCGAGCTGGACATCACACAGAGCGCCCTCTCGCAGGGCATTGCCCGGCTCGAGACGCTGCTCGGGGTGACACTGGTCGAGCCGGTGGGCCGGCGCCGGCGACTGACCGCGGCGGGGAGGCAGGTGGCGCACTATGCGGGGACCGTGCTGGAGGCGAGCGAGACCTTGCTCGCCACGATCGGAGAGCACCGGGAAGGCCGAGCCGGAACACTGCGCGTGGGGATGGTCGACGCGGCGGCTCTCTACCTGTTCGATCAGGCGATCGCCGACTTCCACAGCTCCCGGCCCGACGTCGAACTGGCGATGGTGGTCGACAGCTCGGACGCCCTCCTCGAACGTGTCGCCCGGTTCCGGGACGAGATCGCCGTGGTCGTGAGCCCCGCCACCGGGTTCACGACTACCGAGCTCGCCCACGAGCCACTCCATCTGTACGGACCCGCCACTGCACCCGAAGAATCCTCCTGGGTGCTCTACCCGACGGGCTCGCACACCCGTTCCATCGTCGACGCCGGCCTGAGCCGGCTGGGTCACGCACCGCGGGTCGTGATCGAGAGCGGAAACCCGGAGGTCCAGAGCCAGCTCGCCCGCTTGACGGACAGCTGGACAGTGCTACCCGAGCGGGTGGGCGAAGTTGGGCAGCACCCGCTGGTGCGCCGCCATGACACCGTGGCGGTTCGCACCTTCGTGGCAGCCACCAGAACGGGGGCCAAACTCTCCCCCATCGCCGCGTCTTTCGTCCAGGCGCTCCTGGATAGGTGATGTCAGCCGGCGGTTTCGGTGCTGGACTGTCGGCCCTCACACGAACTATGTTGAACCTTGACCAGCAGCGGAGGAAACATGCCGCAACCTTCATTCACGATTGGCGTCGAAGAGGAATACCTCATTGTCGACCTCGAGACCCGCGAGCTCGTCCGGGAGGCTCCCAGTGAGCTCATGGCCCACTGCAAAGAGCTTCTCGGCGACAGCGCCACGTCCGAATTCCTCCAATCTCAGATCGAGATCGGAACGAGGGTCTGTGACAACATCGAGGACCTGCGAGAGGAACTCAAACGCCTGCGGCTGGGGGTGGCGGAGGTGACGGGCCGGTTCGGCCTGGCGCCGATGGCTGCCTCCACCCACCCGTTTGCGGACTGGTCTCAGCAGTACACCACCGATCACGACCGCTACAACGAGCTGGCCGAAGACCTCAAGTCGGTGGTTCGCCGCCTCGTCACCAGCGGCATGCACATCCACGTGGGGATCGACGACGACAACCTCCGCATCGACCTCATGAACCAGGCGTCGTACTTTCTACCCCACATGCTGGCGCTGTCGACGTCCTCCCCTTTTTGGGAGGGGGCCGACAGCGGGCTCAAGAGCTACCGAATGCCGGTGTTCCGGGCTCTGCCCCGGACCGGAATCCCCCCCAAGTTCACGAGCTGGGGCGACTATCAGCGACACGTCGACGTCCTCGTCGGCGCCGGTGTCATCGAAGATGCCACCAAGATCTGGTGGGATCTGCGACCGAGCGCCCGTTACCCGACGCTGGAGAGCCGCATCACCGATATCCCGACCCGGCTCGAGGACAGCATCGCCATCGCCGTCCTCTTCCGGTCGATCATCCACATGCTCGACCGGCTCCGTCGAGACAATCGGCGTTGGAGGCAATACTCGGGCATGCTCATCGAGGAAAACGTGTGGCGGGCTGAGCGCTACGGAATCGACAACTCACTCATGGACTTCGGCAAAAGCCAGCTCGTACCTTTCCGGGACCTGGCCGACGAGCTGGTCGAGCTCGTGCGCCGGGATGCGAGGGAACTCGGCTGTGAGGCCGAGCTCGAGCACATCAACACCATCATCGAACGCGGAACCAGCGCCGACCGTCAACTCGACGTCTTCTCGAAAGCAGTGGCGAGTGGCCGAACCCACGAGCAGGCGCTGAGGGACGTCGTCGACTTCCTCGTCAAGGAGACCGTCGATGTCTGACGGCAGCTCGGCGTCGAACCGCAGCTCGACCGGCGTGGCGGAATAACCCCACCCCCCGGTGGTTGAACCTCCTGTCCAGGCTTCCCGGAGATCCGATGACCAACCGCCCGTCCAATGACGTCACCATCTACACGACCTCCTGGTGTACATACTGCGATCGGGTCAAGTCGCTCCTCGACAACAAAGGTGTCCCCTACCGGGAGGTCGACGTCGACAGCCCGGATAGGCGGAAGTGGTTGACCGATAAGACCGGGCAACAGACCGTGCCCCAGGTATACGTGGGCGATCACCACATCGGGGGCTGGGACGACGTCAGGTCTCTGGAGCGAGCCGGCAAACTCAACGAGCTCCTCGGGTAGCGACTTCGACCGCTACTGCAGGTCGTCGATGAGGACCCGGATCCGGCGGAAACCACGACCTTTGGATTCGACCTTGCCGATCGAGACGCGGCCCACCTCGCCCGTGTTGTGGACGTGGGTTCCTCCGTCCGCTTGGCGATCGAGCCCGACGATGTCGATCACCCGCACCTCCTCCAGCTCCGGAGGCAGCAGGCTGACCTTGGTGCGGATGAGGCTCGGGTCGAGGTCGGCTTCCTGACGAGGGAGAAAGGAGACATCCACATGCCGGCGAAGGAGAAGCTGACGGTTGAGCTCCTCTTCCACCTCCGGTTTGAAGCCGGCGTCCCAATCCGGCAACTCGAAGTCGAGCCGGCCCTGCCCCGGTCGCATGTCGCCCCCGGTCACCGGGCTCTGAAAGCGATCCCAGATCACTCCACATAACGCATGCATGGCCGTGTGGGTACGCATCAGCGCGTAGCGGCGCTCCCAATCGATCGCACCCTCGACCCTCGTACCGCGGGGCGGCAAACCTCCTTGGAGCCAGTGCCAGACCCGGTCTCCGTCGGCGGTGACCCGCACAACATTCAGCTGGTCGTCCCCGATCATCAGCAGCCCGGTGTCATGCGGCTGGCCGCCGCCCCCGGGGTAGAACACGGTCGTGTCCAGCAGCACTCGATTGTCGTCGGTATCGATTTCGAGCACGGTCGCCTCGGTGCTGCGGGCATATGCGTCCGTTGAATAGATCTTGTCCGTCATGGTGCCGTTCTAGCACGGTCGGCGGACACCGCAATCACGCTCTGTGTGGCTCAACTTCGGCGTCTTCTCTGCCGATATGGAGATATGCGCGCTGGGTTCGAATTCCGTGGGCGGCGGGCGTGGTTCGTGGTGACTGCGCTCGGATTGCTGTTGGCCATGGTGGTCGCCGTGGTCTTCTCGACGTCGGCGTCTACTCGCCGCATCGCCAACCACGCTTCACAGCTGCATTTCGCCGACCAGACCTTGCGGGTGGCCACCGCCGCCCGCGCCCAAACCGGCATGGCAACCAACCTGGCCCTCATCGAGCGGGACCACTCGGTGTCGTTCGCCCAGGCCCGGCAACAGGCGATCGATGAAGCACGGCAGGCCGTCGATGCCATCAGAAACGGAGCTGACAGCATCGGAGCCGATCCGCTCGTCATGGACTCGGCGGGAGTGCTCGGTCAGGAACTCGCACACGAATTCGACGAGGTCCTGAATCTGCTCGAAGCAGGGCGGATCAGCCAGGTGCAGGCCCTCATCGTCAATCAGCTCGATCCCGGCTATCAGGCGTTCGTCGAGCTCGTCTCGCTCGAACGCGACGCCCAGTTCGAGGCGGTGAACGATTCGGAACAGTCGTCTTCCCGTATCGCCGATGTGGCCCTGTTCTTGCTCGCGCTGATCATCCCGATTGCGATCGTGTTCATCTACTGGGAGGTGGTGAGGCGGCAGCAGCGCCAAACCGAGCTCGAGGTGCGCCTCGATGCCGAGCGCCAGCTCTCGAGGGCCCGCGACGATTTCGTTGCCAACGCCAGCCACGAACTGCGAACACCTTTGACCTCCATCTACGGCCTGGCCCAGCTGCTGGAAGAGGATCCGACCTTGACCGACATGGGACGCGACATGATCGGGCTGATCATCACCGAGACCGGCGACCTCAACCGCATGGTCGAAGACCTTCTCACGACTGCCCGCTTGGCGGCCGGTCAGCTCCGCTTCGAGCCGGAAGAGGTCAATGTGATCGATGAGATCGAGGTCATGGTCGGGACGTTCGAACGCAACGGGGCCGACATCTCGATCGACGTGCAACCGGCCACCGTGACGGCTGACCAGTTGCGCCAGCGCCAGGTCATCCGCAACCTCCTCAGCAACGCCACCAAGTACGGAGGACCTCAGCTCCGTCTGACCGGCCGGATCGAAAACCACAACTACCTCTGGCGGGTGTCCGACAACGGCGACGGGGTCCCCGAAGAACTGCAGGACCGCCTCTTCCAACGCTTCATCCATCAGCTCAGCTTCCAGCAGGCAGTGGCCGGTGGCGTCGGTCTCGGTCTTTCGATCGTCAAGAGCCTGGCGGAGGGCATGGGAGGATCGGTCGGATATGTCCGCGAGGGAGGCTGGACCAACTTCGAGGTGCGGATTCCACTTGCACAGGCGGAGACGGGAGCAGGGGGCGGGCGTCGGCCCGAGGCTTCTCACGAAGCACCTCGAGCTGGAGCAGCGTGAGGCGGGCCGGCGATTTCTCCACCATCCGAGGGTCCAGAGTCTGGGCCCTCGTTGTCGCATACGCAATGGTGGTGGCGCACCTCGGGTTCCTCGCCCCCGCTCCGGACGCCGAGGCGGCAGTACCCAACGGCAGCGAGTTTCGGGTCAACGACGCCAACGCGACGGTGCAAGGCACCGGCATCGCCAATACCCGCAGCGTATCCATGGCCCCGGATGGCACCTTCGTGGTCACCTGGTACAGCACCAACCAGGACGCCGACCCCCTGGGCGCCACCAATGTGTACGCCCGGACGTTCAGCTCCACCGGATCTCCCACCAGCGCGGAGATCCGGGTCAACAGCGATCAGACCGGCAGCCAGTACCACCAGGCGGTCGGCACCGACGCAACCGGTGACTTCGTGGTCGCCTGGTACCACGGCCCGACCCAGGACATCTATGCGCGAGTCTTCAACAGCGCCGGGGTGCCCCAGACCGGTGATCTCCCGGTCAGCCAGAGCGCCGGCCTCCAGGAGAACCCATCCATCACCGTGGCCCCCAACGGAGACTTCGTGGTCGCCTGGCATGGCAACGGTCCCGGTGACGGCAGCGGGGTGTTCGCCCGGCGCTACAACGCAGATGGAACACCCAAGGGAGGCGAGTTCCTCGTCAACTCGACCACGAGCGGGGCTCAGCTCGACGCGGACGTGGCGACCGACTCCGTCGGGGGGACGGTGGTCGTGTGGAATGGCGAGGGAATCGGCGACACCAACGGCGTGTTCGGGCGCCGGATCAATCCCGACGGCACGTTTCGGGACGCCACCGAGTTCGCCGTCAACGCGCCATCCGGTGTCGAGCAGCGGGAGGCTGCGGTCGCGATGGACAGCGACGGCGACTTCGTGGTCGCCTGGGTCCACGCCGGCGCCCTCAAAACCGTCCACGCCAAACAATTCTCTCCCGCGCTCGGCAGCCCGGGAGAATTTCTGGTCCCGGCGACGCCGGCTGATCAAAAAGACAGCCCCAACGTCGCCATGGACCCGGGGGGCGCCTTCAACGTCGTGTGGGAATCGCCCAACGACGCCGACGGCTGGGGCGTCTATACCCGGGAATATGACGCCGCCGGTACCCCTCTCAGCGGCGATGTCCTGGTGAACCAGTCAGAATCCGGCAACCAGCGCCGGGCTGCTGTCTCCATGAACGCCGGGTCGATCGTGTTCGTCTGGGAAGGCAACGGAACCCAGGTGGGCCAGGAGGACACAGACGGGGTCTTCGCCCGGATGTTCCGACCGGGCGCCGCATTCATCGTGACCAACACCAACGCCTCCGGAGCCGGATCGCTGGCCCAGGCGGTAGCAGACGCGAACTCCCAGTGTCCTCCCTTTCCGGTCATCGAGTTCGACATCCCCACCATCGACCCCGGCTACGACGCCGCCCGAGGGGTCTATACGATCCTGAACCCCGGCGTCATCGACTTGACCTGTCCGAACACCGTGCTCGACGGATCGACCCAGGGCGACCCCGACACCGCCACCGTCGGTATCGGCGGAACGGTCGGGACCGACGGGCTGCCGGGAACGCAGATCGACGTCCCCGACATCGAGATCAAGGGTGACCTGGTGAGGGTCAGCGCGGCCGACATCACGATTCGGGGCATATCGATCTACGGGAACGGTGGGACCGACGACATCGACGTGGTTGCAGCCGGCGACGGGCTGCTGGTCGAACAGGTGGTGCTCGGCGCGCCCTCGCACTTCGTGGCGCCCCTGCCGGCCGACCAGAGCCGCCAAGGTATGACAATCAATGACGCCGCCAACGTGACGGTCCAAGACAGCATCATCGCCTATCACGGCCATACCGGGATCAGGGTCGGAGGGAGCTCTCCGGGTCTCACCATCCAGGGCAATGACTTTCGTGAGAATGCGCTGGACCACAACTCCGACTCTGCAGTTGAGGCCGGTGCCAATTCGCTCACGGTCATCGGCAACTACGTGAACAAATCGGGCGGTGTCGGACTCGAGTTCGAGAATTCGCCGGGATCCAATGTCATCGAAAACAACACCGTCACCAACAACGGTTACCTGGGTTCGCAGACGTTCGGAATTCGCATCGGCGGAACCGGGAGCCGCGTGGCCAAGAACATCATTCACGACAACGTCGGCGCCGGCGTGCTCGTCCGGGATGACGGCGGTGCGACCGCCCACATCTCGCAGAACTCTTTCGCCGGCAACGGTGCATTCCCCGACGTCAACACCGTTGTGACCGGGCACATCGGCATCGACCTGCTGCTGCCCGGCGGCAACCACGACAACGGAGACCCGCCCTACTACACGATCAACGACGACGGCGACCCCGACAGCGGAGGCAATGAGAATCTCAACTTCCCTGTCATCGAAATCGCCACGGTGGTCGGGTCCGACCTCGTCGTGAAGGGCTTTGCCCCGGCCGGGTCGACGATCGAGTTCTTCGAAGCCGCTCCCGACCCGACCGGTTTCGGACAGGGCGAGACCTACCTCGGTTCACTGGTCGAGGGCTCCGGCTCCGACCTGGACAGCGGAACCGGTGGCTACAGCGGTCTGATCAACGGCCTCGACCAGGGCACCGAAACCTCGACGGAGCGCTTCGAATGGCAGGTGCCGCTGGCTTCGCTGCCGATCGCCATCGGATTTGGCGACCAGCTCACCGCCACCGCCTCGATCGGCACCACCATCACCTCCGAGTTCTCGGGGCTGGCCCCGGTGTCGCCAACGCTCAATGGAACAGTGTTCGACGACACCGTGGGGGCCGCAACGCCGGCCGACTTCGCCCCTCGCAGTGGCGTCACCGTCCGCATCTACCAGGACAACGCACCGATCGGAACACCCGACGGGGGCGACACCTTGCTGGGCACCGTCACCACCGACGGCAGCGGAGAATTCTCCTACCCGGCCACGGCCGGCACCGCCTACTGGGTGTCGGCGGCAACCGACGACACGTCGGCGTGGCCGGCCAACGTCTGGCCGGAACAAACCTACGGCGGGGCCGGTGCCCTGTGTGACGACGGGGCCGGCGGAACGTTCCTGCGAGCGAGTGCCGGGCCCTGCTACGGCGGCGTATCCGGCAACGTATCCGACGCTGCCGGCACCGGACTCACCTCGGCGGAGCACGCCATCCACGTTCCCGCCGTCGCCGGCGTCGTGCAGGACCTCGACTTCGCTTTCTCACTCGACGTGGTGACCAACACGCGAGCGGGCGACGGAGCCGACGACGCCCCGGCGTACGCCGATCGCACTGTGCAGGGGTCGCTGCGCCAATTCATCGACAACGCCAACAACGACCTCGGTCCCAATACGATGCGGTTCGTACCGGTTCCGCCCACCAACGCCATCAACGGGGGCCACCGCTGGTGGCGGATCTCCAACTCCGTCGCCTTGCCCGCCATCTCCTCGGACGACGTCGTCATCGATGGGACCGCTTATGACCGGGCGGATGGAACCACCGTGGTAAATCCCAACGCAGCCGGCCTGGGATCGGGCGTGGCGGTGGGGCGGACCGGGAGCTACACGACCCCGACCCTCGACCCCGAACTCGAGATCGAGGACACCGCCACCATCACCAACGGCTTCTTCATCACCGGCAACAACGTGCGCATCAGCGACCTGGCGATGCACGGCTTTGGCTACGAGCTCCAGTTCTCGGGGGCCACCAACGTGGAGGTCGACCACAACGTGCTCGGTACCGGGGCCGGCGCATTCACGGCCACCCCGGGCGGCACCCACGCCATCCAGCTCGACGCCACCACGGTGGGTGCCAACATCCACGACAACGTCATCGGATACAAGGGCAGCCGCGGGATCCAGGTGTTCAACGGGTCGAACACCGTGACCATCCAACAGAACGAGCTCGAGACCTTGGGCAGCGACGGCATCGACGTCGCCCTCAACTCGTTTGACGTCGACATCATCGGGAACCGAATCACCGGTGCAGAGAATTACGCCCTCGACATCATCGGACCGCAGGTCGATGTCACCCACAACACGATCACCGGCAACGGCCTGGCCGGCCTCCCCAACCAGGCGGGCGGTGTGCGCCTGTTCTCGGCAGACCACGTTGTCCGCGACAACGTCATCACCAACAACGAGGGCGACGCCGTCAACGTAGCCGGCCGCAGTGACGCGTACTCGCGGCCGCCGGCCATCCGAACCCTGGTTACCCGCAACACCTTCGGCGCCAACTCCGGCACCTCCATCGATCTGACAGCCCACAACTCAGACGTGGACCTCGGCGACGGCGTCACGGCCAACACCGGCGGCACCATCCCCGACCACGGCAACGACGGCATCGACACGCCCATCGTGATCGAAGCAGACGTGTCCGGGACGGTGACCGGAACCGCCTGTGCCGGATGTTCGGTCGAGGTCTATCGGGCAGTGGCGGACGCCGACGCATCCGATGAGGTGGCCTCGGTGGGCTATGGGGAAGGCGTCGCGTATCTCACGACCGTCGTCGCCGACGGGGCCGGAGACTGGACCGCCACGGGTCTCAGCCTCAGCCTGGGAGAAGAGGTGTCGGCGATCGCGCTGGTCGACACTGACGCCGACCTGGCGGCCGACAGCACATCGGAGTTCTCGGCCAACCAGGCCGTTGTCGGTATCCAGTCGATCACCGGCGCCGTGTACGACGATGTGAATGGCGACGCCGACCTCACGACCGACCCAACTCTCGCCAATGTGGAAGTGCACCTTTTCCAGGACGATGGCGATGGCGTTCCCGAGGCCACCGACGTGTTCCTGACCTCCACTACCACCTCGGACCCGTTCACGTTCACCAACCTCTCACCGTTCATCTACTGGGTGGCGGTCGACAGCCGTTCCGCCGGTTTGCCGGCCGACTCCTGGTACGAACAGACGTACGGTCCCATCGGCGCATTCTGCGACAGCCCGACCGACACCAAGACCGTGCTGGCGGCGGCCGGAGCGTGCTACGGAGGAGACGACCACGAGTTCTCCGACAACCTCGCCGGCGGCGGGTTGCTCGGGGCCGAGCACATCGCCCGGGTCGATTTGACTGGGGGCGGCAACGCCACCGACGTCGACTTCGGGTTCAGCCTCAACGTCGTCACCAACAACCGAGCCGGAGACAACACCGATCAAGAGCCGGGCAACGTCGACCGCACTGTCCAGGGCTCGCTCCGTCAGTTCATCACCAATGCCAACAACACTCCCGGTCCGAACACGATGCGATTCGTCCCCGTGTCGCCCACCAACGCCACCGACGGAACCGGCAACTGGTGGCGGATCGACGTCACCGAGATCCTCCCCGTGATCGTCGACCACAACACGACCATCGACGGTTCAGCGTTCGACTACACAGACGGCACCAGCGCCGCAAACCCCAACCCGGGCTCACTCGGCGAGGCGGTCGACACCCCCGGCTTCCAGGTGGGCACGAGCAACGTCCCCCTCTCCCCGGTCCCCAAGCCGGAGCTCGAACTCGTCGGGACGCGCGGCTACATCGGGCTCGAGGCCTCCGGAGTCAACGGGTTCACGGTCGACTCGATCTCGGCCTGGGGCTTCACGGACAACATCCGGGTCTTCAACTCCACGAACGCCGACCTGTTTGACAACGTGCTCGGATCCGGACCGTCTGCAATCGCCGACCCCGGCGCCGGCC
>JBFIPU010000045.1:0-19179 GCA_041609995.1 Acidimicrobiia bacterium
ATACCCACGCCGACGTCGGGAGCGGGATCGGTGTCGTGCACAACGCCTTCATGTTCGACCTGCCGGAGAAGACGGTGGTCTATGCACCGTTCCATCCCTTCCCCCGCTCGCTCTTGAGCGGCGAGATCCACATGTCGCCCAAGCCCCCCTGGTTCGTGACCCACGGCAACGCCCACAAGGCCGGCAAACGCCTCACCCGGTTCGCGGCCAACCCCGGCTGGGTTCATCTGCCGGGGATATTCGCAGCCGCCCTCCGGAATTGACCGATCGCCGTTCCGGGACCTAGCCCTATGGGCGACGGACCGTTCCTTCTCAAGGACTTCTTCAACCCCGACACCATCGGAATCGTGGCCGACGCGATCGCTGAAGCCCACCCGGAGTTCGACCGCCGCCGTTTCCTACAGGCGATCTTCGACGAGTCGTGGCAGGATCGAGAGCTCAAACAGCGTATGCGGCACGCCGCCACCGTGCTGCGGGATTTCCTTCCAGACGATTACGAGGAAGCTCTCGAAATCGTGCGCAGGGCCTCGCCCGCAACGGAATCGGCCGGGTTCGCTGCCATGGTGCTCTCGGACTTCGTCGAAGCGTTCGGGATCCACCACCTCGAGCACTCGTTGGCTGCACTCCGCAACCTCACCAAGGTCGTGTCGGCCGAATTCGCCGTGCGGCCGTTTTTGGACCGCTATCCCGAAGAAACGTTGGCGTGTTTGCGAGGTTGGGCCAACGACACCGATTGGCGGGTGCGTCGCCTGGCCAGCGAGGGAAGTCGTCCGCGCCTCCCGTGGGGAATGGCGTTGAAACGGCTCCAGGCCGATCCCTCCCCCGTCATTCCGATCCTGGCGGCCCTGCGGCATGACGAGTCTGCAGACGTTCGGCGCAGCGTTGCCAACAGCCTCAACGACATCTCGAAAGACCATCAGGACCTGGTGGTCGACCTGCTCACCGAATGGCAGGACGGCACCCAGTCGATCAGCGAGATCACCAAGCACGCGCTTCGCACCCTCCTCAAGCAGGGACACCCGCGAGCACTGGACCTGCTCGGCTATCAACCCGGCGCCGACGTCGTCATCGAAGACCTGGCGATCGAACCCGATCCGGTGGCGATCGGTCAGAAGACCACGGTGACGTTCCGGGTGCGCAGCACGGGAACCACCGCTCAGCCCATCATGGTCGACGGCGTGGTGACGTACGCCCGGCCGAAAGGCACGGCCTCCAAAGTGTTCAAGTGGAAGACTTTGGAGCTTGCTCCCGGCGAAGCCGTTCTTGTCCGACGCTCGCTCAGCCTCCAACAGATGTCAACCCGCCGCATTCATCCCGGCCGACATTCGGTGGAGATCCAGGTGAACGGAGCCCGCCTTGCCAGAGCAACGTTCTCGGTCGAAGACCCAATATCACCCTGACCTTCGAGGTTTGCCGGCCACCGCCGACGGGTAACTGGGTCCCGAACCCAACCCACATAGAGGAGCTCATCATGGCCAGCATCACCGAATCGGTAGACGTCGACGTGGACGTGCGAACCGCCTACAACCAGTGGACGCAGTTCGAGATGTTCCCAGCCTTCATGGAGGGGGTCGAGTATGTCCGTCAGGTCGATGACACCCACAACGAGTGGAAGGTCGACATCGGCGGTGTCGAGCGAGCGTTCACCACGGTCATCACCGAACAGGAGCCGGACATGCGGATCGCCTGGACCACGGTCGAAGGCCCATCGCACGAGGGCGTCGTGACCGTCCACCGGCTCGACGACGACAAATGCCGGGTCACGCTGCAGATGAACTACGACCCGGAAGGATTCGTCGAAACGCTCGGTGATGCGTTCGGAATCGTCGAAGCCCGAGTTCGGGGAGACCTCGAGCGATTCAAAAAGTTCATCGAGGAGCTGGGCGAGCCCACCGGCGGCTGGCGCGGCCGGGTGGAGCAGTCTGCAACCGACTGACGGCAAACCACACAACCCACCTACGCCAGCGCGCTTGCTTGGTCGGAGGAGGTCCGTCCCCTGAATCGCAGAGGCCCGGCCGCAGGCGACTGCGTGCCACGAGGCTCTTGGTGTCTGCACAAACGCAGCCACACATCATCAAGCACTCGGGATGTGGGAGAGCCGGCCGTTCCTCAGGAACCAACGTCACCCGACATGGGGGTCAGGGGACGTAAGGCACGAAGTAGTTGTTGATGAACTCGGTATCGACCCCCGGCGTTACCGAATGGGCCAAGTCCGGCCGCGGTCCGCCATCGAGCGTGAAGCTGGTACGTGCGTGGTGACGAAGCCACACCACCTTCGAGGGATGCTCTTCTCCGCCGTCGACGGAAACCAACTCGTGGTAGTGCACATATCCGCGCGAAGCGTATCGCTCCGCCTTTTCGTCTGACCACGTGTCAATCACCCCGTGCACCACGTAGAGCAGCTCGCCATCTGGAGCGTCGGATGCCCACCACTGCGGTGCACCGAATGGACCGGTGTTGTAGTGCTTGCCCACCAGCCGGCCGTTGCCAGCCACAACCCACGAGTGACCGGGAATGTCGACCGAACCTCCTGGGCCATCCGGCGCACCGGCCAGGTAGTAGTCCGCACCGTCGACGTCGATCACCACCCCTCGCTCGAATCCGGCTGCGGCGACGGGGCCCGCCGCGAGGCTCGCCATGAGCAGTGAAAGTAGAGCCGACATGAGCAAGATCCGTCGCATTGTCCCTCCCTGGTCTACTGAACAGATTTGGGCAGCCTATTGCCCTCGAGTTTCCTAAGCCGAATCCACGACGAGCGCTCGATCGGAATGCGGCGCCCTACGGAGAGTCAATGCGAGTTCACTGATCGGGTTGGGCCCTTTTGGGTCGCTCGGCCCACGGAAGGCCACGGAGAGTGGTCATACGGTGATGGTAAGAGCGACACATCCACTAAGAAGGAGACCAAGATGCGGACCCGCTTCACCTTGCTGCTGGCCTTGAGCCTCGTTGCCGGAACGGTTCTGGCCCCGGCGGCCATGGCCAAGGAGTCCAACCAAGCCGACTACTGGGAGCGAGACGGCTGGGAGTGCACCAAGATCGACAAAAGCATGGGCTCGACGTGGACCCCTCAGCAGGACTACGCGCTGGTGGTCCTCAAGTCCTCGGGCGACAATTTCGAGTTCCTCAATGCCTCTGCATGGAAGACGATTGGCACAACCGGCAAGGACATCAGCCACATCATCGTGTGCGGCGCCGGCGGGTACGTCGAGAACCCGTAATTCGGCACAACGATGCCAAGAGGGGCGGGCCCATCACCCGCCCCTCTTGCGCGTCCACGAGTCGTTGGCACGGCGCCCCTCACGCCCTCCCCCGCCGCCAGGCGATAGTGTGGTCGTGACGTTTTGGGGGCCGCATGGTCGACGTTCCACAAATCCGATACGCCCGAAGCGGGGACATCAACATCGCGTACCAGGCGTTCGGCGACGGGCCGATAGACCTGGTCGTGACCCCTGGCTTCACGTCGCACCTCGACCTGCAATGGACGTTGCCGACATTCGATCACTTCGCCGCCGAGCTCAGCTCGTTTGCCCGAGTCATCATCTTCGACAAGCGGGGCACCGGGCTGTCCGATCCCACCCCGGGAGCAGTGGCGTTCGAGACCCGGATCGACGACATCGAGGCCGTGATGGACGCCACCGGATCCCAAACGGCGGCCCTGTTCGGGATCTCCGAGGGCGGTCCATTGAGTGCCCTTTACGCCGCCACCCACCCCGAACGCGTCAGCCACCTGATCCTCTACGGCACCTTTGCTCGCGGGTCGCAACTGCCGCCCGAACAACTCGCCGCCTTCGAGGACGCCGTCGACCACTGGGGCGAAGGGCGCACGGCCGCCCTGTTTTCGGCGAAGGAAGGTTCCACCGGTCTGCGGCGGCGACTGGCCGGCATGTTCGAGCGGGCTTCGGCCAGCCCCGGCATGGCGCAGGCTTTGATCGAGTCGATCAAGCGCCTCGATGTAACAGCAGCCCTGGAGGCGTTGTCGATGCCGACGCTGGTATTGCGGCGGGATGAGGATCCATTCGCCTCCAAGCTCTGGAGCGAGGAGATGGCCAAGCGCATCCCGAACGCGCAGCTGGTGTCGATCGCCGGATCCGAACACCTGCCGTGGTTCGGGGACGTGACGGCTCTGGTCG
Source organism: Acidimicrobiia bacterium (assembly GCA_041609995.1). Taxonomy (GTDB): domain Bacteria; phylum Actinomycetota; class Acidimicrobiia; order Spongiisociales; family SHLN01; genus JABDOU01. The sequence goes on from JBFIPU010000045.1 coordinate 4,131, forward strand.
ACGAGGTGGAGCAGTTCGTGCTCGGGCACAAGACCACGCATTCCATTGGTCGGAGTCTCGCCAGCATCTTGTTCACCGATATCGTCGATTCCACCAAGCACGCCGCTCGCCTCGGCGACCGCTCCTGGCACGAGCTGCTCGAACGCCACAACCACGCCGTCCGGCGCGAGATCACGGCATTCCGGGGCCGCGAGGTCAAGACGACCGGAGACGGCTTCATGGCTACCTTCGACGTTCCCGCCCGCGCCATCAACGCGGCCCGAACGATGATCGACGTGGTGGGCGACCTCGGTATCAAGATCCGGGCCGGGGTCCACACCGGCGAGGTCGAGATGTTCGAAGACGGAGACGTGGGCGGCATGGCGGTCCACATCGCTGCGCGGATCGGGGCCATGGCCGGGGCCGACGAGGTGCTGGTATCGAATACGGTGAGGGAGCTGGTGGTGGGGAGTGGGATCGACTTCAGCCCGGCGGGGGTCCATCAGCTGAAAGGGGTTCCGGGCGAGTGGCGCCTGTTCCATGTTGGCGCTGACGTCCCCGACTCGAAGGTGAACACCGACCAAGCCCGTCATCTGCGTCCCGCCGATCGAGTCTCGCTCTTTCTCGCCCGGCGAGCGCCCAAGGTCATTCAGAGCCTGGCGGCGGCCGGTTCCAACTGAGTCGACGCGTTTTGCTCTCCCGCCCTCCCAGCCTGTCAATATGGGAGCAAGCGACCGGAGGATCTCGTGCCCTACAGAACGATCATCGAGCCGTTTCGGATTCACAGCGTCGAGGCCATCGACCTTCCTGATCGAGAACAGCGCGAGGCCGCATTGCGACGGGCCGGCTACAACCTGTTCGGTTTGCACGCCGACGAGGTGATCATCGACTTGCTCACCGATTCGGGCACCGGGGCCATGTCGGCTCAGCAATGGGCGGGCATGATGGTGGGCGACGAGTCTTATGCCGGTAGCCGCTCGTACTACCGGTTCCGCGACGTGATCAAGGACCTCACCGGGTTTGCCGAGGTCATTCCCACCCACCAGGGTCGAGCAGCAGAAAAAATACTCTTCACGACGGTCGTTGAACCGGGCGATGTCGTTCCCAACAACACCCATTTCGATACCACCCGGGCCAATGTTGAGTACCGCCAGGCTGAAGCCCGGGACCTCGTGACTCTTGAGGCCAGAGATCCGGCCGCCGAGCTTCCGTTCAAAGGAAACATGGATGTCGACGCGTTGCGGGCCACGATCGAAGAGGTCGGTCCCGAGCGGTTACCGCTCGTCATGGTGACGGTGACCAACAACTCGGGTGGGGGCCAGCCGGTCTCGATGGCGAATCTTCGCGCTGTGCGGGCGCAGTGCGATGAGTACGGGTTGCCGCTGTTCCTCGATGCATGCCGGTTCGCCGAGAACGCCTGGTTCATCAAGCAGCGGGAAGAGGGATATGCCGACCGGACACCCAAAGAGATAGCTCGCGAAATGTTTTCGCTAGCCGATGGCGCCACGATGTCCGCCAAGAAGGACGGGCTGTCGAACATCGGCGGATTCTTGGCGATGAACGACCACGAGCTGGCCCAGCAGTGCCGGAATCTGTTGATTCTCACCGAGGGCTTCCCCACCTATGGCGGGCTGGCCGGATACGACCTGGAGGCCATCGCCCAGGGGTTGACCGAGGTGGTGGAAGAGGACTACCTGAGGTACCGCATCCGCTCGACCGCCTACCTGGCGGACAAAGTGAGCGATGCCGGTGTACCCATCGTCCGCCCGCCGGGCGGTCACGCCGTCTACCTGGACGCCAAGAGCTTCCTCCCCCACATCCCGCCCGAGCATTATCCGGCGCAGTCACTGGCGATCGAGCTCTACCTTGAAGGGGGGGTGCGTGGAGTCGAGATCGGCTCGGTGATGTTCGGGCGACCGCAGGAGGACGGCCGCGAGTTGCCGGCAGCCATGGAACTGGTCCGGCTGGCGGTCCCCCGCCGCACATACACCCAGTCTCACATCGACTACGTCGGGGAGGTGGTGATTGCGGTCGCCGAACGGGCCGACCAACTGGCGGGCTACCGGATCATCGAGCAGGCCCCCTGGCTGCGACACTTCACGGCCGTGTTCGAGCCGCGCTGACGGTCAGCCGACCTCGAGCCAGCGAAACTCCCGGGGAGCGAGGTGAAAAGGGCCGCGGACGCTTTCACCACTGCGGATGTCGGTCAGCGTCTCATCCGATACAACGGGGACCTCGACAGTCGAGGCAACATCTGACACGTTGGCGAGGACGAGTATCTCCGACTCGTCGCCCGAACGGAGGTAGGCGAGGATGGCCGGATCCGTGGTCTCCACCAACTCGAAGGAACCCATACCAAAGACCGGATATCGACGCCGGGTTTCGAGCAATCCACGCACCCAGTGCAGCAGCGATGCGGGATCCCGCCGCTGATCGTGCACATTGACCTCTTCTTGGTCGTAGCGGGGGTCGGCAACGATGGGCAGGTAGAACGAATCCGCCGGAGCCTGGGAGAATCCGGCACCGGGGCCGGGCTTCCACTGCATCGGCGTGCGGACCCCGTCGCGATCGCGCAACAGGTAGGCATCACCCATCCCGATCTCGTCGCCGTAGTACAGGAACGGGGAGCCGGGCAGGGAAAGCAGGAGACCGTGCATCAGTTCGATCTGTCTCCGATCACCTCCGAGCAGGGGGGCCAGGCGGCGGCGGATCCCCAGGTTCTTCCTCATGGCCGGATCCGGGGCGTACTGCTCGTACATGAATTGCCGATCTTCCTCCGTCACCATCTCCAACGTCAGTTCGTCGTGATTGCGCAAGAAGATGGCCCATTGACAGTTGTCTGGAATCGGTGGCGTCGCCTCGAGGGCTTTGACGATGTCGCCCGCATGCCTGCGCCGCAACGCCATGTACAGCGGCGGCATCACCGGGAAGTGATAAGCCATGTGGCACTCGTCGCCATCGCCCAGGTAATCAACGACCTCGACTGGCGGCTGGTTGGCCTCGGCCAGCAGCATCCGGTCGTCGAACTCGGCGTCGACCACCGATCGCAGCTGCTTGAGGAAGGCATGGGTCTCGGGCAGGTTCTCGCAGTTGGTCCCGTCCCGCTCAAAGAGATATGGGATGGCGTCGAGCCGCAGCCCATCGAAACCGAGCGCCAGCCAGAAGCGCACGACATCGATCACCGCCTCTCTCACCTCGGGGTTGTCGAAGTTGAGGTCGGGTTGTTCGGCATAGAACCGGTGCCAGAAGTAGGCGCCGGCCACCGGATCCCAGGTCCAGTTCGAGTCGAGCGAGTCGATGAAGATCACCCTTGCCTCTGCATAACGATCGGAGGTGTCGCTCCATACGTACCAATCCCGTTTCTCCGACCCGGGCCGGCGGCTGTCTTGGAACCAGGGGTGCTGATCGCTGGTGTGGTTCACGACGAGGTCGGCGATCACCCGCATCCCGCGGTCATGGGCCGCCTCGAGCAGCGCCTCGACGTCGGCCAGGGTGCCATATTCGGCGCGCACTCCCCGCAGGTCGCTGACGTCGTAGCCCCCATCGACCATGGGCGACGGATAGAAGGGCAGCAGCCACAGGCAGTCAACACCGAGCCATTCCAGGTAGTCGAGCTTGGCGGTGACCCCGGCGAGATCCCCGATGCCATCGTCGTTGGTGTCGAAGAAGGCGTGCACGGGGATTTGGTAAAAGACGGCCGTTTTGTACCACACGCCACCTCACGCTAGCGGACCGGTACCGCCGCCTTCGCGCCGAGGACAGGACGGGAATCAGGGGAAACCCTGATCGTCGTTTGGCAAGGAATCTGCGATCATTACGGCCATGAACACCGACCCGTCCACCGCGGAGCAGCCGGTCGAGGCCGAGCCCTCGCGAGCTTGGCTGGACGATCGCGTGCGGGAGTGGCAAGACGCAGAAATCATCACGGCCGAACAGGCGAGCGCCATTGTCGCACTCGAAGCCGGGAGGCAGAAGTCGGCTACCAACGCCTACCGCTACGGACGGCTGATCGGTTTAATCTCCGCTTTCGGGGCGATTCTCCTCGGCGTCGGCCTGATCTTGCTCGTTGCAGCCAATTGGGCGGATCTCCCCCGCATCACCAAGGTCGCGATCGCCATCCTGGTGGTGGTGGCGCTGGAGTCGGTGGGCTTCTGGCTGCGCTACCACACCGAGTACGTTCGCACCGGCGGGGCGTTCCTGTTCGTGGGCGCCGCCGCCTACGGCGGTGCCATCGCGCTGGTAGGCCAGACCTACAACTATCCGACCGACGACCCCAACCTGCTGGTCGTGTGGTTCCTCCCGGTGTTGCCCCTCGCCTACATCGTGCGTTCTCAGATGGTCGCCGCCCTCGCCATCGTCGTCGGCTACTGGGCCATCGGGATCCGGGCCGCAGAGTGGCTCGACTTCTTCGACGACGACCGGGTGCTGTTCGTGTGGCAGACCTTGTATTTGGCGCTGGCGGCCGGCGTGGTGGCCATCGGATATCTGCACGAGCGCTGGGAAAACGTGCGCTTGCTGGGTCGTCCCTATGAATGGATCGGCTCGACGACGATTCTCGTACTCCTCTACATCATGGGATTCGAGTTCTGGTACGACGACCCGGAGCCGTGGCTCGCTGTTATCCCAACGCAGGTGTGGATCTTGCTGGCGGCCGGCCTGGCCCTCATGGCGGCCGCCTCCGTCAGACTCGCGCAATCCCGTCAGGACGCCGGACCGGTCGAGTCGGTCGGCGGGATCCTGGTCCCGGGAATCGCGGCGTATCTGTTGATCGGATTGATGATGGTGGCTCCGGCAGTCTCCTCGGGCGTCATGTTCGTTCTCGAGAATCTGCTCACTCTGGTGACGCTGGTCGGTCTGGTGGCGGTCGGTGTCGCCACCCGCCGCGAGGCTCTGGTCAACGTGTCGGTGCTCGTGTTCGGGATCGTCGTCTTCACTCGTTACCTGGCGATCGGATTCGGCATGTTCGGCACCTCGCTCGCTCTCATCGTGGGAGGCCTGCTGCTGATCGCCATGGCGTGGGCGTTGGAGCGTCTACGCCGTGACCTCATCGCCCGCATCGAGCAAGGGAGTGAGACATGACGCGCACCGCCCGGCTCTTCATCGGCGTGATCATCGCCCAGGTGCTGATCCTGGTGGGCATGGCCGCCGGCAATGAGTTGATTCTCAGCACGGACACCCGCGACGTCACGTTGCAGACGGTGCCGGTCGATCCCCGCGACCTGCTTCGGGGCGACTTCGTGGTACTTCGCTATGAGATCAGCGAGCTGCGGGCCGCTGGACTCGACGTGCTTCTCGGTGAAGACATCTTCGTCGAACTTGTCGAAACAGGCGACGGCCAGTGGGGGGCGGCCGCCATCGACCGGGCGCCGCGTTCCGACTGGCAACGATTCATCCGCGGAACCGTGGTTTCGAAGACCGACGATCGGATCGAGCTCGAATACGGGATAGAGGCCTACTTCGTTCCCGAGGGCCGGGGGTTCGAGATCGAAACAGCTCGCGACGTCGATGTCGTGGTGGCCCTGTCTGACGAGGGCGACGCCGTGATACGACATCTCATCGTTGACGGGGACCGCTGGGAGCCATAGGACGACAGATTGGTCGAGTCCGCAGCCGCCGACCTCAGACCACCAATACCACCTGAGCGAGGGCCCGTTTCCAGGGTTCGATGACGGCGGGGTCCCGGTAGGGGCGTCGATCGAGCCATTGCCCGACATCCACCGACGTGAAACGTTCCGGCACCAGCTTCGGCGGTCGCCCTAGCCCACCGCAGCTGTCCCAACTCCACCTGGGCGGCAACCAGGATCAGCAGCGCTTCCAGGTTGTGCGGCTGGTGCTCGTGTACCGACTCGGCGGTTGCGGCGGCCGCGTCCAACCGGTTGCCAAGATACAACGAGCAGGCCTCGTCGGTGGGGTACCAGGCTTGTTCGTGGCCGTGAGCCGCATCCCCAAGTCGAGCAGATCGAGCCTTCTCCCAATCTCCCAGGTGTCGGCGCACGCTCCCCTCCAGGCCGTATGTGATATCTCAGGTGGGCCGTGCGATCTCCACGTCCTCCAACAACTTGTGCGCCGGCCCGTTCGAATGTTCAGGTTGCTCGGCTTCCTCGCGCCGTCGACGTCGAGATCGATCATCGCCGCCCGCTGAGAGGAATTCGCAGCCCTAAGGTCGACTGCGCAATTCGCGCGTGGCAACGAGGCATGGCATACAAAAACGTTCCGGATCCATCTGATCAGGTGTATTTCCCTGACCGTGCCTCGTGGCGCACATGGCTCACCAAGAACCACGAGGCTCGCGACTCGATCTGGCTCGTCTTTCACAAGAAGGACTCGCCGACCACCTCCATCGATTACGAGTCGGCTGTTCTGGAGGCGCTCTGCTTTGGGTGGATCGACTCAAAGGTGCAGCGCATCGACGACTACACCTACCGGCAGTATTTCTCCAGACGAAAACCGGCGGGAACATGGAACGGCCTCAACAAGAAGCGTGTCGCTCAACTGCGCCGCGCCGGTCTCATGACCGAGGCTGGTGAATCGGCGATTGCCGTGGCCAAAGAGAACGGGGCCTGGGAGTTTCTCGACGAAATTGAAGCGATGGTGATACCGGATGACCTGGCGGAGGCGTTCGCCCGTGCTGACGGTGCTCGTGAGAACTTCGATACGTTCTCCAACACCAAGAAGCAGGGGGTGCTGTTCTGGATCAAACAGGCCAAGAGACCGGAGACACGCGCCGGGCGCATCTCGAAGACGGTTGCAGCCGCCGCCCGGAACGAGACACCGCTCAACTACCTCTAGCTGATAGCGGCGCACTCATCATTCAGGGAACGTACTGCTCATCGATCATGGTGACCTCTCCGCCATCGACCTCGAGCCAGACACCGGGCAGATATTCGCGGCTCGGCCGTTCCGCCACCCACTGGGCGTATGAACCTGTGGTGGCATCCGCCGGATCACCGGTTGGCAACCAGGTGACCGACGTCGACTCAGCAACCGCCAGTGTTCTCAGCACGTCGCTCTGATTACGGATGTGGTAATCGTTCGGTGGCGGGGACTCCTCTCCGTCTTCGGCCGCGGCATCGGCGGCGGCCGTCCCAGAGAACCAGCATGCGAGATCGAAGACCAACTCGTCTCCATTGGCGTCGACCGCGAAACCGAACCAACGGCCGTCCGGGAGTTGCTCGGTTCCCGGGGTGCATCCCGAACCCAGTGCCCTCTCGTTGGTCGACAAGGTCACCGGTTCGGCGCCGCTGCGGGTGTACTCCCGACATTCCCGCTGGAGCCAATTCGAGAACACGTCACAGCTGCCATCGATCTCATAGCGCACCCGCTCGACTTCCTCAAACTGAAACACGGTTGCGTTGAGCTGAGCCAGCAACGACTCACTTCCGCAACTGGTTGAAGCGTTCGAGAGCAGCCCGCGCATGTCGCGAAAGTCCACGACGAGCTCTCCATTTACCTGCGACATCGCCCGGAGCACACCCTCGGACTCCGCCGAGAAGAACGAACTGGCACCCATCGCTACTTCTTCCATATTCGGACCCGCCACCAGCAAGGACAGCGCTGCGGCGACCTGGTCGGTCGCAGGAATCAGCCGGTCGAAACCGGTCACGGCGGCGCAGTCGCTCCCGTCCCCGGTGGCAAAGAAGACCTGTGCCGGCTGAGAACCTGGGACGGTCGTAGAGGACGACGCAACCGAGGTGCTCGTGTCGGGCATGGTGGAAGTCGTGCTCGAAGCTGTGGTGGCGGGTGGGCTGGTCGTGACGACTATCGAAGGTTCGGAGCTGGTCGAGATGGTGTCTTGCGATCCGCAGGCGGACGCCAGGAGACCAGCGACCAGGATGACCACCCACACTGAAGTCCTGTTCATATCCTCAGCAGGTCACGTGCAGGATGGCGTTGACGTCCGCCGGGTCGAGCGACCGCAGCAACGAACAGGCCTCGGCAGTGGGCATGATGTCCACGCTCACGTTGGCCGAGGTGGCGGCCTCGGTCACCTCGGGCAAGATCGGCAGGCTCCCCGAGTAGCCGGATCCGATCACCAACCGCGATTTGGACCACGGTATGTCCTCGGCGGCCGACAGCGGAGTATGACCTCCCCTTTTGAGCTTCTTCGAGGGGCCTTTGTCGCGCGCCCTCACGTCTCCGTCCTCGATCACCACATCGTGGTCGTATCTTCGACCGAAGACCTCGATGGTCCCAAACCCGGGATATTCGATGTCCATGATTCAACGATAGACCGGCATGCCGGCCGTCGGTGTCGCCTTGTAAGGGAGCCGAATATGCTCCGAATGAAAGGCCGTCCGACCCTGGTAGGCGACTTCCACCCGTGAAAGGCTGGCTGTGTGACGAACTTGGCAGACAAGTTGCCGCCGATCATCAAGGTGGGCTTGACGCAGCTCCGCGGCCTCAGCCCCACTTTGTGGGAAATCGAGCGGGTCGGCTCGATGCGGGTGCCGGGTCGCGTATACGCCTCCCGGCCCCTGCTCGAGCAGCCCGACGTGGACAAAGCGCTCCGCCAGGTCCAGTCGGTCGCCCATCTTCCCGGCATCGTGGAGGCGTCCTTCGCCATGCCCGACATGCACCCCGGTTACGGGTTTCCGATCGGAGGAGTGGCGGCCACCGACGTAGGTGCGGGCGGGGTCGTCTCGCCCGGAGGCGTCGGCTTCGACATCGGGTGTGGGGTGCGCCTGCTGTCGTCGACGTTCACGCTCGACCACTTCGACCGGTATGGCAGCCGCATCATGAACGGCCTCTCCAAGGGGATTCCGAGAGGGAGCGGACCCGGCGGGATCGCGTCCGGCGACTATCTGCCCAGCATCTTGCGCGGGGGCGTGCCGGCGGCCGTCGATGCCGGATTCGGACGAGCGCGCGACATCGAGCGGTCTGCCCATCAGGGTTGGTTCGAACAGGCCGAACCAGGTCTCATTTCCCAACGGGCCCGCGACCGGGGACGGCGCCAGATCGGATCTCTCGGAGGCGGAAACCACTTCCTCGAGGTTCAGGTGATCGAGCAGGTCGTCGACCGGCAGGCGGCGGCCGCGTTCGGCATCGTGGAAGGGCGCCTGTGCGTGATGATCCATTGCGGAAGCCGGGGGCTCGGTCACCAGGTGTGCAGCGACGCTGTCGACGTGGCCAAGCAGGCCATGCCGCGATACGACATCGCGTTGCCCGATCCCCAGCTCGCTTGCGTGCCAGTCGAGTCTCCCGAAGGGGCGACCTACCTGGCCGCCATGTGGGCGGCCGCCAACTTCGCCATGGCGAACCGGCAGGTGCTGACCGACCAGGTACGGCGGGTCTTTGCCGATGTGTTCGAAACCGAGGTGGGCGACGTGCCGCTCGACCTGGTTTACGACGTCCTGCACAATATGGCGAGCCTCGAGGTGCAGGAGGGGTCAATGGCGACGTATTGCGTGCACCGCAAGGGCGCCACCCCGGCCCATGGGGTCGGGCACCCGGATCTCCCGTCGGACCTCCGAGAGGTGGGGCAACCGGTGATCCTGCCCGGAAGCATGGGCACCAGTTCCTGGCTGCTGGTGGGCACCAATGACAACCCTGCGTTCTCCTCGGCCCCCCACGGCGCCGGGCGCGTCATGAGCCGCACTGCTGCCCGTCGACTGCGCGCCGGGCGCCAGGTGCTCGACGAGATGACCGAGGCCGGCATCATCGTCCGCCCCAAGGTCGTCAAAGAACTCGCAGAGGAAGCCGCCTATGCCTACAAAGACGTCTCTGAGGTAGTGAACGTCTCGGACCTGGCGAGCCTGGCCAAACCGGTGGCCGAGATGCGACCACTCGGCGTGGTCAAGGGATAGGACACGCATCTCGGCCGGCTCAGCGCCGAGCTCTCGCTCAGCGATCCGTACTCGCCACCCTCGGATGGTTGGGCCAGGAGCTCGGCCGGCGGACCAGCAGTGGTCCTCTACGCTGTGTCCCAGGAATGCCATGGCAGACGGAAATTACAACAAGCGAGGAGGGAACGACTGAGTGCCATCGACCGACGAATGCCACGGTGGGCTGACGTCAAACCGCTGATCAAGATCCGACCGCCCGGTTTCGGTCCGCACGCCAGATTGGCATCTGCCGCTTCCATTTGGGACTTGCGGGAGATCGCCCGTCGCCGCACACCCCGGGCTCCATTCGACTACACCGACGGTGCCGCCGAGGAGGAGGCAACGCTGCGGGAATCGCGCGATGCCTACAGACGGGTCGAATTCAGGCCCACATTGCTGCGAAATGTTTCGGAGGTAGACACCTCGACCACGCTCCTCGGGCAACACTCCAGCCTGCCGCTCGCACTTGCCCCGACCGGGTTCACCAGGATGATGCAACACGAGGGCGAGCCGGCTGTGGCCAGGGCCGCCGCCCGCGCGGGAATCACCTACGCCTTGTCCACCCTGGGAACCACATCCCCCGAAGATGTTGCCGCGGCCGCCCCGAACCTGAACCGCTGGTTCCAGCTGTATCTGCTGAAAAACCGTGACGCCAGCGAGGAGTTGTTGGATCGAGCCGAGCGCGCCGGGTACTCGGCGGTGATCCTCACCGTCGACACGCCGATCCCAGGAGCGCGTCTGCGCGACATTCGCAACGGACTGACCATTCCGCCGTCGCTCACCGTGAAGACCCTGTTCGACATGGCGCGTCACCCGACGTGGTGGTTCAACCTGCTCACCACCGAACCACTCGAATTCGCTTCGTTCCGCAACTTCGACGGCACCGTCGCAGAGCTCATGACACACATCTTCGACCCCACTCTCAATTGGTCGGATGTGGACTGGCTCCGGCAGGCGTGGAAGGGGCCCCTCGTCATCAAAGGCATCCAGAGCGACAAAGACGCGCAAAAAGCCGTCGACCATGGCGCCGACGCGGTCATCGTCTCGAACCACGGGGCCCGTCAACTCGATCGGGCACCCAACACGCTCGCCCTTCTACCCGAAGTGGTCGACGCCGTCGGCGACCGGATCGAGGTCTACGTGGACGGTGGCATCATGAGCGGAGCAGATGTCGTGGCAGCCGTTGCCCAGGGGGCGGACGCCGCGTTCGTCGGCCGGGCCTATCTCTACGCGCTCATGGCGGGCGGCGAGCACGGTGTAGACCGGTCGCTCCAGATGTTCAGAGAGGGAATCACGCGCACGATGCAGTTGCTGGGTGTGACTTCCGTCAAAGAACTGCACCGCGGTCACATCAACGCCCGATAGCCCGGGATCGACGGCCTCAACGGCGACCATGCGAGGAACCGGGCGGATCCGGCCGTTCGCACCACCAACCTCGACAACGTGGTGAGCGAAGGCGGTCGGCCGTGGCGCCCGCCTACGCTGTGAAGCCATGATCGTCGGTCTCATCGCCAACCCCGCGTCATCGAAAGACATCCGCAGACTCACCGGTTTGGCCCGCGTGGTCGACGTCGAGGAGAAGGCCAACCTCGTGGCTCGACTTCTCGTGGGAATCGGATCTGTTGACGGCATCAGGGTTCTCGCCCTGGATGATCAGGCTGGTCTCGTTCGGCGGGCCGTGCGACTAGCCGATGGGAATGGACCCGAGGTTGGATACATCCCGATCGAGACAACCGGCACCGAGGCGGACACGAGAAACTGCGCGGCCTACTTGGCCAGCCACGAAGCTCGAGCATTGATCACCGTGGGCGGTGATGGCACGGTGCGGGCGGCGGCGGAAGGGTGGCCTGAGGCGCCACTCATCCCGGTGGCTGCCGGAACCAACAATGCATTCGCTCTCGCTGACGAGCCCACGGTGACGGGCCTGGCCGCCGGGCTTGCCATCTCGGGGCCGGGTGACGCCTTCTCCCCCACCACCGCCATCGCCGTCCAAACGACCACGGGCGAGGCACTGGCCGTCATCGATGCTGTCGTCGTCCGCGACACCTGGGTGGGTGCCGGTGCCATTTGGGATCCGAAACAGCTCATCGAAGGATTCGTCACCACGTCGCGCCGGACCGCTGTTGGAATCGCGTCCATCAGTGCCGCGCTGGGGCCGCTGAGGTACGGGTTTGCCCGCCGCCTTACGTTCGGTGGCAATACCACGGTCCGCGCCGTGTTCGGGCCGGGCGTTGTGCTCGACATCCCCGTAGCGGGCTACGAGGACCTGCCGCAAGGTACGGTCGTACACCTGGCGGCGGCGGCGGGACTCATCGCACTCGACGGTGAACGCCGACTGCCCGCTGCGGGTGGACTCGTGCGTCCGGTGCCGGGACCGCGGGTGCTCGAACTCGAGGCGGCATTTCGCGACCCGCTTTCCCCACCCTCGCCCTGACGGTATATTGCGAAATATCGACAACGGCGCGACGTCATCGGGCCGCGCCTTCTGGGACCGTAAAGGAGGTTCGGCATGGATATTCCGAAAGAACATCTCGTCGACATGTACGAAACGATGGTCAAGATCAGGCGTTTCGAGGAGCGAATCCGGGAGATGTATTTTGCGGACAAGCTCCCGGCCTTTGACATCGCCGCGGGGCTGATACCGGGCGAGATGCACCTCGCCGCCGGCCAGGAGCCTGTAGCCGTGGGCATGCGCCCGCATCTGCAACCCGGTGACGCGATCACTGCCACCCACCGTCCCCACCACATAGCCATTGCGCAGGGTGTGGACCTCAACAAGATGGCCGCCGAGATCTTTGGGCGCGATACCGGCCTGGGTCGCGGCAAAGGCGGCCACATGCACCTCTTCTCGGTAGAGCCGAACTTCGGTTGTTCGGGCATCATTGGTGAAGGCATGCCGGTGGCGGTTGGCGCGGCCATGGCCTTCCGATTCAAGGGGACCGACAATATCGCTCTGTCCTACTTCGGTGAAGGCGCGGCCAATCAGGGAGCCTTCCACGAATCCCTCAATCTGGCCGCGCTGTGGAAACTGCCGGTGGTCTTCATCTGCGAGGACAACGCATACGCCATTTCGGTTCCCAAAACCGCATCAACTGCCATTCCCGACAACAGTGACCGGGCCTCGGCCTACGGGATTCCCGGAGTGCTCGTACCCGAGAACGACCCGGTTGCCGTGTACGAGGTGATGGGGGCAGCTATGGACCGCGCTCGGCGGGGCGATGGACCCAGTTTGATAGAGATAAAAACGGATCGGCTTTGGGGCCATTTCGAAGGCGACGCCGACGCCTACCGGGACGAAGCGTTCAAAGAAGAGATGAACCAGCGCGATCCCCTGATCGTGTTCGGAAAGCGCCTCGCCGACGAGGGAATCTTGTCAGCCGAGGAGCAAGCCGCCATCCAGGAAGCTCAGTACGCAATTGTGGAAGAGGCCTTGGACTTCGCCCTGGCCAGTCCTTATCCAGAGCCCGAAGCGGCGCTCGAGCATGTCTTCGCATAGAAACAGAAAGGGTTTGACGTTATGACCACTGCGACCGACCGAAAACTGACAATGCAAAAAGCCATCGCCGAGGGCATCTTCCAAGAAATGGACGTGGACCCGTCCGTCTTCGTGATGGGCGAGGATGTGGGCGTCTATGGCGGCATCTTCGGCTCAACCGAAGGCCTCCTGGCGAAATTTGGACCTGAGCGCATCATCGATACACCGATTTCGGAGACCGGCTTCATAGGCGCCGCCGTCGGTGCTGCCATCAACGGCATGCGGCCGATCGTGGAACTCATGTTCGTTGACTTCTTCGGTGTTTGTATGGACCAGATCTACAACAACATGGCCAAGATCCACTACTTCAGCGGAGGCAACATCAAGGTGCCGGTCGTCCTGACCACCGCAGTCGGCGGGGGGTACTCGGATGCCGGACAACATTCCCAGACGCTGTGGGGCATGTTTGCCCACCTACCGGGAATGAAGGTGGTCGTGCCGTCGAGCGCCTATGACGCCAAGGGCCTGATGATCTCGGCTATCCGCGATGACAACCCGGTGGTATATATGTTCCACAAGGGAGCGCTGGGGCTTGGTTGGATGGTCAACAACCCGCGGGCCACCGGACCGGTACCGGCCGAGGCCTATGAGGTACCGATCGGCGAAGCGCGTATTGCCCGCGAAGGTTCCGACGTGACCGTTGTCACCATCGGGCTGTCGGTCCACAAGGCCTTGGATGCGGCCGAAACCCTCGAAAGCCAAGGGATATCGGCCGAGGTGATCGACCTCAGATCGCTCGTTCCCCTCGACCGGGAAGCAGTCGTCGCCAGCGTGCAGAAAACGCATCGTCTGGTCGTGGTCGATGAGGACTACCACAGTTTCGGCATGACCGGCGAAATCATCAGCACCGCGGTTGAAGGGGCGTTCGACCATCTCGATGCTCCGCCGGTACGGGTCGCAACGCCGGACATCCCCATCCCCTATAGCCATGGACTCGAGGAGTGGGCCCTGCCTTCTTCGGAGCGGATCGTGGCGGCGGTTTCGGAACTGGTTTCGGGCTAGGCACGCCATGCCAACCGACGTGGCAATGCCGGTTGTCACGCAAGCCGGTGACGATGCCGTCATCACGGCCTGGTTCGTCGACGACGGCCAGGCCTGCCGGCAAGACCAATTGATCGCAGAAGTCCAGGCGGAAAAAGTTGCGATGGAGGTGCTGGCTCCGATCGATGGGTACGTGGTGAACCGGGTCGCAATTGGTGACCCGGTTGCCCAGGGAAGTCCTATTTGCCAAATCACCGAAACACCGGCGGCGTCGGCTCCCGCCGAACCTGCCGAAACCCCGGCCAGTGTGCCGGAAGAGGTGATCCGGGCCTCGCCGGCCGCCAAGCGGGTCAGCCGGGAGCTGGGGGTCGACCTTGCGGTCATCGTGGGATCCGGTCCGGGCGGACGAATCACCGAGCGCGACGTTCGAGAACAGTCCACGGCAAGCGCCGGTTTTCGAGGACTTCGCTCGGTGATAGCCCGCAACATGCGAGCGAGCCACGCCGAAACGGCCCCGGTCACGCTGTTCACCACCGTCGACTTCGGAACTGAAGTCCCGGAGGACATCTCGGCTCTGATCGTCAAGACTGCGGCCGAAGTGCTGCGCCACCATCCGCAGCTGAACGGAACGCGCGATGGCGACCACTTCACTCCCTCGGCTTCTGCCAACATCGCCATCGCGGTGCAGACGGAAGAGGGCTTGGTGGCTCCTGTCATCACCGAAGCCGATTCC